>DLIT01000147.1:502-7311 GCA_002483865.1 Brevundimonas sp. UBA7635
CATGTCATTGGCGCTGCGCACAGCGGTGGCGCGCATGGCATCGTCCATGGTGATGGTCTGGCCCGCAGCCAGGCCCAGCTTGGACGGCGGTTGCGAGGCGGCGCGCGGGGAAACCGTCAGTCGATCGGTCAGATTGGCCTTGCCCGATTCCAGGGCTTCGAATGCCAGGTAAAGGGTCATGACCTTGGTAATCGACGCCGGATAGCGCCGGGCATCGGCAAAGCGTTCAAACAGGACCTCGCCAGATGCGGCATCGACCACCACGGCGGCGTAGCGGGCGTTCTCAGAGGATTGAGCAACCGGTGCCTGGGCGACCAGGCTGGGTGTCAAGGCTGTAGTGCCGATCACAAGGGTTGCCAGAACGCTGCGGCGCAGGAATGCGGTCATGGTCATACTAGCCTCGTCAATCCGGGGCGGTTCGCACGCCTGCCAACGCACCGGCTTTTAACCTAGCATCCTAGCCTGGGGTTTCGAGAGGGTTAATCGACCGTCAACGGATTGTGAGTCGGTCGTCATGTTGCGTTGCACAAAATATCGTTGTGTTGTCTTCGCGCTTGCGGCATAAGAAGCAGGCTTACAGGGAACGTCGTTTCCTGTGTCCCCCTTTTTGCTTCAGGAGAGTCCCATGGCTAACGCCACCGAGACTGTTAAGAAGACTGTCGAAGAAACTGCGGCCAAGGCTCAGGCCCAGGCCGAAGCCGTTCAGACCGCAGGTGCCAAGGCCTTCCGCGAGGGCGTGGACAAGTCCATCGCCTCGCTGACCGAGCTGAACGCACACGGCAAGAAGAACCTTGAAGCTGTGGTCGAGTGCGCCACGGCTGCCCAGCGGGGGGCTGAAGCCCTGTCGCAGGAAGCCCTGTCCTATTCCAAGAAGAGCTGGGAAGACGGCGTGGCCGCCGCCCAGTCGCTCAGCCGCGCCCGCTCGGTGCAGGAACTGGTCGAGTTGCAAACCGCCTGGGCCAAGTCGGCCACGGAAGCCTACCTGGCCCAGTTCTCCAAGGCCGCTGACATCTTCAGCGCCTCTGTGAACGACACGATCAAGCCTCTGAACGCACGCGTGACCGAAACCGTCGAGAGCTTCCAGGCCACGCGCTAAGGCGATCCTGTTTCAGTAAGCGTAGCAATAGGCCTCGGTGGCAACACCGGGGCCTTTTTGTTTGGCCTCGACCCTCGAGGTTTGGCGGGCACCGGGCGTTACGGGAACCGGATCGCGGCAGGAAACCTTGTTCGATGATGACGTTCACGCAGCCTGTGACTGGACCTCCCTACAAATCAGGCCATCATCACCTATCTAAGAGACCAGACGACCTCCCTAAGACGGACTTTTCATGCCTACGAGACGGCCAGGTGAACAGGGCGGAGGTGCAGGGGCCGCCGTCGTCACCGAGACCAAGCCGAAGCTTCAGCGTCCCTCCCTGTACAGGGTGCTGATCCTCAATGACGACTACACGCCGATGGAGTTCGTCATCTATGTGTTGGAGCGGTTTTTCCAGAAGAGCCGTGAAGACGCGACCCGTATCATGCTGCATGTGCACCAGCATGGGGTCGGGGTCTGCGGCGTCTATACCTATGAAGTCGCAGAAACCAAGGTCGCCCAGGTCGTTGAGACGGCCCGCCGTCATCAACATCCCCTGCAATGCACAATGGAAAAAGACTGAGAGGATCTTTTCATGCCTTCATTCTCGCGTCCTCTCGAAGAGACCCTGCATCGCGCGGTCCATTATGCGAACGAGCGCCGGCACGAGTACGCGACGCTTGAGCACCTTCTGCTGTCCCTGATCGACGATGTGGACGCATCGGCGGTCATGTCAGCCTGCAACGTCGATCTGGCCGCGCTGAAGACGGCGCTGACCCTCTACGTCGACAATGACTTGGCCGCCCTGGCCACGGCCGATGGCGATGATGCCAAGCCGACCGCCGGTTTCCAGCGCGTGATCCAGCGCGCCGTGATCCACGTCCAGTCGTCGGGCCGCGAGGAAGTGACCGGGGCCAATGTCCTGGTCGCCATCTTCTCCGAACGCGAAAGCCATGCGGCCTATTTCCTGCAGGAGCAGGACATGACCCGCTATGACGCGGTCAACTTCATCGCCCATGGCATCGCCAAGAAGCCCGGGGCCTCTGAGGCGCGCCCGGCCAAGGGCTCGCCCGAGGACGCCGAGGATGCCGCCGCCGTCAAGTCGGGCGGCGAGGCGCTGGAGGCCTATTGCGTCGACCTGAACGAGAAGGCTCGCAATGGCAAGATTGACCCCCTGATCGGGCGTCAGTCCGAGGTCGAGCGCTCGATCCAGATTCTGTGCCGCCGCACCAAGAACAATCCCTTGCTGGTCGGTGATCCGGGCGTGGGCAAGACCGCCATCGCCGAGGGCCTGGCCCGCAAGATCGTCAATGGTGAGGTGCCGGACGTCCTGAAAGACGCCACTATCTACAGCCTGGACATGGGGGCTTTGCTGGCGGGGACCCGCTATCGCGGTGACTTCGAGGAACGCCTGAAGCAGGTGGTCAAGGAGCTGGAGAACCACGACAACGCGGTCCTGTTCATCGACGAGATCCACACGGTGATCGGGGCCGGGGCCACCTCTGGCGGGGCGATGGATGCGTCCAACCTGCTTAAGCCGGCCCTGGCGTCCGGCAGCCTGCGCTGCATGGGCTCGACCACCTACAAGGAATATCGCCAGCACTTCGAGAAGGATCGGGCCCTGGTCCGGCGCTTCCAGAAGATCGACGTCAATGAACCGACGGTCGAGGATACGGTGAAGATCCTGAAGGGCCTGAAGTCGACCTATGAAGGCCACCACAAGCTGCGCTTCACTGATTCAGCCATCCGCACGGCGGTCGAGCTGTCGGCGCGCTACATCACCGACCGTAAGCTTCCGGACAAGGCCATCGACGTGATCGACGAGGCCGGGGCGTCGCAGATGCTGCTGCCGGAATCGCGCCGCAAGAAGGTGATCGGCCAGAAGGAGATCGAGGCCGTCGTGGCCAAGATGGCTCGCATCCCGCCGAAGTCGGTATCCAAGTCGGACACCGAGTCCCTGCGCGAGCTTGAGGCTGACCTGAAGCGCGTCGTCTATGGTCAGGAACAGGCCATCGACCAGGTATCCTCGGCCATGAAGCTGGCGCGTGCAGGTCTGCGCGACCCGAACAAACCCATCGGGGCCTTCCTGTTCAGCGGCCCGACCGGCGTCGGCAAGACCGAAGTGGCCAAGCAACTGGCCGCTACCTTGGGCATCGAGATGCAGCGCTTTGATATGTCCGAATATATGGAGCGCCACACAGTCAGTCGCCTGATCGGTGCACCTCCGGGCTATGTGGGCCATGATCAGGGTGGCCTGCTGACCGACGCGGTCGATCAGCACCCGCACTCTGTGGTGCTGCTGGACGAGATCGAGAAGGCACACCCGGATGTTTACAACATCCTGCTGCAGGTGATGGACAACGGCACCCTGACGGACGCGGTCGGCAAGAAGGTCGATTTCAGGAACGTCATCCTGATCATGACCACCAATGCCGGGGCGGCCGACAATGCCCGCGCCTCCATCGGCTTTGGCCGCGGCAAGGTCGAGGGCGAGGACGAAAAGGCCATCCAGCGCCTGTTCGCGCCCGAGTTCCGCAACCGCCTGGACGCCATCGTCTCGTTCAAGGCCCTGAACCCGGAAACCATCCGCTCGGTGGTTACCAAGTTCGTGCTGCAGCTTGAGGCCCAGCTGGCCGATCGTAACATCACGATCGAGCTGACGGACGAGGCGGCCGATTGGCTGGCCAAGAACGGCTTTGATGAACTGTATGGCGCGCGCCCGCTGGCCCGTGTCATCCAGGAGAACATCAAGAAGCCCCTGGCCGACGACATCCTGTTCGGTCGCCTGACCCGCGGCGGCCATGTCAAGGTCGAGTTGAAGGACGGCAAGATCGCCTTCGACATCAGCCCGGCCAAGGGTGCGGACGTGAAGAAGGAAGAGGAAGAAACGGCCTGACACCAGGCGGTTTTGACGAAAAGGCCCGGGCGCAAACCCGGGCCTTTTTTGTCGGGGATCTGGGTCCCGGCCTGCGCCGGGACGAGCGGGGAGGGGGTGGGTTTATCTTGCCCGCTGGCGGGAGGATGGCGGTTGGGGATTTCTGGCGTCGCTCATCCCGGCGAAGGCCGGGATCCAGATTGAAGGGCGGTGTCGTGGGCTCTCTGGGTCCCGGCCTGCGCCGGGACGAGCGAGGGAGGGGAGCGTATCTTCCCCTGATGGTGCAGGGGAGGTTGACGGGTGGAAATTTCTGGTGTCGCTCATCCCGGCGAACGCCGGGATCCAGATTGAAGGGCGGTGTCGTGGGCCTCCTGGGTCCCGGCCTGCGCCGGGACGAGCGGGTAGGGGGTGTGTTTATCCTCCCCCGCTGAAGCAGGGGAGGATGAAGGTGCGGTCTTAGCGGCGGCGGCCCAGGCCGCCGAGGAGGACGGCGGCGCCGGCGAGGATGCCGGTGGTCAGCAGGGGCTTGTTGCGGGCGAACTCCAGGCCCTTCTTGGCCGGGTCGCGCAGGTCGGCGGGGGCCTTGTCAGCCAGGCCGTCCAGGCCGTCGATGACGCGGCCATAGGCGTCCAGGACCTTGCCCTTGGCCTGTTGCAGCTTGCCGTCGGCCTGCAGCTTGGTGTCACCCGTGAGGTCGCCGAAGCCTTCCTTCACCGAGCCGGCGACAGTGTTGGCGGCACCTTCAATACGTTGGTCGGTCATGGGGAGTCCCTGTGTTCTGAGGAGGAATAAGGTCCCACTCAAGCGCACAGGAGGGCGGGCCGGTTCCGGGCCACGGGCGACTCGTGATGTCGCAGGCCAGGACTGGTGCATCCAGGCCTCAGCTGTGGCGATAGGGGCTCAAATCCTCGGTCATGGCCAGCATTTCGGCCACTACGGCGGGGCGTTCGCGGTCCAGATACCGGGCCACCGCCGCGTGCAGGCCGGGATCGGCGATGAAGTGGGCCGAATAGACCGGGGAGGGCAGGTAGCCGCGCGCGATCTTGTGCTCGCCCTGGGCCCCCGCCTCGACGCGCGACAGGCCACGCGCAATGGCAAAGTCGATGGCCTGGTAATAGCAAAGCTCGAAGTGGAGGAAGGGCACGTCCTCGATGCAGCCCCACTGGCGGCCATAAAGGGCGTCGCGGCCGATGAAGTTCAGGGCCCCGGCAATCGGCCGCCCGTCGCGGAAGGCCATGACCAGGGCAATGCGCCCGGCCATGGTGCGGCCCACGCGGCTGAAGAAGTCCCGCGTCAGATAGGGCTGGCCCCACTTGCGTGCCCCGGTGTCCATGTAGAAGTCGAAGAAGGCGTCCCAGTGGGCCTCGGTCAGGTCGGGGCCGGTCAGGACGCGGATGTCCAGGCCCTCCTGCGCCGTGCGCCGCTCGCGTCGGATGGTCTTGCGCCGACTGGAGGACAGGGCCGACAGGAAGTCGTCGAACGAGCCATGGCCCCGGTTGCGCCAGATATACTGGATGTCCTGGCGCGGCAGAAGCCCGGCCTGGGTCATCGCCTGCCATTCCGCCTCGATGGGGAAGTTGATGTGCAGCGAGGACAGATCCATGCGCTGGCACAGGGTCACGGCTCCCTGCAGCAGGGCCTGGCGCACCGTGGTCTCATCCGTGCCGGGGGCATTCAGGAATCGCGGTCCCGTGGCGGGGGTAAAGGGCACGGCCCCCAGCAGCTTGGGGTAATAGCGCCCGCCCGCGCGCTGCAAGGCATCGGCCCAGCTGTGGTCAAAGACGTATTCGCCCTGGCTGTGCCCCTTCAGATAAAGGGGCATGACGCCCAGAACGGCCCCGCCGTCATCATGCAGGGACAGGTGGCGCGCGGCCCAGCCCTGGGACGGGACCGCGCTGCCGGACGCCTCGCAGGCGTCCAGAAAGTCGTAGGAGACAAAAGGATCGCCGGTAGGGGCCGCACAGGTGTCCCATGCGGCCTGGCCTATGGCGGCGATGCTGTCGTGGACCTGGAGGGTGAAGCTCACTTCACCTCGAGGATGGCATCGACTTCAACGGCAAAGCCCAGAGGCAGCTTGTAGACGCCGACGGCCGAACGCGAGTGTTTGCCCGCATCGCCGAAGACCTGGACCATCAGGTCCGAGCAGCCGTTGATGACACCCGGAATGGCCTCAAAGTCAGGGCCAGCCTGGACAAAGCCACCCAGCTTGACCACGCGAACCACGCGTTCCAGGTCGCCGTCCAGGGCTTCCTTGATCTGGGCCAACAGGTTGATGCCGCACAGCTTGGCCGCTTCAGCAGCCTGCTCAGGGGTCACGTCGACGCCGACCGTGCCCTTGATGCCGCCATTGGCGTCGTTCGACAGCTGGCCCGAGATGAACAGCTGATTGCCGGTGCGGACATAGGAGACATAGCTGGCGACGGGCTTGGCAGGCTCGGGCAGGGTGATACCGAGTTCGGCGATGCGGTCGTTGATGCTCATGTCGACGTCTCCGTTAGGGGGAACAGGCGGGTGATGTAGCGCGATGTCTGCGGCGCGTCATCCGGGCTTCTTCAACGCCCGGCCCGCGACGACGGCTCCGGCCCCGAAACGGGCGCGCAGGGCATCTATGGTCGTCTCGGTTTTCAGGGCGCGGTCTTCCTCGGTGGCAAACAGACCCGAGGGACCGTCAGGGGCCTGGCCAATCTCGGCCAGGCCGATGCCGATCAGGCGATAGGCCATGCCCAGTTCGGGTTTCAACAGGTCGCGCCCGGCCTGGAACAGGGTGCGGGCGGTCTGCACCGGCTCGGCCAGGGTGACGCGGCGCGTGACGATCCTGAAGTCGCTGCGGCGCAGTTTCAGCACCACGACCCGGCTGGC
>DLIT01000007.1:0-248 GCA_002483865.1 Brevundimonas sp. UBA7635
CGCGGCCCCAGGAAGTATTCCCTGATCCATGGATGTTCAGAACGCTCCAGCTCCTGAACCGTGGCCTTTTCGACAACATGTTTGTCAGCCAGCACGGCCACCTGGTCACAGATGGCGTAAAGACTGTCCAGATCGTGGGTAATCATGAAGACGGTCAGGCCCAGGTCATCGGACAGATCCCGGATCAGGGTATCGAAGGCGGCCGCCCCGATAGGGTCCAGCCCTGCCGTCGGCTCGTCCAGGAAGAT
>DLIT01000007.1:390-643 GCA_002483865.1 Brevundimonas sp. UBA7635
GCTTGAGCCCCACCATGGCGATCTTCATCTCGGCCAGCTCGCGTATGGCATCGCGTGGCAGGTCAGTGTGCTCAACCAGTGGTGAAGCGACGTTGTCCAACACGCTCAGCGAAGAGAAAAGCGCGCCTTGCTGGAACAGGACGCCCGTGCGCTGCTCGACCGCAGCGGCCTCGGCCACGGTCATGGTTTCGCGCTCCTGGCCGAACAGCCGAACCGAACCGCCTTCGGCTTGTTTCAGGCCGATGATGGAGTT
>DLIT01000007.1:778-2450 GCA_002483865.1 Brevundimonas sp. UBA7635
ACCCGCTCACCGAACTGGCTGAGCAGGCCGCGCACCTCAATGACATTCTCACGTTCGTCTGCAGCCACCGTCACAGGTTCAGCTCCAGGAAGATCATGGCAAAGACGGCATCCAGGAAGATGATGGCAAAGATGGATTGCACCACGGCAGAGGTCACGCGGCGCCCCAGGCTCTCAACGTCACCCGCAACCGCCATCCCCTGACGGCATCCGATGGCCGCGACCACCACGGCAAAGACCGGAGCCTTGATCATGCCCACCAACAGGTGCCGGTCCATCATGGGATCTTCGGTAATGCGCTGGATGAAGAAGGCGGGGCCATAGGACAGCTCGCTCCATGTCACCAACATGCCGCCCAGAAGGCCTGCAATAATACCGACAAAGGTCAATAGAGGCAGCATGACCAGCATGGCTACCAGACGAGGAATCACCAGGGCCTGGAAGGGGTTCACCCCCATGACCTGCATGGCGTCCACCTCCTGGTTCATCCGCATCGAACCGATCTCGGCGGCAAAGGACGAAGCTGAACGCCCGGCCAGGAGGACAGAGGTGATGACGACGGCAAACTCACGCAGGACCGAGACGGCCACCAATTGTACCGTAAAGACCCCCGCACCGAACTGGGTCAGCAGGTTGGCCCCCAGGAAGGCAATGACAGCCCCGATAAAGAAGTTGGTGACGGCGATGATCGGGATGGCATCAAGCCCGGACCGTTCGGCCTGGCTGAACAGGGCGGGCCAGCGGATGGCCCTCGGTGTCCTGACCGCAGCGCCAGCCGCAAGGATCAGCCGCCCCAGGAAGGCCAGCGACAGCAAGGCTTCGCCGAAGAAGTCATAGACGCCCATACCAATCTTGCCGAAAGCTCGGACAAGCGGATGCGGTCGAGGGGGAGGCTCACTGCTCTCGCGTTCCAGCTTTTCAACCATGGCATAGATGCGGCCAGCCTCGGGTCGACTTTGCCAGGCCTGGCTGGGCAGTGGCTGATCGAGGCTCTGTATCAAGGCCAGGGCTCCGGCCGTATCGAACCGGCCCAGCTCGTCCAGATCCAGGCCCCCGACCGTGCGACCCTCGACCGCCTGGGACAGCCGCTCAGCGGTCCGGCCCACGCCTATGGTTGTCCAATCGCCAAGAAGCTTCAGGGTCAGTCCCCCACCGGGGGCCTCCTCCAGGTCAAATTGGGCTGCGTCCATGGACATCCTAATAGCTGACCGATGGGCCAAGTCCCAAGGCGAAGCTGCAAGTTCAACTAACGCACCGCAAGTGCAGCGGGTTCATTGGGGTTGAAACAGGCTATCTGAGGTAGTCGAGCAGCGATACCTGGCGCAGTTGGCTGATGACCTGGGCCGAGGCCTGGATGGCAAGCTGGGACAGTTCAATCTCGGTCACCACCTTGGCCATATCGGCATCGGTCTTGTCACCCAGCATGACTTCCAACGAGTCGGCCCGCACGATGTGGGCCTCCATAATATTCTCGGTCCGCGACAGAACAGCCCCATTGGCCGCCTGAACCGTGACCAGCGACTTTGCCGCCAGGTCCAGACGCGAAATCTGATCGGTAAGGAAGGTCTTCTGGGTATCCGAAAGGATGCCGGTCAGTTCCTCGGTCTGGTTGAACTGGGCGATCTCCTGGAATATCCGATAAAGCTCGGTGCCCAGGTCATCGGCCAGGTAGC
>DLIT01000007.1:2522-3286 GCA_002483865.1 Brevundimonas sp. UBA7635
GGCCAGGCCTGCCAGGCCCTGGACGTGGCTGGGTGCCGTCTCGACCGCCCCGCCCGCGAAGACGTACTTACCCTGATGCTTGGTGTTCAGGCCGTCCTGCACCGCCTGGAACAGGGCGCTGATCTCCGTCATCAGGCCCTCGGCCCGGCCCGCTGCCAGGGCATTGCTGATCGCGTTTCGCGTCTCGGTAGCCGAACTGGCAATGCGCTCAAGCGCCAGATCCTGAGTAGTGAGCCGATCGACGGTGGCCCGACTGGTTTCCTTGAAGGCTTCAATCCGGGACTTGGTGGTCTTCAGGGCCGTGATCGTTTCCGAAGTCCGTCCGAAATCACTGTGATTATGACCCAGCTTGCCCGACGACAGCTTTAACTGGGCATCCTGCCCCCGTTGCTGCGCGGACATAAGGTTCAGCAGGGCTGTCTGATAGTTACCGTAGGTGGCGACGCGCATCATCGGACCATCCCCAACAGAGTGTCATACATTTCCGACACCGCCTGAATCATGCGGGCCGAGGCGTTATAGGCCTGTTGGAACGTCGTCAGGTTAACGAGCTCCTCGTCCAGGTTCACGCCCTCGATGGACGCCCGCCGGGCCTTGGCCTCAGTGTGGATCAGGGCCGCGCTGCTGGCGCGGTTCTTAAAGGAGGCCGCCGTGGTTCCCAGCTCGCCCGATAGCTCAGAGGCGTAGCGGGACAAAGACATGGACACCGCCCCGGTTGAACCGGCAGGCGAGAAGGTCGTGACCGACTGATAGGCATTGGCCAG
>DLIT01000127.1 GCA_002483865.1 Brevundimonas sp. UBA7635
CGCCGCCTACCAGCAGCTGGCCGAGGCCATCGACTGCCCGCTGCACCTGGGCGTGACCGAGGCTGGGCCCCTTCGCACCGGCACGATCAAGTCGGCGATCGGCATGGGCTCCATGCTGTGGGCCGGGATCGGCGACACGATCCGCGTCTCCCTGGCCGCTGACCCGGTCGAGGAGATCAAGGTCGGCTTTGATATCCTCAAGTCGCTGGGCCTGCGCCACCGGGGTGTCAACATCATCGCCTGTCCGTCCTGCGCCCGTCAGGGCTTCAACGTTATCGAGACGGTTGGCATCCTGGAAGAAAAACTGGCCCACATCTCGACCGCCATGTCGCTGTCCATCATCGGCTGCGTCGTCAATGGCCCGGGCGAGGCCCTCTATACCGACATCGGCTTTACAGGCGGGGGCAAGGGGGCAGGCATGATCTATCTGAACGGCAAGATTGCCCACAAGCAGGCCAATGACGGCATGATCGACCATATCGTCGAGCTGGTCGAGCAGAAGGCCGCCGAGCTGGACGCCGCCCGCGCGGCCGCCGAATAGGTCGCCAAGCCCCGCTTTCGGCGCTAGTGCAGAAGGGTTCAAACCTTTCTGATCGGGCCTGCCATGAAGCTCTACATCACCACCCCGTCGCCCTTCGCCCGTAAGGTCCGCATCGTCGCGCGCGAGAAGGGGCTGGCGTCCCGGATCGAGGAGATCCTGGTCGATCCCTATGGCAATGATCCCCAGCTGGTGGCTACCAATCCGGTCGTCCAGGTGCCGACCCTGATCGCTGAGGATGGCCTACCGCTGAACGACAGCCCCGTCATCGCCCAGTATCTGGACCAGATCGGTAACGGCCCGGCCCTGCTGCCCGCCGATCCCGCCGCCTGGCTGCGGGTCAAGCGCCTTGAGACCCTGGCCAATCAGGCTCTGGAGATGGGCGTCAAGCTGGTGCTGGAAAAGCGCCGCCCCGAGCATGAGCGCTCGCCGTCCTGGATCGAGCGCTGGATCACCAACCTGGGCCGCACCCTCGATGCCCTGGAAGCCGAGGCTCCCGGCGCGGACACCCTGGACATGGGGATCATCACCACGGGCGTTGCCCTGACCTGGATCGGCTTCCGTCACCCCGACTACGACTGGAAGACGGGCCGCCCCAACCTGGTCGCCCTGAACCGGGCCCTGGAGCAGCGCCAGAGTTTCACTGACACCTACCCTGAGTAATCGATGTTTCCGCGAATTTGGGCGAGACTTCGACTATAAGTTGTTGTAAGCGCGGCGAAGGTTCGTCGGGGGGCGACGAACCGTCTTCCCTAAGGACGAACCATGTTCTCCAACCGCGCTGTGCGCCTGGCCGCCCAAGCCCTTGCCCTGACGGGTATCACCATGACCCTGCCGGCCTGTGCCACGGTTACCCGTGGCACGACCCAGCAGTTCACCATCGAGTCCAGCCCGCCGGGAGCGCTGGCCACCACCTCCAACGGCTTCCGTTGTGAAGCCACGCCCTGCACCCTGCGCATGCCGCGCAAGGACGGCTTTACGGTTACGGTTTCGCATGACGGCTATGTCAGCCAGACCCGCACCGTGACGTCCAGCATGTCGGGCGGCGGCGGCACGGCCTTGGCCGGCAACCTCCTGATGGGCGGCATCATTGGCGCAGGCGTGGATGCGACCTCGGGCGCGCTGAACGACCTGAACCCCAACCCGATGGTTGTCGTGCTGGAACGCGAGACGGCAGAAGAGCAGGGCGGTAACCGCTGATGCGTTCCAACTTCCGCCGACTTGCCGGCGTGGCGACGGCCCTGGCCTTGACGGCCGGCCTGGGGGCCTGTGCGTCCGCGGCCCGTCCCGAAGCCATGGTGGTCCTGCCTTCGACCACCTCGGCCGTGGTCGAGGGTGACTTTGGCTACAAGAGCCTGCGCATCATCAACATCTCGGGCGGCACCGACACCAACCCGCTGCTGTGGTCCGAAGTCTCCAGCGGAGCCTTCCGCCAGGCGCTGGAGGATTCGCTGCGGGTATCGGGCTACCTGGGCAGCAGTGAAACCGCGCCCTTGCAGCTGACGGCGTCTTTGATGGACCTGCGCAAGCCGCTAGCCGGGTTTGACCTGTCCGTAACCAGTGTCGCGCGCTACACGGTTCGCGACGCCTCGGGCGAGATCATCTTCGACGACACGGTCTCGGCCGTCGGGACGGCCAAGCTCGGCGAGTCCTTCATGGCCGTCGAACGCCTGCGCCTGGCCAATGAGTATGCCATCCGCGAGAACATCAAGTCGTTCATCGAACGCTTTCGGGCGCAGACACGCCCCGCCGCCCAGTAGCGCCTTCTCCTCCCTGTGGCGCAGCCATGGGGAGGTGGCGCGGCGCAACGCGCCGTGACGGAGGGGCCTTTCGGCCAGCCGGTCCCCTGGCCCCTCCACCACTTGGCGGTCCCCCTCCCCACGGCGTGGGGAGGTAAGGGGCGGTGCCTGGCCTTATTTCAGGAAGAGCTGGGTCGCCTGGAAGAGGGACAGGCTGACCAGCAGCAGGCCCACGGCATAGGCCAGCTGCTTGCGCGGCACCTTCTTGACGATCAGGCCCGCGAAGGGGGCGGCGATCAGGCCGCCGACCACCAGGCCACCAACGGCGGCGGCGTGGTCGATCAGGGCATCGGCCTCGCGCCAGTGGCCGGTGACCAGGCTCCAGACAAAGGTTGCCGAGACCGCCACGGTCAGGAAGAACTCGGCCGTGTTGACCGTGCCGATGGCGCGGCGCGGATCCTGGCCCGCCCCGATCATGGACGAGGTGACCGTCGGGCCCCAGCCGCCGCCGCCGATCGCATCCAGAAAGCCGCCGATCAGGCCAAAGGGCGCGGGCATCCAGCCGGGCAGGCGGCGCGGCTTGATGTCGTGGCCGGCTCGCCACAGGATGTAGACGCCGATGATCGCCAGGTAGAGGACGATGAAGGGCTTGATCACATCCCCCTCGACCCCGGCCAGGACATAGGCCCCCAGTACCCCGCCGATCACCCCCGCCACGGCCAGGGGCAGGAACAGCCGCCACTCGATATTGCGGTGGACGATGTGGCTGGTCGAGGAGGCGGCGGTGGTGAAGACCTCGGCCGCGTGGACACTGGCCGAGGCTGTTGCCGGGGGCACGCCCAGGGCCAGCAGCACGGATGAGGAGATGACGCCATAGGCCATGCCCAGGGCACCATCGACGGCCTGGGCCAGGATTCCGACCAGCAGAAACAGGAAGAAGGTGTCCATCTTTGACCGACTGTCAGGCAGAAACCGGGATTGGCTGGCCAGTGCCCAGGGCCAGGAAGCGACCGGATAACTCCGGTCCGGTTACTGGGTTCAGACGCTGACGTCCAGTCGGGCGATGGCGGCCAGGATATCGCGCGACGAATAGGGTTTGATCACCATGGCCGCGGCCAGGTCAGCGTTGCGCGCCGCCTCGGTCACGTCGCCCGAGATAAAGATGACCGGCGTGCCCCACCGCGACTTCAGATCGCGGGCCAGGTCGATCCCGGTGCGCGGTCCCGACAGATTGATATCCAGCAGGGCCAGGTCAATCTGGTGCAGGGCCGTGGCCGCCTCGGCAGCCTCGGCGCTGTGGAAGGGGCCGACGACCCGATGGCCGGCCGCGTCGAGGGTCTCGGTCAGCTCGGCGGCGGTTTCGGCATCATCCTCGACCAGCAGGACCGTCCGCGCGTCCTCGTTCGGAGAAGCCGAAGCTGGATTCTCGCTCGGCATCTGACGTTTCAGTACGGTGCGCAGCCTGGGCCACAGCTCGGACGGTTCGGCCCGGCTGTCCAGGTCGAAGATATTGGCCAGGGCCCGCAGCTCCGCCGTCGCTTCCCGGCCCAGCGGCTCGCCCCTGGCCAGCAGGCCGTCAAACCGCGTGCATAGGCGTGCGATATCGTCCCCGCCCATGACGGTGTGGTTGATCGTGTCAGTCATCCCCTGTCTCCGCTGTTCGCGTAGAGCCCCGCGAGCGTTTCCGATTGAAACGGCCCCGCAGCACGACAGTCAGCTAAGGATTGAAGCGGGCGTGTAAACACCTCTGACGCGCTTGTGACGGCTCTTCACAATCGAGATAGCTGGGCTTTAAGGGTTGCGCTGCACAAAGAGGTTCATCTTTTCAGAAAGATAGGACCCCGGCCCAAGTCGATCCTGCCCAAATAAAAAATAGACAGACAACGACGCGGCCTGCGGGGGCCTGTAGCGGCTCTATACGCAGCCAGGCCATGGACTTTGATAGGGGGGGTGAAATAAACAGGCGGCTTCCTGCCCCACCGGAGTAAGCCCTTGCGACTGCCTCAAGCCCGACTGGATCAGGTGCTAGACCGCTTCCAGGAAGTGGAGGCCCGGATGGGCGCGGCCACGGATGGAGTCGAGATTGTCCGCCTGTCCAAGGAGCACGCTGAGCTGAAGCCGGTAGCTGATGCGGTCAGTGCCCTGGCCCGCCTGCGTCAGGAACTGGCCGACCTGGAGACCATGGCCTCGGACCCTGACATGGCGGAGATGGCCGTCGAGGAGCTGGCGGTCCTGAACGAACGTCTGCCCGGGCTGGAGCGCGACGTGGCCTTGCTGCTCGCCCCGCGCGATGCTGACGAAAACGCCTCGGCTGTGCTGGAAGTGCGCGCCGGGAC
>DLIT01000176.1:0-1476 GCA_002483865.1 Brevundimonas sp. UBA7635
TGAAGTCCTGACCGGTGGTGCTTCGGCCGTTTACGGTTCGGATGCTATCGCTGGCGTCGTGAACTTCATCATGCGTCGCGACTTTGAAGGCATCGAAATCGACGCCCAGTACGGCTTCAACCAGCACAACAACGACTACGACGGCGTGGGCAACCTGCGTCGCGTGATCCAGGCCCGTTCTGAAACCAACCCGAGCAACTTCCAATTGCCGGACGATAATGTCCAGACCGGTTTCAGCCGTGAAATCAACCTGATGATGGGCGTCAACGCCCCGGATGATCGCGGTAACATCACCCTGTATGCTGGCTACCGCAAGAACAACAAGGTTCTGGGTCGCGACTACGACTACTCGGCCTGTTCGATCGGCGCTGCGGTAGCGGCCACGCCGAACGACTTCACCTGCGGCGGTTCGGGCACCAGCTTCCCGGGTCAGTTCACTGACTTCGCCGACTATGCCTACACCGTCGATGATGCGGGCAACTTCATCCCGTATGACGGCAACATTCACGCCTACAACTTCGGCCCGCTGAACTACTTCCAGCGTCCGGATGAGCGTTACACCCTGGGTGCTTTCGGTCACTACGACGTTAGCGATAAGATCGAAGTCTATACCCAGCTGATGTACAGCGATTACTCGACGATCGCCCAGATCGCGCCGTCGGGTAACTTCTTCGGTGAGTTCGCAAACGGCTTCCGCACCACGGACGGCTCGTCGACCATCAGCTGCGCCAACCCGCTGCTGTCCGACCAGCAACGCGGTGCCATCGGCTGTTCGGCGGCGGACATTGCTGCTGGCACCGCTGTGCCGATGTACATCGGACGACGTAACGTCGAAGGTGGGGGCCGCCAGTCGGACATCCGCTTCCAATCCTACCGCGGTGTAGTCGGTGCTCGTGGCGACCTGAACGACGTCTGGAGTTATGACGCTTCGTTCCAGTATTCGCGTGCGCAATACACCAACATCTACCGCAACGAGTTCTCGAACACCCGCCTGGCCCGTGCACTGGACGCCGTGATCGATCCGGCAACCGGCAACATCGTCTGCTCGTCGGTTGTGGCCGGCACGGACGCTGACTGCGTGCCCTACAACATCTTCCGTTCGGGTGGCGTGACCCAGGAAGCCCTGGACTATCTGCAGGTGCCGCTGCTGGCCACCGGCTGGACCACCCAGCAGGTTGCCTCGCTGTCGTTCACCGCTGACCTGGGTGCCTATGGCGTTCAGTCGCCGTGGGCCAACCGTGGCGTCCAGACCGCCTTTGGTGCTGAATATCGTCGCGATGCCCTGGACCTGACCCCCGACGTCTCCTTCACCTCGGGTGATGGTGCCGGTCAGGGTGGCCCGACCCTGGGTCTGGGCGGTGCAAACCAGGTTTACGATGTCTTCGTCGAAGCCCAAATCCCGCTGGCTGAGGGCCGCGCCTTTGCTGACCAACTGTCGGTCGATCTGGCCTATCGTCACTCGGAATACGAGCTGGG
>DLIT01000176.1:1705-4949 GCA_002483865.1 Brevundimonas sp. UBA7635
AGCCCCGCTGGCCAGTACAACTTCACCCAGGGTGGTAACACCGAACTGACGCCGGAAGAATCCGATACCCTGACCCTGGGTGTTGTCTTCACCCCGTCGTTCCTGCCGGGCTTCAACCTGACGCTGGACTACTTCGACATCCAGATCGACAACCTGGTGTCTTCGATCGGGCCGCAAAACTCGATCGATGCCTGCTATGACGCGGGCGTTCTGGCTGCCTGTGAGAAGATCGTCCGTAACGCGAACGGTCAGCTCTGGATCGGTACCGGTAACGTCATTGACCTGAACACCAACATCGGTGGGATGAGCACCTCGGGTCTGGATGTTGCGGTTAACTACCGCATGGATCTAGCTGACTACGGTTGGGACCGCGCAGGTACCCTGGGCTTCGCCATGGTCGGCACCCTGCTGGACTCGCTGGAAGTCGATACCGGTCTGGGCTTCGGCAACTCGGTCTATGACTGCGCCGGCTTCTACGGCAACCAGTGCGGCGTTCCGAACCCGGAATGGCGTCACCGCTTCCGCGTCGATTGGGGCACTCCGATTGAGGGCCTGAACCTGGCGGGTACGTGGCGCTATTACGGCGAGGCCGAGGTCGCTGTTCTGGGGTCCGATGGCAGCCTGAACAATGCGGCTCCGGCCCGTCTCGACCGCGTGCTGGATTCCCAGAACTACTTCGACCTGGCCGGCACCTGGCAAGCGCGTGACAACGTCACGGTGCGCGTGGGTGTGAACAACATCTTCGACACCGATCCGCCGCTGTCCTACAGCGTGGGTACGACGGGGAACAACAACACCTATCCGCAGCTGTACAATGCGATGGGTCGTTACGTCTTCTTCGGCGTCACGGCGAACTTCTAAGCCTATCAAGGCTTGAAAGTCGGGGCGGCGGACCTTCGGGTTCGCCGCCCATTTTCGTTCCGGCTCTGGGTGACAATGTGAGCCGCCATGCATTCATCCACACCGTCATCCACGACAAGCCGGACGATGACGGTGTGGGGATGAGGCGGAGTCCCTGCCAACACCTAACGTGAAGACAGCCGAGGGGCCCGGCTTGCGAACGTTCAGGAAGGGGAGAGTCTATCCCGCCGGATCGTAGTTCAGGATCGGAGCCAGCCAGCGTTCGGCGGTGGCGATGTCCCAGCCCTTGCGGGCGGCGTAGTCCTCGATCTGATCCTTGTCGATCTTGCCGACGCCGAAATAGTGGCTCTCGGCATGGCCGAAGTAGAGGCCGCTGACCGAGGCGGGCGGGTTCATCGCATAGGATTCGGTCAGTTCCATTCCAGCAGCATTCTCAGCGTCGAGCAGGCGGAACAGGGTAACCTTTTCCGTATGGTCCGGCTGGCAGGGATAGCCGGGAGCCGGGCGGATGCCGTCGTATTTCTCTTCGATCAGGTCCTGAACCGACAAGTCCTCGTGCGGAGCATGGCCCCACAGCCTGGTGCGGACTTCCTTGTGCAGGCGCTCGGCAAAGGCTTCGGCCAGGCGGTCGGCCAGAGCCGTCGCCATGATAGCCGAATAGTCGTCGCCTGCGTCCTTGAACGCCTTGGCCCGCTCCAGTTCGCCATGGCCTGCTGTGACGGCAAAGGCCCCGATATAGTCGGTGCCGTCCTCGGCCACGAAGTCGGACAGGCACAGGTTCGGCTTGCCATTGGTCTTGGCAATCTGCTGACGCAGGCCGTGGAAGGTGGCCACCTGTTCGCTGCGGCCTTCGTCGGCCCAGACGACGATGTCGTCGCCCCTTGCATTGGCGGGCCAGAAGCCGACCACGCCCTTGGCGGTGTACCATTTCTCCTCGACGATGCGGTCCAGCATGGCGCGGGCATCACGGTACAGGTCGCGGGCGGCCTCGCCGACAATCTCGTCCTCGAGAATATGAGGGAAGCGTCCGATCAACTCCCAGCTGGCAAAGAAGGGCGTCCAGTCGATGTGGTCGGCGAGGTCCTTCAGATCCCATTCATAGACGCGGGTGCCGAGGAAGGTCGGGGCGGGCGGCGGCACCGGATTGGCGGCCTTGAAGCGGTTGACGCGGGCTGCGGGCAGGGCGGCGCGGGCCTTGACCTCCTGGCCACGGGCATATTGCTCGCGGATGCGGGCATATTCCTCGCGGGTGGCGGCCTCGTTCCTTTCCCTGTCGGTCTTGGACAGCAGGCCGGACACCACGCCGACGGCACGGCTGGCGTCGATGACATAGGTGGTCGATCCGCGCTTGTAGGCCGGTTCGATCTTCACCGCCGTGTGGGTGCGGCTGGTGGTGGCACCGCCAATCAGCAGCGGCAGGTCCATGCCCCGCCGCTCCATCTCGCGGGCGACAAACACCATTTCGTCCAGCGAGGGCGTGATCAGGCCTGACAGGCCGACGATGTCGCAGTTGCGGGCGAGGGCTTCATCCAAGATGCGGTCGGCGGGCACCATGACGCCCAGATCAACCACTTCGTAGTTGTTGCACTGGAGCACGACGCCGACGATGTTCTTGCCGATGTCGTGAACGTCGCCCTTGACCGTGGCCATCAGGATGCGGCCCGCCTGCTCGCGCGGCTTGCCAGCCTTTTCCGCCTCCATATAGGGTTCCAGATAGGCTACGGCCTGCTTCATCACGCGGGCGGACTTCACCACCTGCGGCAGGAACATCTTGCCCGCACCGAACAGGTCGCCAACCACGTTCATGCCGTCCATCAAAGGGCCTTCGATGACGTGAAGCGGGCGTTCGGACAGGGCGCGCGCCTCTTCGGTATCGGCCACAATATATTCGGTAATGCCGTGAACCAGGGCATGGGCAATGCGGCCTGCGACAGGCTGTTCGCGCCATGACAGGTCCACCACCTTGGCCGCACCCTTTTCACCCTTATAGCGCGGGGCCATGTCCACCAGACGCTCGGTGTTGGTCACATTGGTGCGCTGGCGGCGGTTCAGGATGACATCTTCGACCGCTTCGCGGAGTTCGGCATCGATGTCGTCATAGACAGGCAGGTCGCCCGCATTGACGATGCCCATGTCCATGCCCGCATTGATGGCGTGATACAGGAAGACCGAGTGGATGGCGCGGCGCACCGGCTCGTTGCCACGGAAGCTGAACGACACATTGGAAACGCCGCCCGATACGCGGGCGTAGGGCAGGGTGGCCTTGATGACCCGGGTCGCCTCGATGAAGTCCACGGCATAGTTGTCGTGTTCCTCGATCCCCGTCGCCACAGCGAAGATGTTGGGGTCGAAGATGATGTCCTCGGGCGGGAAGCCGACCTCG
>DLIT01000139.1:0-691 GCA_002483865.1 Brevundimonas sp. UBA7635
GCGCGTCAAGGTCCTGAGCGAAGGTGCCGCCCTGATCGACGCCTCGGAGGTTTCACCGGACCACGCCGTTTCGGGCGAGCCCCTGCTGCTGGAAGGCGTCGAGATCCTGCGCGGCCCGTCGGCCCTGCTCTATGGCGGCGGTGCCATCGGCGGCGCGGTCAACCTTCTGGACAAGAAGATCCCGACCCGCATCCCGGCCGAGGGCGGCGAAGGCGTCATCGAATACCGCCACGGCACGGTGAACGACGAAGATGCCGGTGTGGTCGGCGTCACGGTCGGCGCGGGCCAGTTCGCCCTGCGTCTGGAAGCCGTGGCCCGTCGCAGCGACGACTATCGCATTCCCGACAGCGACGAAGACCGTCTGGACGGCTCTTATAACGACACCTTTACCGGCACCCTGGGAGCCAGCTGGATTGGCGACAAGGGCTATCTGGGAGCCGCCTTCACCCAGCAGAACAGCACCTATGGCCTGGCCGGCCACAGCCATGAGTTCGCCAGTTGCCATCCGCATGGCACCAGCCTGCACTGCGGCGGCCACGATGATCACGACCATGACCATGGCGATCACGATGATCATGACCACCACGACGATCACGAGCACGAACACCACCCCGCGCCCCAGGTTCGTCTGAAGAGCCAGCGCATCGATCTGCGCGGTGAACTGGTCAATCCGATCAGCGGCATCGATCGC
>DLIT01000139.1:779-4070 GCA_002483865.1 Brevundimonas sp. UBA7635
GGCCTGCGCGGCGTCATCGGCACCCAGATCAGCCAGAGCGATTTCGGAGCCGAGGGTGTCGAATCCTATCTGAAGCCTACCGAAACCCGCTCTGCTGGCGTCTTCCTGATGGAAGAGTACGAGATCGGCGACTGGCATCTGGAAGGCGCGATCCGCAAGGACTGGCAGGAGCTGACGACCCAGGGACAGCCCAGGCTGAAGCATGATCCCCTGTCCGTTTCGGCCTCAGCCGTCTGGCATTTCGCACCGCAGTGGACCACCGCCCTGTCGGTTGCCCGCAGCCAGCGCGCGCCGACGGCCCAGGAAGTCTTTGCCCGCGGCGTTCACCTGGCCACCAATACCTACGAGATCGGCACCCCCACCCTGGACGTCGAGACTTCGAACTCGGTCGAGCTGACCCTGCGCAAGACCACGGGCAACCTGACTGGATCGGCCAGCCTCTATCACTACGCCTACGACGACTACATCTTTGCCAATACCCTGGACCGGCATGAGGACTTCCGCCTGATCCGCTATGAGCAGGCTGACGCCCGGTTCACCGGCATCGAGGGCGAACTGCACCAGCAGATCACCCCCTGGCTGGGTGCCGCCGTCTTTGGTGACTATGTGCGCGGCGAACTGACCGGCGAAGGCGGCAACCTGCCCCGTATTCCTGCGGCCCGCCTGGGCCTGCGTGCCGATGTCCTGACCGGCCCCTGGTCCGGTGACGTGGAATACAGCCACACCTTCCGCCAGGACGACGTCGCCCATTATGAGCGGGAAACGCCCGGCTTTGACATGGTCAACGCCACCCTCGCCTATGAATTCGAGCGCCCCGGCATCCGGCCGCAAATCTTCGTGCGAGGCACCAATCTACTCGACGAAAAGGCTCTGAACCACGCCTCCTATCTGGCTCATGCCGCCCCTATGAAAGGTCGCGGTCTGACCATCGGCGTGCGCGCCCGCTTCTGAAGCATACCGCTTGCGAAAATCTGAGGGCGCAATCGACGGATTGCGCCCTTTTTCGCGTTTAGACCTTCCGAGCTGAACAGTCAGGCTCGGTTCATTTTACTGGCCTATGTTGGCTCAACTTTTGAGCTGCGGCTGCGTTCGATATGGCATCGAAATCAGCGGGCTCCGTTTTGGGACGCCTGTCCCCTAACCGTCCAGGATCTTGTATGTCGCCCGTTGTGATGCTGTTAGCCCTCGCCTCCGTAGCACCCCAGGGGCACATGGCTCCGTCCGCTGTCGTGCTGAACACCATGCAGGACCAGCCGCCGCAGCAAACGGCGACGCCGCCGATTGAAGAAGATGCCTATGACCTGGGCGAGATCGTCGTCTCCAGTTCGCGTCCGCGCGGCTCTGCCCTGGGCGATTACGAACCTGAACTGGTCCTGGATGGTGAGCAACTGCTGGCCTATGGCGCGAGCAGCATCGAGGAACTGATGACCCTGCTGGAGCCGGTCACTCGCTCCTCGCGCGGCGGCTCGCCGGTCTTCCTGGTCAATGGCCGTCGCATTTCCGGCTTCCGCGAGATCCGCGGCATTCCGCCCGAGGCCATCGAGCGCACCGAGATCCTGCCCGAAGAAACCGCCCTTGCCTATGGCTACAGTGCCGACCAGCGCGTGGTGAACTTTGTGCTCAAGGCGGACTTCCGCTCGGTCACCATGCAGGCCAGCGCCCGTCGCCCCGACCAGGGTGGCCGCACGGCCAGCGATCTGGAAAGCAACGTCCTGCGTATCAGCGGCAAACAGCGCTGGACCCTCGACCTGGAATACGAACGCGACACGCCGCTGTTCGAGACCGAGCGTAACATCATCCGCACCACGGACGGCGCGCCCTATGATCTCACCGGCAATGTCACCGCGCCCGGTGGCGGCGAGATCGACCCGGCCCTTTCGGCCCTGCTAGGCGGTGTCACCTCGGTGGCCTCGCTAAATCCAGGAACGTCTGGCTCCAGTCTGGTCGACTTCTCGACCGGGGCCCGCACCGATGACCTGACCGCCTATCGCAGCCTGATGCCCAAGCGCGAACAGGCCTCGATCTCGGGCTCTCTGGTGCGCGATCTGAACGACACCATGTCCCTGACCCTTAGCGGCGAGTTGGAAGACACCTCGCGGTTCACCTATCTGGGACTGCCGGGCGTCAGCCTGACCCTACCCGCCGGGGCGGCCTCGCCCTTTGGCGATGACGTCCTGATCCATCGCTACATCAACGCGCCGGACGCCCTGTCGCGGCGCTCGGACAGTCTGTCGGGCCAACTCGGCTTCCTGGTCGATGGCTTCCTGGGCGACTGGCGCTGGACTTTGAACGGCGACTACGAGCGGTCCGAGACCGACACCCAGACCGGCCGCGGCCTGGATGCCTCGGCCTTGCAGGCCGCCATCACGGCCGGCACGCTCAATCCGTTTGGCGACCTGGGTCAGGTGGCCGCCCGCCCCTATGACACCGCGCGCTCGGTTTCTTCCCGCTCCAGTCTGGAGGGCGTGATCAACGGCACGGCCTGGGAAGCCCCCGCCGGTCGCCTGACCTCGACCTTCAAGCTGGGCTTTGACAACCGCACCCAGGATTCCGAGACCCTGCGCTCGGGCGTCTTCACGGAGCGGTCGCTGTCGCGCGACCGGTTCAGCGGCTCGGGCAACTTCAACCTGCCCATCGCCAGCCGTGACCGCGAAGTCCTGGGTTTCCTGGGCGACCTCTCGGCCAACCTGAACATCGGCTATGAAGATCTGTCGGACTTTGGCGGCCTGAGCGCCTACAGCCTGGGCCTGAACTGGGGTCCATGGGAGCCCGTCAACTTTACCGCCAACTGGTCCGATGAGCAGAAGGCCCCGTCAATGGGCCAGTTGAATGATCCCACCCTGTCGACGCCCAATGTGCCAGTCTATGACTTCCGCACCGGGCAATCGGTCAACGTCACCCGCATCGAGGGCGGCAATCCGGGTCTGAGCGAGGAAACCAAGCGTGTGCTGAAACTGGGCGTCAACTTGACCCCCATCGAAGATCGCGACCTGCGCTTCACCGCCAACTATACCCGCACCGAGATCGAAGGTTCGATTGCCTCCTTCCCCACCATCACGCCCGAGCTGGAAGCGGCCCTGCCTGAGCGCTTTACCCGGGACGTGGATGGCACACTGCTGTCCATCGATGCGCGCCCGCTGAATTTCCAGAAGGCAGAGCAGCAGGAAATCCGCTGGGGTTTGAACTTCTCGACCCCATTCGGCGAGCCACGCGCGGCCACGGCTCCCGCGCCTGAGCGTGCTGGTCGCGGTCCGCGTCCTGAAGGCCAGGAGGCCCCGAACGGTCCGCGAC
>DLIT01000059.1:0-4011 GCA_002483865.1 Brevundimonas sp. UBA7635
GTAATCGAGTGGGAATAATTCAGGCCTTTCGGGAGCTTTCGGTAACGCTTCCGAAATGGCAGGTAAATTGCTGACTAAAAAATGAATTCTGACGAGACCCTTCGAAGCCTTTCGGAGGTCTCGCTTTTGTGATGACGGCTTTCATGGCGGCGGGCTGTCTGACGCAGCGGGTCGGGATTGTCCCACGAGGCCAGCTTCAAATCCTTGTCAGTTCGCTTGAGGAGAGGCACCTCGTGCCTGGCTCGAACGGTAATCGAGACGCACCACGAAGCTTCGGGTCCGCCAAGCTGCGTCGGACGGCGGTCGAGGGAAGGGCGACGCCTCCTGGAGTTGCGAGAGAGCGATCCGCTCCAGGCGTTTCTCGCTTTCACGGGCGACAATCGAGGATGCGAGAAGGTGCCCACGCCGGTCCAGGGTGAAGCGCACCACAATACGCCCGGCGATCCCGCCTGGATGGTGTTTGTGCCGCTCGAGCCAGGCAATCACCTGAGCCTCATAATTATCTGCTGCCTGATCTCCCGATGCGCCCTTGAGGGGGGCACCCGCGCCAGGACTGGGGCTCGCCACCGTGGCTACGGCTTCGGGGACGGTGAAGGGAGTGGGTTCCGCAGATGCGCTCTGGGCTGTTGAAGCCTCTCCTTTCGTCGAGGTCGTCGACCTGGATACGGAAAGGCGAGGGGCCGCCGCCGGTCGAGGAGAAACGGATGCCGGCGATGAGGCCTGTTCGACGTCTTCCGGGGTCGGCGGCTCGGGTTGGGCAGATCGGGATTTCGAGGGCGTGGGACGCGCGTCCTGCTGTGGGGAGGCCCGCCCTGCAAAGCCCTGACCCTCAAGCGTGACATGGATGACCGGAGCGCCGCCATGGACGGTTTTTTCCGCGGTGAAAGCAACTCCCATCCAGGCGATGGCCGCCACGTGGGCGGCGCAGGCAACGCCCCCCATCAGAAGGCGGCCGACAACAGGCGAGGGCGAGAACATGGCTGCGACGTACACCGCGTTCCACCCTTTTTCAAATGAGAATCAGTTGCATTATTAGTTTGTGGGCGTTAGGGCGACGTCGTTGTTCAGGCAAAGGACGTACGATGCACAGCTATCTGCAGGGCGCGGCGGTCGCCGCACTCGCCATGGCCGCTTTCCCGGCCGCCGCCCAGGTTGTCGGCTCCGCAGACGACGAAGCCCTTCTCGCAGACGCCGCCGATGCGCCCACCATCGTGTTGCAGGACCAGCGTCCGGCCTCCCGGAGCTATCATTTCGGCGAAGCCGTCGATTCCGGGTCCAGCACTTTCAGGCGGGAAGCGGTCGAGGATCAGGCCCCGGGATCCGGCGACGCCAATGAGGTGCTTAAAGCACTCCCCACGGTACAGTTTTCTTCGACCCAGGGCCGGGCGACACGCGCGGAGCTGCAGGATCTGCGGCCGGAGAACATCTCGATCTCGGGCGGATCCGTCTATGAGAACCTGTTTGTTCTGGACGGGGTAGGAGTGAACTCGCGGCTGGATGTCAGCAACTCCATTGCGAGCCACTATATCGAAGGCAATGCGGCGGCGTCGGCCCAGACGGTCTGGGTGGATTCCAATCTGATCGGCGAAATCACTGTCCGCGACTCCAACGTATCGGCCGAATACGGGCAGTTCTCCGGGGGCGTCGTGGAGATGGCCACGCGTCGCCCCAGTTCGGTTTTCGGAGTAGAAACCCATTATGGGGAAACCAGCCCTTCGCTGGCCCGGTTCCGCATGTCGGACAAGGTGCGGGACGCTCTGAACGGTGTCTATCCGGACAAGCCGGACTATATGAAACGGCGCTATGGGGTCGCTGTCGACCTTCCGCTGAACGATCGCATCAGGGCCCTCTGGGCCTACACCCGCTCGGAAGCCGAGGTGACGAACTACAGGGGAAACAACTGGGTCCAGTATGGCGACTATGGCCAGAGAAGCCTCAGCGAAACCCTGATGGTGAAGGCGGAGGCGAACCTCAAGGATAATCTGCTCCTGACCGGGCAGGTCACCTGGAGCCCTTATGAAAGCGAGTTCTCGCATCCGAATGGCATTGATAACTGGGTCTTCCTCAACGGTGGCGGCCTGACTGGGCGCGTGGGTCTGGAAGGACGCCGGGGCGAGGCGGAATGGACGCTGGATCTGACCCACGCCTGGTCGAACAATGATCGGGACAGCGAGCATCCCGGCACAGTCAATGTGTCCACGTCGGCGGGCATCGACTGGTGCTCGGGCTCAAGCTGTTCGCTCGGCGGGCCCGGCATCCTTTGGCAGGAGCAGAACGACACCACCCTGAAGGGACGCTGGACCCAGCCGCTGGGCCTCGGCCGCCTGCGGGCCGGATTCGAGATCGCCAACATCTCGGCCGAGAAGGGCCAGCCCTATAGCGCCGCCTATAGACATGTCAGCAGCGCCGCCGCCCAACTTGGGATCGAGGTTGGGCCGCAGACGGTCTGCCTGGATCCGGCCGAGGCGGCGGCGGGCACCTGCGTGACCGGTGCCTATGCCCTGGCGCAACGCAACGACGCGACCGCCTTCGACACGCACGTGGATCTGCAATCCTGTAGCCTGTGGAGCGAATACGACTTCGACTGGGCGGGCTTCATGGTGCGCGCCGGGTTGCGGTACGACTATGAAACCTTCCTGGAGAACCATAATTTCGCGCCGCGCCTGTCGGTCAGCCGGGACCTTCCCTTTGCAGGGATGAACCTGACCGGGGGTCTCAACCGCTATTTCGGCCGAAGCTTCCTAGGATACGCCCTGCGCGAGAACTATCCCGGAAACCGCATCTATCACCGAACTCCGATGGTGGTGAACGGCCAGAATGTCTGGGCGAACGAATGGACGCTCTATTCGCACAGCGAGACGGCGCGTTACTCCAACGCCGACTTGGACACCCCCTATACGGATGAATTCACCCTGGTCCTGCGTGGGCCGATCGCCTGGATCGGCGGCGAATACCGGATCAAGGGCATCGTGCGCGAAAGCCGCGACCAGTTCGCCAGCTCGGAGTCGACCTCGGAGGTCTATGACGTCGAGACCGGCGGCGTGTCGACGCGGCGGGTCTATACCGTGACCAACGACGGCGAGCGGTCCTATCGCGGTCTCTCGCTGGAGTATGTGCGGGAGTTCGGGCGCGACCATGCGCTGAGCTTCAGCACTAACTGGTCCCATACCGACGCCACCAACATTGGCTATTTCGACATCTCCGACGAGACGGAATTCGAAGGCGAATACGTTTATTACCAGGGCGAGGTCGTGCCCAAGCTGCGTGCGCTGGCGGATAACCAGCTTCAGGACTTCGCTTCGCCGCTCATCGTCAATGGCGTCTGGTCGGCGCGCTGGCTGGACGGGCGGCTGCGGACCAACGTCAATGCGCGCTGGCGCGACGGTTTCAGCCGAGTGGACGACACCCTGGTCAACATCACCGTCAACGGGGTGCGCTACGGCGTCTATGACAAGGTCGAGTACAAGGCCTCGGTGGACGTCAACCTGGCGGCGAACTTTGAACTCGTCAAAACCCGCTATGGGGCCGCAGCCCTGGATGTGCGCGTCAACAACCTCTTCAACAGCGTCCTGAACCAGGAATATTCCAACGCTTCCCAGCCGTACCAGCTGGGCCGCAATGTCTGGGTCGGGTTGAAATACCGCTATTGATCTCCTGGCGCGACATTGGCGCGATCACTCTGATCGTCGGCGTGCTGCATGCCAGCACCGGGGCGGCCGTCTCTTTGGTTCAGTTGCCGGAGACGGCGGCCGAGCTGCGTGCGGCCTATGCTGGTCCGCCCGAGACTTGGCCCCGGCCGGTACTCCACGAAGGGGCAACGTTCACCGAGTTCGGGCCTCTGCCGCCGGTGGAGCATCCCGTCGCCAATCCGACGAACGAAGCCAAGGTCGCGCTCGGGGCGCGGCTGTTTGACGATCCCCGCCTGTCGAAATCCGGCCAGATCGCCTGCGCCACCTGCCACGCGCGGGAGCTGGGTTTCGGGGACGCTCTTCGCACCTCATTCGGTCATGA
>DLIT01000059.1:4182-9141 GCA_002483865.1 Brevundimonas sp. UBA7635
CCGCCGCGAGGCCGCTTCGAGCGATTTGTGAAGGGCGACGCGCGTGCGCTCAACGATGAACAACTGCGCGGCTTGCATCTGTTCCGCACCAAGGCCGGATGCGCCAACTGTCACAACGGCCCTCTGCTGAGCGACGGCAGTTTTCATAATCTCGGACTGCACTTCTATGGGCGGAAACTGCAGGATCTCGGCCGTTACGAGGTGACCCAGGTGCCGGAAGATGTCGGCCGCTTCCGTACACCCAGCCTGCGGGGGGTGAGCCGCACGGCCCCCTATATGCACAACGGCATTATGCCACGACTGGAGGGCGTGGTGACCTTCTACAACGCTGGCGCGGCCCGTCCGCGGCCCCGGCCGGATCAGGCGGACGATCCTCTTTTCCCCGTCACCGACCCTCTGCTTCGTCCGCTTGAGCTGACCCGCGAGGAGAGGGCCGCTCTGGTGGCGTTTCTCGAGACCCTTTGAGCATGTGGCGCGTAGCAGGAAAGGGACGGGGCCCGGCGGCGGTGGCTTGCTAGGCTTAACCTTGGCTGACGGGCAGGTGGACAATCAGACCTTCCAGGTCGTCAGTGATCTTGATCTGGCATGAAAGGCGGCTGCGCTGGTCAGCGTCGACGGCAAAATCCAGCATGGACGCTTCCATGGCTGAGGCCTGACCCGTTTTTTCAGCCCAATCCAGATCAACATAGACGTGGCAGGTGGCACAGGCACAGGCCCCGCCGCAATCGGCATCAATACCTGGGATGTTATTGCGGACTGCCCCTTCCATGAGGCTAGCCCCCACAGGCGTTTCAACCAGATGCTGGGTGCCATCGGGCGACACATAGGTAATCTTGGGCATGCTTCTTACTCTTGCGCCGGTCAGGCGGCGACAGCCTTGATAGAGAGGTTGGAGTCTGCAAGTTTTTTGGGATCGACCCGGGTGCGGCTATTAATCAACTGGCGTCCGCCCATGAAGTCGGCCGGCGAGTTGACCGCTTCGACGGCCTGAATGATCCCGGATTTCAAATGGAAGACAGAAAAATGATCTGTCGCCACGTCACCGCGCACGAGGGTCTGATCAATGTCAAAGGTTAGTCCGGCGATCTGTAGCTTGGTCTCGAATTGATCCGACCAGAACCAGGGGACCTCTGGCGCAGGGATTGGGCGTCCGACGATGGCCGCAGCAGCCTGCCTGGCCTGTTCAAGCGCATTGGGTACGCTTTCCAGCCGGGTAACCCCACCATAAAGCCCGACCGGGCGACGGCTGACATCACCGATGGCAAATATGGCCAGATCAGAAGTTCGGGCTGTCTCGTCAACAAGAACGCCATCCTGACATTCCAGTCCCGCTGCCTTGGCCAATTGGTCATTGGGCAGGGCACCTATGCCTACAAGAACCTCATCACAGAGCATTTGCCGCCCGTCCACGAGGCCAAGGCTGAAACCTTCAGCCGATAAGGCGATATCGCTTACGGCCGCTCCGGTTTCGATTTGCACCCCGCGCTCGGTGTGGAGTTTGTGAAAATAGCTCGCCAAAATCGGTCCAGCTACTCGTGCCAAAAGCCGATCTTCGCGCTCCAGCAGAACCACCTCGGCACCGAGGGCGCGGGCCGAAGCGGCAACCTCCAACCCTACATAACCCCCGCCGATGATGACCAGCCGACAACCGGGCTTAAGCCTGGTTTTGATCCGTTCGGCGTCGGCAGCGGTACGGAGGCTGAGCAGACGTGCCGAGACGTCATCTGATACATGCAGCGGACGCGCGCGGGCCCCCGTGGCCAGGATCAGGTGGTCATAGCCAAGGACATCACCCGATGCCGTTACTACAGTCCGATCGCGTCTTGAGATGGCGCTGACGGAGTTTTGAAGTTTAAGCTTCACCCGATTGTCGGCATACCAATTCAAGGGCTTGAGCAACAGGCTATCCCCATCGACCTCACCCTTGAGCCAGGCCTTGCTGAGGGGGGGGCGTTGATAGGGCGCAAGAGGCTCGTCCCCGATCAGGGTGATCGAACCTTCAAAGCCATACTGCTTCAAAAAGGCTGCCGCCGCGCCACCGGCATGACCGGCACCGACAATCACAATGCCTGCACTCATGGGTTCAGACTAGCCTTGTGTTTCGCCGTTATGGGCGATCCAGGCGTGCCAGTATCCAGGACCGGCCGTCTTGGGAATTTTGGCCTCTTCTACCGAAACGAAACCACTGTCTTTCAACTCGCTGGTGAAGTCGCAGGTGGTGTATTCGATCCAGAAGGGCTCGTTATTATAATCGTTGTCGTAAGCCCTCTCGGCCTGCTCCCACACCTCACGGTCATGCAGCAGCAGGTCCACGTCCTGATGTATGCAGAGGCCGTCGGGGGTCAGCAGGCGCAGACTTTCCACAGCCATGCCTCGTCGCGCATCGCCAGACATCTCGTGCAGAATATTGTGCGACACCACCAGATCAAAGCTGCCCGTCGCATAGCCCGTTTCCGTGGCGCTTGCCTGCCGGAAGTGTACCGGCACCTTAAGGGCCTCAGCCCGGGCATGGGCATAGCGAAGCATGCTTTCGCCCAGATCTATCGCGTGGATTTCAGCTTCGGGGAAGGCCTTGGCATAGACGGTTGAAGCCCCGCCAGCCGAGCAGCCCATATCCAGAATGCGCCTTGGTTTCCAGCCGGGGCGCAGGGTCTCTAACCAGGCGATGACGGCTCCTGCCTTGGAGTCTTCCTTACCGATCCCACGCCCCATGGAATACAGGCGTCCGCCGCTTTCGTAGAAGGCCCCGGCGGTGACGGACTTGCCATTATCCGGCGGGCAATAGCCCTCAGGCTGCAGGTGAATGTGGCAGTCCCTGTAGACAGGATCGATCTTGAAATCAGGGTTCAGGGTCAGGCTACCCAGTCGATCAGGACCCGTGGTCAGGATCTGGCTCAAGGCTTCCAGGCGGGGGCGTTCCCGATAGACGGTTTCACCAATTGCCTGCCACATCTGTTCTTGCGCGGCGCGGTCTAAAGCCTTTGTGAAACGATAGTGGGACGTCGCGTTGAGCGCCGCTTCGGCTTCAAAACGATCCTTGGGGCTCTGGCCACGTTCAGCGCGCCATTTCGGCTCGGCTTCCAGTTCATAGACCGTACCGATGTCAGGGCGCAGCTTGCCCATGACGTGACGTTTTACGGCGAGAACAAAGCGTTGTTGCGCCATTTCGTCGGGCGATTGGCGGGCCAGCATGGTGTGGGCATTGGGCTGTGACACAGAGGCAGTCCCTTGGTTTCAGTTGAGCACGAGGCCGCCTGAGAGATTCAGGGTCGTGCCGGTTATGGAGCGAGCATTGTCAGAAATCAGAAAAGCTACCGCTGCGGCGACTTCATCAGCCTGGATGAGTTCACCCGTCAGGAGGCTGGCTTTCAAGTTGGTCATCACATCCTCATCCAAACGATCCAGCATGGGGGTAGCGACTGGACCGGGCGCGACAACATTGACGCGGACTTCGGGCGACCAAGTCTTGGCCAAATGACGCCCTAGATTGGAGAGCGCCGCCTTGGCCGAGGCATAGGCGGCTCCCGAAAGAGGGGATCCCCCATTGAAGCCATTGGTCGAGCCCAACAGGATCATGGAGCCGCGACTGGCCTTCAGGGCACCATGAGTAGCGCGGGCGAGCAAAAAGGCCGAGGTCAGATTGGCATCCATGACCCGGTGCCAGTCTTCAAGCCGGGTGTCCTGTACCTGGCCTGATCCCACGACCCCGGCGGCGTGAACGACCGCATCAATATGGTCATGGTCCTTCAGGGCGCGCTCTACGGCGGCCTTGACCTCGTCTTCCTGCGTCACGTCGCAAATTACGGAAGTCACCTGATCCGTTGAAGGACCAGCGGCGCGGTCAAGAGCTATGACCGCGCCTCCGGACGCAACATATTGCGTCATAATGGCCTGCCCGACGCCACCCCATGCGCCGCTCAGCAGCAGCACCTTGCCAGTTGCGTTGAGCAGGTACTGGGTCATGCAGCCAGCTTGACGTCCAGATGGGCCTGGATTTCGCTCAGCATGTTGTAACGCAGGCCTGCTGAACCGGCGACTGCCTGGATCGACAGTTTTTGCTTTTCAACCGTGTCCGAGAAACGGTGGCACAGTTGCAGCCCGACGGCAGCGTGCTCATCGTCGTTTTCGACGTGGACGTGGAAGAACTCCAGCTCATCGTCGGTGAAGCCCATCTTCTCCATCGCGGCGATGTAGCCCGGATAGAGGGTCGGCAGTTGGCCTTCCAAAGCAACCATGATGCCAGCGCAGGCCTCGCTGATTGGGCGAATGGTGGCCAGTTCCCAGATCCAGGCGCGCATGGCACGGGTGCCTGGCAGGATGTCGCCACGAGCCTCAGCACCAGTGACCTGCTCTTCGGAAAGACCGCAGGCCTTGGCGAACTTCAGCAGAAGGCGCGGGTGCGACTTTTCCGGAGCGTGCGGCGGCTCTTCGCCAGCCAGGTTTTCCATCAGCATTTCGCGGCCAGTGGCATCTGGCATACGAGCGTAAAGGGCGGCGAACTGCTGGGGGATGGCAACGATGTAGTAGTAGTGCTGAATGGCCCACAGACCCAGTTGGGTGCGGGTCAGTTGGCCGTTCGACCAGGCTTGGCTGAACGGATGTTTGCCCGAGCCACGCGGACGACGAGCATCTTCCAAGGCTGCGTAGAAGGGAACTTCGCTGAGAAGCGTCATGGCGTTATCTCCTTGATAATCTTTAAATTTATACTTGAGGTCGGCTCGGGGCCCTGGATTCTTCCAGGATATCCAGCGAGGCAGGGGCACCCGACTGCATGATCAGCGCCTTGCGGCGGATGAAGCGGTTAATAGAGGCCGGACCCATGCGCGACCCTCCCATGCCCGACAGGCCGAACGAGTTCTTTTCAGGTTCATAGGTCAGGATGGTCAGAGCGCAGTCGTTGATCGACAGGCCTCCGGCATTGATCTTTTCTGCCACCGGGATGGCCTCTTCCGATGACCC
>DLIT01000091.1:0-2942 GCA_002483865.1 Brevundimonas sp. UBA7635
GACCTTCAGATAGCCCTCGGGGATACGCAGGCCCGCTGTCGTATAGCCATAGACCCCCATGGTCCCCAGGTGAGCCAGATGGATGTCACGGCCGCTCTCGACGATGGCGGCCAGGACATGGTGGGTGGCGTTGATATTGTTGTCGACGGTGTAGAGCTTGTGCCGCGCCGACTTCATCGAATAGGGGGCGGCGCGCTGTTCGGCGAAGTGGACGATGGAATCGGGCTTCCATTCGTTCAGCAGGTCCACCAGGGCCGCAAAATCGCGGCCGATGCTCATCTGGCGAAACTCGATCCGGCGGCCTGATACCTCTTCCCAAGCGGCGATCCGCTCGTCCATGGATCGGATGGGGGTCAGGGACTGGACGCCCAGTTCCACGTCGATCTCACGGCGGCTGAGGTTATCGAGGATCAGGACATCCCAGCCTCTCGCTGACAGATGCAGGGCCGTGGGCCAGCCGCAAAAGCCATCGCCGCCAAGAATAATCACGCGCATCATTGAACCTTGGGTTTACCGGTTGCTGGAGCCCGAGGAACGCGCCGGGAGTGAAAGCGTGGCACGGGCCAAGGGGGTAGATAAAAAACAGGGTCTTGAGAGTCTCAACTGTCTCATCTGACCCGGCTCACCGCTTCAACTGAACAGGACCAAGGGTCGCATGAATCCGGGGACCGATGGCAAAATCCCGCGAGGCGATGTCCGGACGTTGAATTGGCAGGGAATTCGGCCATGGGTTAGGATGGCAACCCCCGGAGGGGCTGCCGGTCCGGGTCCTCAGAGCAGGGCTTCGACAGCCGCGCGGGCCGCCTCGCCCAGGTCCGGACGCTTCAGGGCCAGGGCGACGTTGGCACGTAGCAGGCCGATTTTGTCGCCGCAGTCGTGGGTCACGCCCTCNNCCAGCAGGTCGAAGATTTCCGGCTGCAGGATATAGCGGCCCGAGATCGACAGCCTGGACGGGGCCGTTCCCGGGGCGGGCTTTTCGACCATGCCCTTCATCTCATAGCGGCGGCCATCGTGGGCGGCCGGGTCGATGATACCGTATTTGTGGGTGTCGGCCTCAGGCACGGCCTCGACGCCAATGACATTGCCGCCGACGTCGGCATAGAGGTCCGCCAGTTGCTTCAGCGCGCCCGGCTGCCCATCGACGATGACGTCGGGCAGGATGACAGCAAAGGGTTCATCACCGATCAGGTCCCGCGCGCACCAGACGGCATGACCCAGGCCCTTGGGTTGCATCTGGCGGGTAAAGCTCATCTCGCCGGCGCGAGCCAGCTCGGCGTTCATGGCTTCAAGGATCTCGGTCTTGCCCTTGGCCTCCAACTGGGCCTCAAGCTCGATCTGGTGGTCGAAATAGTCCTCGATGGCCTGCTTGGCGCGGCCGGTGACGAAGACGATGTGCTCGATGCCCGCCTCACGGGCTTCTTCGACGATGTAGGACAGGATGGGCCGGTCCACGACGTTCAGCAGTTCCTTGGGCGTGGTCTTGGTGCCAGGCAGGACGCGGGTGCCAAGACCGGCGACCGGCAGGACCGCCTTGCGAAGGCGAGAATGAGATTTCGACATCAGTTATCCTGAACAGCGTTTGGTGCAGTCTTAAGCCCAAACTGTGACGGTACCAAACGTCAGCTCCGGGAGACGGTTCAAGTTTCTGATNNAGCCGTCGAGACGGAGGGGCGGGGTGGAGGTTGAGACCAATCCGCCCCTCCACCACTGCGTGGTCCCCCTCCCCACATCGTGGGGAGGAAAGGGGGCTATTCGACGGTGACGGACTTGGCCAGGTTGCGGGGCTGGTCGACGTCGGTGCCCTTCTGGACGGCGGTGTAATAGGCCAGCAGCTGCATCGGCACGGCATAGACCAGGGGGGCGATGATCGGCGGGCAGTCCGGGGCGTGGACGCGGCGGATGCCAGCACCGTGCGGGTCGGGGGCGTGCTGGGGGGCGATCATGATGACCGGACCGCCGCGCGCGGCGACTTCCTGCAGGTTGGACGAGGTCTTTTCGAACAGCTCATCAAGCGGGGCCAGGGCCACGGTCGGTGTGGCCTCGTCGATCAGGGCGATCGGGCCATGCTTCAGTTCTCCAGCGGCATAGCCTTCGGCGTGGATATAGCTGATCTCCTTCAGCTTCAGCGCGCCTTCCATAGCCAGGGGGAACATGCTCCCACGACCCAGGAAAAGGACGTCGCGCGCCTTGGCCAGGTCCAGGGTCAGGGCGCTGATGCCTGCGTCCATCTGCAGGGCCTCGGCGATCAGGCGCGGGGCCTCGAACAGGGACTTGACCAGTTCGGCCTCCTGCTCGGGGCTGATCTTGCCGCGCGCCACCCCTGCGGCCACGGCCAGGGCCAGCAGAGCGGCGACCTGGGCGGTGAAGGCCTTGGTCGAGGCGACGCCGATCTCGGGGCCAGCATGGGTCGGCCACAGGTGGGCCGCCTCGCGCGCCATCGACGAGGTGTGGACATTGACCAGGGCGGCGGTGTCGAGGCCTTGCGCCTTGCACCAGGTCAGGCCGGCCAGGGTGTCGGCCGTCTCGCCCGACTGGCTGACAGCGACGGCAAGCGTGCCCGGTGCGACGGCGGGCGAGCGATAGCGGAACTCGGACGCAATCTCGACGTCACACGGCAGGCCTGCGTACTTCTCAAAGGCGTAGCGGCCGATCTGGCCGGCATAGAAGGCGGTGCCGCAGGCGATGATCTGGAGCCGGCTGATGGCGGCAAAGTCGATGGGTTGAACCTTGGCCTTGCCCGTCACCAGGTCCAGGTATTCGGACAGGGTGTGCTGGACGCTGTCGGGCTGTTCATGGATTTCCTTTTCCATGAAGTGGCGGTAGGCCCCCTTTTCGACCATGGCGGACGAGGCCGAGACCTGGATGACGGGACGCTCGGCTGGCGCGCCTGATGCGTCAAAGATGCGGGCTGTGGTGCGGGTCAGGGCGACGTAGTCCCCCTC
>DLIT01000091.1:2993-3317 GCA_002483865.1 Brevundimonas sp. UBA7635
CCCCAGCCGACGACCAGGGGGCTGCCGCGACGGGCCCCCAGGATCAGCTCGTCCTCGCCCTCGATCAGGACGGCCAGGGCATAGGCCCCGGTCAGGCGGTCCAGGGTGGCCTTGAAGGCCTCAAGCGGGGTCAGGCCGGTCGAGAGGTGGTGATCGAGCAGATGGGCCACGACCTCGGTGTCGGTCTGGCTCTCGAAGACGCGGCCCCCGGCTTCCAGCTCGGCTTTCAGCTCGGCGAAGTTCTCGATAATGCCGTTGTGCACCAGGCAGACGCGGCCCGCCTTGTGCGGGTGGGCATTTTCGGTGGTCGGCGCGCCGTGGGTG
>DLIT01000122.1:0-638 GCA_002483865.1 Brevundimonas sp. UBA7635
CGGCGCACCGCGTCTGAGGCCTGGCCCGGGGTCAGGCCCTCGACCTTGACCGAACCGGCATAGGGAATGGGCACGGCCCCGTTGCGATCCACCGTCAGGGGCGGCAGGCTCTGGGTCGTGGTGCCGGTGCTGGCACCGCTGGACAGGCCGCTGAACAGACCACCGCCCGGCTCGAAGACGCTGACGGCCAGGGTGTCACCCACGCCGATCACATCCACCGGTGCCTGGCTGGATCCCAGGACCAGGGAGCCGAACGAGGGCGGCGGAGCAAGCTTCAGACGCTCGCTGGTGGCGAAGTCCAGGTCGACAATCGCATAGTCGCCCTGGCGCTCGGCGGTCGTGGCATCACGCACCACGCTGCGGCCCGAAGGCCCGTCGCGCGGCAGGGTCGAGCAACCGGCGAGAAGGGCAACAATCATCAGACTGGCGGCGGTTCTGGTCATAGTGGCTCGCTTTGCATTCATGCCATGCTTACCCGTCAATAGGTCGCATCGCCAGTGGGCTGAAGAACGCGGTCTTCGATCTGGCGGAAGTGCGCCTGCCAGGTCGGTGCCTGATAGGCGGGCGCGGTCGGCTTGGTCATGGTGGCCGCTTCGATCACGCGCAGCCAGCCCAGACCATCCAGAGGATCAATCAGG
>DLIT01000122.1:744-4256 GCA_002483865.1 Brevundimonas sp. UBA7635
TTTTCGGCCTGATGCACCAGGCCCTGAAGATTGGGCGAGCGCTGCAGGTGATCCAGCACGGCCTCGTTCTCCCAGCCATAGCGTCCGATCAGGACCAGACGCGGGGCCCTGTCCCCCATGCGCTCTTCCAGGCGGCGCCAGACGCTGAGCAGGAAGGCCAGGTTCTTGCGGGCTTCGATGGTGCCTACGTGAACAAAATAAGGGCGGGCGGTAATGTGCGGCTCGCATTGCTGGAAAATCGGCTCCAGGCCCAGGTGGGCCACCTCAACCGGAGGCACTGGCAGCTGCTCTCGCTCGGCAAAGGCCAGCAGCTCTTGGGCCGTATAATTGGAGTTTACCAGGATTTTTGAGGCATGGCGCAGGGCGTTGACGACGCGGCGTCGATGTTTGGCCCCATCACCCGGACGGCAAAACTCGGGGTGGGTGATCGGAATGAGGTCATGCAGCATGACCACCCGCTCGACACCCTGGGCCTCAAGACTTGTCAGGATTTCCGGCGTGTTCAGGCTGGTGTGGCCGACGTTGAAATAAAGCCGGGCCATAGGGGCACAGGAGACGCGCTTGGCCCGGAAATACTGTTTCCAGGCGCGGGCCTTCTTGCCGGCTTTTACCCCCGGCTCGGGTGGCGGGCTGATGATGGACGACGTCAGGGCATCCGAGGACAGCGCGGCGAACAGCCGTGCTTCGGACTCTGCGGTACTGCCGTGGGGCTTGTGACCGGACCAGCGGCGGCGCAACTCGATGAGGCAGTCTCGGAACCACAGGCCGTCGATCAGGGCCAGTTGATCATGTCGTGAGCGGACCGGCACCATGCGATATTCGGGATGTTCGACCAGCCATTCGGCATAGGCCAGGCAGACCCTGTCGACGCCCGTGGGCGCGCTGCGATCTGTGCGCGACAGCAGGCGGCTGGCGTCGAAAAGAACGTCCTGGACCATCAGGAGATGTAGCCCGCCTGCATCAACTCGGCCACGTGGATGATGGCGACCGGACGGTTGTCGGCAACGGCAAAGAGGTTGGCGATCTTATTGGCGCTGAGCAGATCAACTACATCGCTCATCCTCGCCTGGGGCGTGACCGTAATGGGTGAGCGGCTCATGATGTCTTCAGCCCGGATGTCGCTGATATTGTGGGCGAAGGCGCGGCGTACGTCACCATCGGTGATCATGCCGGCCAAGGTTCCATCCTGATTCAGCACGGCCACGGCTCCCTTGCGGCCTTCGGTAATGGCTGAGACCACGGCGCTGAAGCTGGCGTCCAGGGAAACACTGGCCGGGGTGGCGGCATGATCGCCCATCCATTCAGCTACGGTCTGCAGGCTCATGCCGAGGGCACCGCCGGGGTGATGCAGGCCGAAGTCCTCCCGCGTGAAGCCACGGCGATCCATCAGCACCATGGCCAGGGCATCGCCGATGGCCAGGGTCATCAGGGTCGAGGTCGTCGGTGCCAGTCCATTGGGGCAGGCCTCGGCCACGTGGGGCATGGTCAGGCAGACGGCAGAGTGCCGGCCCAGGAAGCTCGTTGCCCGCTGGGTGATGCCGATGACCGGAATATTGTTGCGCTGGCAGTAGATCAGGGGATCGCGCAGTTCGCGGCTCTCGCCCGAGTTGGAAATGGCCAGAAGCGTGGTGTCGGGCCGCAGCATGCCCAGGTCGCCGTGACTCATCTCAGCGGGGTGGACAAAGAAGGAGTTGGTGCCGGTCGAGGCCAGGGTGGCCGCGATCTTGCCCCCGATATGGCCCGACTTGCCCATGCCCGTCACGACGACATAACCCGGGCGCGACAATATGATGTCGCAGGCTCGCGCTATTGACTCATCGACTGTGCGTTCCAGGGCCGCCAGCGCTTCGATGTTCAGCTTGATAACGTCTCGGGCCCGATCGGTCATGGCGGTGATCTCAGCGGGCGACGATTGGACGAGGTCAATCATTAAGCTTAGGCTCCTGCACGTCGGGCCGCTGGGACGGCTCTTGAAGACGTAGGCCGGAATTGCCCCATCTGGAGGCCGCGCACAATGCCGCATGCGGCTGTGTGATCAGTTTGACCCGACAACCGAAGCTTGTCGGACGCGTTGAAGCGTCTCTGGCCATTTAGAATCTGGAGCGATCGCCCTATGCCCTCTGCCACGCAGGTCAAGTCCTCTCGCCTGTCCTCGCCGCCCGTGAACCTGCGTAATCCTTCAGTATTCCTTGACCTGGATGGTGTCCTCGCGCCTCTGGCACCGACGCCTGACGCCGTGGTGCCAACCGCCGAGCGAACCCGCGTCCTGAGCGAACTGCGCGTCCGGCTCAATGAAAGGGTTGCTGTTATCAGTGGCCGCACCCTGAATGAGATCGATCGCATTACAGATGGATCTGCCTGTGCAGCCTCGGGTATTCACGGGCTGGAATGGCGCCGTCCTGACGGCAGCCTGTTGCGGGCGACGGCCGATCCGGCCATCCCCCTGGTGATCCAGGCCCTGATGGATTTTGCCGCCGGTCATCCAGGCGTTCTGGTCGAGGACAAGGGATTGTCTGCGGGGCTACATTATCGCCAGGCTCCTGAGGTAGGGGCGGCGGCGCTGGACCTGGCGCGGCAACTCGCCGCCGAAACCGGCCTGGAGCTTCAGCCGGGATCCATGGTCCTGGAATTGAAAACGCCGGGATCAAACAAGGGGCTGGCGCTTTCCCGCTTCATGACAGAAGCGCCATTCCACGACACCCTGCCCATCATGGTCGGGGACGATCTTACTGACGAGTACGGCTTTGAAGCCGCGCAGCGACTGGGCGGCTTTGGCGTCCTGGTCGGACCCGAGCGGACCACGGCGGCGCAATATCGGCTGGATGACGTGCCTGCCGTCCTGTCCTGGCTGGAGCAGTTGGGGCACGGTGCATGACCCGGGCCAATCTGGACCTTGCGCCCATAGGCAATTGCTCGGTCAGCGCCCTCGTCGACCGTCAGGGCCGCTATGTCTGGGCCTGCGCGCCGCGGGTTGATGGCGATCCTGTCTTTTCGGCTCTTCTCGGGGGCGATGAGCCGGAACATGGCTTCTGGTCGGTCGAGATGGAAGATCAGGCCCAGGTTGAGCAGGCCTATGTCAGGAACACGGCCATCCTGCGCACCGTCATGACGGACATTCGTGGAGCCAGCGTCGAAATCCTGGACTTTGCGCCGCGGCATATGAAGCACGCGCGGACCTATCGGCCGATTGCCTTTGGCAAGGTGATCAGGCCACTGTCGGGCTCACCGCGCATCTGCATTCGACTGCGGCCTTCAGCGAACTGGGGACGCAAAAGAGCCGAATGTACGTCGGGCTCCAATCACATCCGGTATCTGTGCACGGACCTGACACTACGGCTGACGACGGACTGCCCGGTGTCGCACATTCTGCAGGAAAGGGTCTTCCGGCTGGAAGGCGACCTGCACTTCTTCCTTGGTCCGGATGAAGGCTTTGCCGAGACGGTCAAGACCGGGGTGACCTCGGCCCTCGATCAGACCCGTCACTACTGGCAGACATGGACGCGCACCCTCTA
>DLIT01000122.1:4393-7728 GCA_002483865.1 Brevundimonas sp. UBA7635
TTCTGCTGGATGCGGGATGCCTATTATACCGTACGGGCTCTGAACCGCCTTGGGGCAGTCGATATCCTGGACAATTATCTGGGCTACCTGAGGAACCTGGTCGATGATTCCAAGGGCGGTCACATCCAGCCTGTCTATGGGGTGGGGCTGGAAGCGGAGCTGGTTGAAGAGATCAATGAAGACATGCCGGGTTACCGGGGCATGGGGCCCGTGCGGATCGGCAACCAGGCCCACGAACACCTGCAGCACGACGTCTATGGCCAGATCGTCCTGCCTCTGGTCCAGGCCTTCTTTGACCAGCGGCTGCTGCGCCCCGCGACGCTGGAGGATTTCTGCGCCCTGGAAAAGGTCGGGGATCGCGCCTTCGCCATGCATGACCAGGTCGATGCGGGCCTGTGGGAGTTCCGGACCATTGCCCGGGTGCACACCTATTCCTCGATGATGTGCTGGGCGGCCTGTGACCGGCTGGCGCGCGCTGCCCGCCACCTGGACCTTGCCGACCGGGCCCAGTTCTGGGCCGACCGCGCGGCACAGATCCGTCACCGGATCGAGACTGAAGCCTTTGTTGAGGAAGAAGGACGTTTCGCGGCCAGCTTTGGCGGAACCGAACTGGATGCCTCCCTGCTGCAGATGACGGACCTGGGCTTCCTTGATATTGACGACCCTCGCCAGAAGCGCACCTTTGAGTCGATCGAGAAGACTCTGAAGCGAGGCAATCACCTGTTCCGGTACGTTCATGCCGATGACTTTGGTGAGCCGGAGACAGCCTTCAACTTCTGCACCTTCTGGTTCATCGAGGCTTTATGGCTGAACGGCCGCACCGAAGAAGCAAGGGAGATTTTCGAGGGAATGCTGGGCCGACGTACCCATGCAGGGCTGCTGAGCGAGGATATTGCCATCCAGACGGGCGAGCTGTGGGGCAACTACCCGCAGACCTATTCCCTGGTCGGGATTATCAACTGTGCCGTCCTGCTCAGTCGATCATGGACGGATGCCCGATGAGCCGGCTGATTGTCGTTTCCAATCGCGTGTCGGCCCCGCGTGATCCGGCGGCGGGCTCCGCCGGTGGACTGGCCATGGCCCTGTCGGCCGCACTGCGCAAATATGAGGGCCTGTGGTTTGGATGGTCCGGCGAGACGGTCGAAACCTTTACCGGCGAACTTCAGATCGAGGATCGGGCCGGGGTGACCGTAGCCCTTGTCGATCTGGAGCCACAGGATGTCGACGAATACTATAATGGCTATGCCAACAAGACCCTGTGGCCCCTGTTCCACCACCGGATCGACCTGACGGCCTATGAGCGCTCTTTCGGTGAAGGCTATGAGCGGACCAATCGCCGCTTTGCCGAGGTGCTGGCTCCCCTGATCGAGCCGGACGACATCATCTGGATCCACGACTATCACATGATCCCTATGGCGCGGGACCTGCGACGGCTGGGGATCACCAACCGGATCGGCTTCTTCCTGCATACGCCCTGGCCCGCACGCCAGCTTCTGGTCACCCTGCCGCACCACCGGAGGCTGGTGGAATCCATGTTTGACTATGACCTGGTCGGGTTCCACACCGAGGAATGGCTGGGTCTGTTCGAGCGGTACGTCGAGGTCGAGGCCAATGGTACCGTCCACGCCGATGGCGTGATCGAGGCGTTCGGGCGTCGGGTAAGGGCGGGCGTCTTTCCCATCGGCATTGATGTCGATGGCTTCCTGGAGGCCCGGGATTCTCCTGTGGGATCGCGCACCTATGATCGGATGGCAGCCTCGGCGGCCTTTCGCACCATGATCGTGGGTGTGGATCGGCTCGACTATTCCAAGGGACTGGAGCAGCGGATGCTCGGCTATGAGCAGTTTCTTGAGGACAACCCGGATCGGCGCGGACAGGTCTTCCTTTTACAGGTGACGCCGATCTCGCGTGATGACGTCGATACCTATCAGGATATCCGGGCCCGGCTTGATGCCCTGGCAGGTCGCGTCAACGGGGCTTATGCAGACATGGATTGGCAGCCGGTCCGTTACCTGAATCGGACCTTCCGCCGCGATCAACTGGCCGGCATCTATCGCGCCAGTCGCGTGGGCCTGGTCACGCCTCTTAGGGACGGCATGAACCTAGTTGCTAAGGAATGGGTGGCGTCCCAGGATCCCAGGGATCCGGGTGTCCTGATCCTGTCGCGTTTTGCCGGTGCCGCCGAGCAGATGACCTCCGCCTTGCTGGTCAATCCGTTCAGCCGCGAGGAGCTATCGGACGCCATCAAGCGCGCCGTGGACATGCCGCTTGATGAGCGGCTCAGCCGTTGGCGGGATCTGATGGCGGTGGTGCGCAAGACCGATGTCAGCCTGTGGCGGGATGCCTTCGTCAAGGCGCTCAGAAAAGCAGGGCAGGGGGCCGGGCCAAGTGACGTTCCGTCAAGCAGCCAGACCATCTGAAGCGATGCCCCAGCAATGACCAAGGATGTTGAAACGGCGCCACAGTTGCCACATTAGGTCATAAGCTTTGGGAACCGCCTCGTTTCGGTGCCGTTGGGTTGGCGAGTGTCGTCGCGGTCAGCGCGGGGATATCGGTTCAACTAAGAGTGTGAGGACACCATGAAGCTCAAACTTCTGGCCAGTGTCGCCGCTGCGGGGCTGTTCGCAGCCGGTGCAGCATCGGCAGAGCCGGATGGTTGGTACGGCGCGATTGACGCCGGCTACCACATCATCGACGACATCAACACCGAATCGTCCACCACCGGCCACAACTGGAACTGGGAAGTGAACGATGGCTGGGCTGCCTTTGCCCGTCTTGGTTACCGCTTCAACCCGAACTGGCGCGCTGAACTGGAAGGCGGCTATCGCTCGGGCGATATCGGTCGCGTTCGCGCTGTCTCGGGTGAGCAGGGCCTGTGCAACCTGACCCCGGCTACCGGTCCGTGCCACTCGCCGGAAGGTGACATCACCTCGACCACCCTGATGGCCAATGTCATCTATGACTTCGGTACGCCCGACTGGACCATCCGCCCGTTCGTGGGCCTTGGCGTTGGTGTGAACCGCGTCAACACCGACACCATCGGTCGCCTGCGTCAGACCCCGGGCGTGACTTTTACTGCGGACGACTCCTCGACCAAGTTCGCCGCTCAAGCTCTGGCTGGCCTGGCCTGGCGCGTGAGCGATCGTGCCAACGTCGACCTGACCTACCGCTATCTGACGGGCGATGCCTCGTTCGATTCGTCGGTTGCCGGCCCGGACAACGTCCCGTTCGGTGAATGGAGCGGCGACTATGATCAGTCGCACACCGTGACCCTGGGTCTGCGTTACGCCTTCGGCGCTGAAGAGGCTCCGCCTCCGCCGCCGCCGCCGCCTCCG
>DLIT01000121.1:0-137 GCA_002483865.1 Brevundimonas sp. UBA7635
ACACCGTGCGCGCCATCGCCGCCCCCTATGCCCTGCGCTTCCAGCTGGAGCCGGGGGTGCAGGCCTCGCTGGCCCGCGACAAGCGCTCGATCCTGCTGCGTGGTCGCTCTGGCCGGGGCTGGTGGTTCCGCAGCGAC
>DLIT01000121.1:225-1010 GCA_002483865.1 Brevundimonas sp. UBA7635
ATCGTGGTGCGCGGCTCGGCCCGGACCAATGGCGAGACCCGCATCCGCTGGAAGCTGAATCCCGCTGGCGCGCCCGAGGTGGGCTGATCATGCCGCGCCTGCTTGGGCAGAGATGGGTTTATCGGCTGGGCAACTCCACCCTGATCATTGACAACGCCTTCTCCTGGACCCTCTGGGCCCAGGAGCGGATGATCATCAATGATGAAACGGTCAAGGAAGCCTCGGGCTGGATGACGGTATCGCGCAGCTTCGCGGAGCCCTGGCTGACGTCGGATGGCGAAACCGAAATCCGCGTCGCCGTCATGGGTGGCGTCATGAGTCTGACCTGCGAGACCTTGTTGAACGGCCAGAGACTGAACCCCGAAGCCTGTTTCTCGGCCCGATGGGAGGGTGAGCGCCACTCATGGCCCGCAAACCAACTTTGGGAAGAACGGCCGGTCCGTCACGCCATCGCCTTTACCCGCTCTCGCAAGGCCCAATCCTCGCCCAAGGGGTGACGCAGCGGCATACCGGTGCTAGAGGCCGCGCCATCTCCTGCTCCCAGCTTTAACGGACGTCGCCATGCCCGCCGCTCCCGATTTTCCCCCCGCCCCCAACGCGGTCGCCCCTGCGCGCGCCCTGATCTCCCTGTCCGACAAGACCGGACTTGAGGACGTGGCCCGCACCCTGCACGACCTGGGTGTCGAACTGGTCTCGACCGGGGGCACCAAGGCGGCCATCGCGGGCCTTGGCCTGCCGGTAAAGGACGTGGCGGACCTGACCGGCTTCCCGGAAATGATGGATGG
>DLIT01000121.1:1163-1561 GCA_002483865.1 Brevundimonas sp. UBA7635
GGCTTTGAAGCCGCTATCGAGAACATCGACATCGGCGGACCCGCCATGATCCGCTCGGGCTCCAAGAACCACGGCCATGTCGCTGTCGCTGTTGACGCCGAGAGCATCAGCCTGATTGTCGAAGCCCTTAAGGCTGACGGCTCGACCTCGCTGGACCTTCGCAAGCAACTGGCCGCCCGCGCCTTTGCCCGCACTGCGGCCTATGACGCGGCTGTATCATCGTGGTTCGCTGGCCAACTGGAAGATGTGGCCCCCGCCCGCAAGTCGATCGCTGGGGAACTGGCCCAGACCCTGCGTTACGGCGAAAACCCGCACCAGACCGGCAGCTTCTACCGCACCGGCGAGAAGCGTCCGGGCGTGGCCTATGCCGAACAGGTCCAGGGCAAGGAACTGGGCTA
>DLIT01000121.1:1626-2807 GCA_002483865.1 Brevundimonas sp. UBA7635
GAAGCCTATGCTCGCGCTCTGGAATGTGACGCCGTCTCGGCCTTTGGCGGCGTCATCGCCGTCAACCGTCCGCTGAACGAAGCCGACGCCACCGCCATCACCGGCATCTTCACCGAGGTGGTCATTGCTCCGGGTGCCGACGATGCGGCCAAGGCCGTCTTTGCGGCCAAGAAGAACCTGCGCCTGCTGATCACTGACGGCCTGCCCGACCCCCACGCCGAGGGTAACGTCTTCCGCTCCGTCGCCGGTGGCTTCCTCGTCCAGTCGCGCGACAGGTCCAACCTGACCGCTGCCGACCTCAAGGTCGTGACCAAGCGTCAGCCGACGCAAAAAGAAATCGAGGACATGCTGTTCGCCTTCACCGTGGCCAAGCACGTCAAGTCCAACGCCATCGTCTATGCCAGGGACGGCCAGACCGCCGGCATCGGCGCTGGCCAGATGAACCGCCGTGACAGCGCCCGCATCGCCGCCATCCGCGCCAGGGAAGCAGGCGAAGCCAAGGGCCTGGATGTCTCGCTGGCCGAAGGTTCGGCCTGCGCGTCTGAAGCCTTCTTCCCCTTCGCCGATGGTCTGCTGGAAGCCGTCGCCGCCGGTGCCACCTGCGTCATCCAGCCGGGCGGCTCGATGCGCGACGAAGAAGTCATCAAGGCCGCCGACGAAAAAGGCATCGCCATGGTCTTCACGGGAACTCGTGTGTTTAGGCACTAAACACACGCATTTTTGCTGCGGCCGCGGTCAGAAGGCTCCGCCTTCTCGACCCGACGCGGCCTGTCTGCCCTTCTCCCCTTGTGGGAGAAGGTGCCCCGTCAGGGGCGGATGAGGGGTTGCTGTTTACATGATGGCCTTAGCCCCTGCCTCACACTTCACGTGAAACATGAGCCGTAAAAACAAGGCGCTGTGGTTATCCGCAGCGCCTTTTCCATTCAGTCCTCGATGACTTCGTGCTGGCCTTCAGCACCGCGTCGCCAATAGCCCGCGACCTTCATCCACTTCGGATTGAAGCTGTTGGCCGCCAGCAGACGCGGTCTCAAGGCCCTCGCCACGGAGGATTCACAGGCAGCCCAGACATAGGCATCTGACGCATCGAGTTCGCTGGCAGCCTTAACCGCCGCCGCGCTCAAGGCTGTCCCCTCGCCGCGCGTCTCGCCCTGACGATGCACCCAGATGACCTTGAGGTCAGC
>DLIT01000121.1:2867-7091 GCA_002483865.1 Brevundimonas sp. UBA7635
GGCAAGGCCGCCTCGTCCCCGATCAGCAGATGGGTCCTGTACTCGACCGGCACGATCATCGACCCACGCGGTCCACCGATCCCGATCTCGTCACCCGCCCTGGCCTGTTCCGCCCAGGCGGTGGCCGGGCCACCATGCCCCACGGCAAAATCAATCGTCAGGCTATGGGTTTTTGGGTCATAGGCGCGGGGGGTATAGTCGCGCATGGCCGGTTTGGGATCAGGCCATACCACGCTCTCTGGCGTCACCTCTGGCACGATCAGGGCCTCGCCCGGCATCGGTGGCACCAGCTTCACATGGTCATCAAAACCCAGGCTGGTGAAACCCTCCAGGTCCGCGCCCTGAATGACAATCCGTTTCAACTGCGGCGACAGGGTCTCGACCGAGGCCACCTTCAACCGGCGAAACTTCAACTCATGGCGCACCCGGCGCGGCGTGCGGTCGGCGTCATACCCGGTTTCACTGGTCATATCTCACTCACCTTTTCTGCCATGTCCCGAATAAGCCGGGCCAGGGCCTGAGCCTGTTCCTCCGACAGGGCCTGATCGGGCCCAAGCCGCGAGCGAACCGCGCTGCGGAAGGTCTCCATGGCATCCTGCACCTCGGCAGGTCGTTCCGGGCGACCGCTCAGGGCCGCCATCTTGCGCTTGATATGGGCGACGGCCTCGGCATTTTCGTCGAGCAGTCGCAGGCCCTCATCGGTAATGACGTGCAGCTTCTTGCCGCCCTGCGCCTCGACCGTCAGGGCCCCCATGTCTTCCAGCAGGGTCAGGCTGGGATAGATGACGCCGGGGCTGGGGGCATAGGTGCCGCCCATGCCAGCCTCGATCTGTTTGATCAGTTCATAGCCATGACGCGGCTTGTCAGCGATCAGGCTGAGCAGCAGCCAGCGCATGGCCCCATGCTCGAACACCCGTCCACCGCCACGGCGGCCACCTCGGCCCTCCCCGCGCGGTCCACCCGGTGCGCCGTCATGGCGCATGCCCCGGCAATGGCCCCTATGGCCACGCCCTGCCCAGTCGCGCGTTTCGCGACCGCCCTGCGCGTGACCCTGTGCCTTACGTCCATGGCCTCTATGCGATTTCAATCTCTTCTGTATCCTGTTTTAGATATATCGAACGACGCCAAGATATATCGATATATCTAAATCGCAAGTCTTATTGGCTATTTTTTTACGCGCGGCCCCGTCCTAGGCTGGCGTCATGGAAAGCCTGTCAGACCGCAAAGCCTTGTTATTGTCCGGCATTCAAGAGGTCGGACCCAACGACGACGCCCCTCGTCCCGCGGTCGTTCTTTTTCACGGCTGCGGGGGAATTCGCAGTCACCTGCCCCGCTATGCCGAGGCGGCCAAGGCGGCGGGGTGGCGCGCCTTTATCGTGGATTCCTATGGCCCGCGGGGATGGTCCCGCCTTAAAACCCTGATGACCGTCTGCACTAATCTGGCCTTTCGAGGTAAGAACCGGGCCAGCGACATCCTCGCTGCCTGGGACGAGATTGCCTCGCGGCCCAATGTGCGGTCGGACCAGATTGTTCTGGCAGGCTGGTCCCACGGCGGCTGGTCGATCATGGAGTTGATGACGACCGAGCTGGTCGACGGAGCCCTGGGGCTGGCCGATGCCGGACAGGTGCGCCTGCCCGCCCCGCTCGGCGTCTTTCTGGCCTATGCCTATGTCGGGGCCCTGGCCCCCGCCCGGCTGAAGGCCTGGACCTGCCAGACGCGGGTCTATGCCGTCACCTGCTCGCGCGACCACCTGACCACGGTGCGCAATGCCGAAAAGGTCAATGATGCCATCCGCGCCAATGGCTGCACGGTCGAAAGCTGGATCGCCCAAGGCACCCACGCCTTCGACGAGCCCACCAGCAATGGCCCGATGCGGCATGACGAAACCACCACCCTAGAGGCCCTGGACCGCTTTGGCCGCTTCCTCACCAGCCTGGTCTAGAGCCGGGATCGCGCCTTATCCTCCCCTGCGCAGCGGGGGAGGTGGCATGGCGCACCGCGCCGTGACGGAGGGGGCGGCACATCCACATCCCCCCCACCACCATGCTTCGCATGGTCCCCCTCCCCCNNCGCAGGCGGGGGAGGATGAAGAAGCGTCCTGGGTCAGGCCTGCCAGAAGCCGACGATCTTCTTGACCTCTTCGATGACCGGCTGGGCCACTTCGCGGGCCTGCTCGGCACCGCGGGCCAGGACCTTGTCGATCTCGGCGGGGTCGGCCATCAGGCGGCGCATTTCTGCCGTGACCGGGGCCATGGATTCGACCGCCAGTTCCGACAGGCGCGGCTTGAAGGCCCCGAAGCCTTGGCCCCCGAACTCGGCCAGAACCGCTTCGCGGCTCTGGTTCGACAGGGCGGCATAGATGGCCACCAGGTTCTTGGCCTCGGGACGGCCCTCCAGCCCCTCGACCGTTTCGGGCAGGGCATCCATGTCCGACTTGGCCTTCTTGATCTTGGTGGCGATCGTGTCCGCGTCATCGGTCAGGTTGATGCGCGACAGGTCCGACGGGTCGGATTTGGACATCTTGGCAGAACCATCGCGCAGGCTCATTACCCGCGTCGCCGGACCCTGGATCAGGGGATCAGGCAGGGGGAAGAAACCGGGGACGCCATAGTCGTTGTTGAACTTCTGGGCGATGTCGCGGGTCAGTTCCAGGTGCTGTTTCTGGTCCTCGCCGACCGGCACGGCGGTGGCCTTGTACAGCAGGATGTCGGCGGCCTGGAGCACCGGATAGGTATAGAGGCCGACGCTGGCGCGTTCCTTGTGCTTGCCCGACTTCTCCTTGAACTGGGTCATCCGGTCCAGCCAGCCAAGGCGGGCGACGCAGTTGAAGATCCAGGCCAGCTCGGCATGGGCGGGCACGGCCGATTGCGGGAAGATGACCGACTTGGACGGATCAAGGCCGGCCGCCAGATAGGCCGCCGCGATCTCGCGCGTCTGGGCGGTCAGCTTGTCCGGGTCCTGCCAGACGGTGATGGCGTGCATGTCGGCCACGAACAGGAAGCAGGGCTCGCCCTGGTCCTGCATCTCGACGAACCGTTTCAGGGCCCCCAGGTAGTTGCCCAGGTGCAGGGCACCGGAGGCCTGGATACCGGACAGGATACGGCGCGGACCGGTGTATTGGGCCGGAATCTGGTCAGTCATGTTTGATCTCGGAAAGCTTGGCAGAAGTCAGGACGCACGCCCGGGCGTGCAGGGACAGGCGGTGAAACTTCAGCCGCGCCATCGACCGTTCAGAACAGGAAGATCCGGATATGCCATCCCCCTAGCGATTATCCCCTAGTGCCAGGAAGGGCAAGGTGGCGTGGCGATTTGACAGCGGGGCCACAGGGCAAGCAATCTACCGCCATGTCAGCACGTCCCGTCCTTGTCCTGGGTCTTTGCCTCGGCCTTTGCGCCTGCGCCACGATCGCGCCTCAGCCTGACAGGCCCCAGGTCGTTCAGCTGTCCCTCAGCGGCAGTCCAGATCCCTGCGACTGGAAAAGCCGATACGAGCCGCTTGATGTGCCCGATCAGTGGGCCCTGGGGGCGTCCTACTGGCCCGGCACCATGCCGCGACCCGGAGCTGCAGATCCGGCCAGGACAGTGCCCCTCGCCTTCTATGGTGCCAGCACACATTTCAGCGCCTCGCAGACCGCCCCGGTCCTCTGTCTTCGCCTGTTCAGGCGCCCGAGCCTCACCCACGGGGGCATGGCTCCTGTTGCTGTGGTGGAAATCCGGCCAGAGGGCGAAACCGCCCGCGTAAGCGCCTGGCGAGGGGATCGCCGGATCACCCGCCTCGACCTGGGTTTTCGCAAAAGCTCCGTCCAGGTCCTGACGGCAACCCTGATAGGCGGCCAATTGGTCGAGGTTCCTGCGGTTGAGACAGCTGATCCAGGCGACCCGGACGCGCCTGAAGAGGCCCCGGCCCAGACCTTGACCCTGGACATGAGGACCGGGCGTGCGCAGGGGCGCATAACCAGCCCGTCCTATGCGCACTTGACCCACCTGGCCCTGGTCGCCAGCCAGGCGGGTGGAAAGGATGGGGCGCAGGACGCGCTTGACCTCATCCTTTCAAAGCCGGCCAGGGGCCCCAGCGAGGCCCGCTTCACGGACGGGCGGCTGGCCCTTGACCCGCACCAGCCCTAGCGGTTGCGCCGCACCAGCCGCTTCAGCTCGCCCACGGTGACGGCCCGGGTGGCAAAGGCCAGGGCCACATAGGTCAGGCCGCCGACGCCGACGATCAG
>DLIT01000120.1 GCA_002483865.1 Brevundimonas sp. UBA7635
GTGGGGCGTCCCGCCTTGCGAGGCCGTGGAGCCTCTGCCGTATCGGCTGGGGGTGCCTTGGTCGGTCGCTTCGCCATCCGCAATCCTCCGGTCCTGGCTTCGCCCGGGGTCGGCGAGCCTTCCTCCCGACGCGATGATGGCATATGACCGAGGGTAAGATGAACGTGTTCCTGTCGAAAAATACGATCTCGCTAGCTTTGGCTGGCGTACTGGCGGCCACGGGGGGCTGTGTCGGCTCTTTTGACCCCCAGACAGAGGCGGCATCGCCTTTGGCCCCGCGCATACAGGCACTGGTGGAAAGCCACGACCGCTACCCGCGCTGGGAAGACTTCCCCAAGGCATCAACAGACACGCCAACGCCAGCCTATGTCGCCGGCCAGGTACAGGCTCTGGGGCAGTCAAACCAGACTTTGGCCGCCCAGGTTGCGGCTATCGACTGGACGCTGAACACCGACCCTGCGGTGCTGGAAAATCTGATTCGCCAGAAGTTTGATCCCGCTGGCATGGCCGCCATAGGGCCTCAGTCCTTGGACGAAATCGAAGCCTTGGCCGAATCTCTGCGTCGTAGGGCCACCGCGCCCCCGCCGATTGATCGCCCCCGGTTCTAGCGCCGGGATACGACCGGAGTTGATGTCGTCGGATGAACAGAATTCGCGGATAATGCCTCCCTACCGATTATTTGATTCCGTTTGAGGGTTCTGATGCCGGCTGATGGCGCGACCAGTCCTGCCTTTCTGGGCATTTCGCGATCCCTGTCGGGACGCGGCTGGAGGCTGCGTCCGGCAGAACCTGGCCTGACTCGCGCGCATATGCAGGCCCTGCATCTTGAGGAGCCCATGGCCCGTGCCCTGGCTGCGCGAGGCGTTGCAGCGGATCAGGGCGAGAACTTTCTGCAGCCGACGTTGAGGGCGCTGTTCCCTGATCCGTCCAGCTTTAGGGATATGGATGTGGCGGCGGCTGCCATCATTGACGCCGTCCAGGCTGGCGAGAGCATCCACGTCTTCGCTGACTATGATGTCGATGGCGCATCCAGTGCGGCACTTTTGGTGCGCTGGTTCCGGCATCTGAACGTCGAGCTGCCCATCTATGTCCCCGACCGTCTGACCGAAGGCTACGGCCCCAGCTCCAGCGCCTTTGACAAGCTGAAAGCCTCTGGCGCTGATCTGGTCGTGACGGTGGATTGCGGCGCGGCCGCCAATGAAGCCGTGGCCCATGCGGCGGCGATTGGGCTGAAGGTCGTGGTGATTGACCATCACATGATGCGCGAGGAGCCTCCAGCCTGTCTGGCCGTGGTCAATCCCAACCGTCCGGGCTGCGGCTCGGGTCAGGGAAACCTGGCGGCGGCGGGGGTGGTCTTTGTGCTTCTGGCGGCCCTCAACCGGGAGGCCAGGGGGCGGGGCCTGTTCACCGGTCGCGCCGAACCAGACATCAGACAGTGGCTGGATCTGGCAGCCATGGGGGCCATCTGCGACGTCACCGGGCTAACCGGCTTCAACCGAGCTCTGACCAGCCTGGGTCTGAAGGTCATGTCGTCCTGGCGCAACCCGGGGCTCAGTGCCCTGCTGGCGGTCGCCGGAGCTGAGCCGGGTCCGGCCAAATCCAATCATGCTGGCTTTATTCTGGGGCCACGGATTAACGCCGGCGGCCGGATCGGGAAGTCGGACCTGGGTGCGCGTCTTTTGTCCACTGACGATCCCGTCGAGGCGCGCCAGCTGGCTCTGGAACTGGATGCGCTGAACATAGAGCGCCGCGAGGTCGAGACTCAGGTGACCGAGGAAGCTGTGCGTCGGGTGGAAGCCACCGGAGCGCACAGGGACGACAGCGCCATGATCGTCGTCGCCGGCGAGGAATGGCACCCCGGCGTAGTCGGCATCGTTGCGGGTCGTCTGCGTGAGCGTTGGCGCAAGCCGGTCATTGTCATCGGTATCGACCCGATCAATCGGATCGGTAAGGGCTCGGGCCGCTCGCAGCCAGGCATAAACCTGGGCCGGGCGATCCAGGCTGCCTGGCGCGACGGGCTTCTTCTTGCGGGGGGCGGTCACGCCATGGCTGCTGGCTTGACGACTGCGTCGGATCGCATTGACGACCTGCGCGACTACCTGAATGCAAATCTGGCCGAAGAACGTATCGAGGCCATAGCCCAGGATTGGGTCGATGTTGATGTTCTGATCGACCCGCGCGCGGCTACGCGTGACCTGTTTGAGTCCTTTGAGCAACTGGCCCCGTTTGGGCCGGCCAATCCCGAGCCCCTGTTTGCGTTGGAGGGAGTTCAGGTGCGTGATGCCGTGGCAATGAATGGTGGCCATGTCCGCTGCCGCCTGGTTGCGCCTGACGGTGCCTCGTTGCGTGCGATCAGCTGGCGCTGTGCCGATCTGCCCACCGGAAAGGCCTTGCTGGCGGGGCAGGGCGGCCTGCATCTTGTCGGGCGGCTCAAGGCTGACGATTGGAACGGACGCCGTGGGGTGCAGTTCGAGATTGAGGATGCGGCCGACCCCCGTATGGCTTGAAACCCGAGCTTTGCCGTCAGTGAGCGCGGATTGCTGAAATAAGTCGTAGAAACAGGATAATAAGCGCTTGCCACAGACAGAAGTGGCCGCTAATAACCCGGTCCTCGGCGCAGCGGTCCCTTCGTCTATCGGTTAGGACGTCAGGTTTTCAACCTGAAAAGAGGGGTTCGATTCCCCTAGGGACTGCCACCGCCGACCTTCTTCGGAAGGACTTACATAGGCTTGCAGCCTGTTGTGAAGGCCATCTGGTCTTACTTTGCGCAGCGGTCCCTTCGTCTATCGGTTAGGACGTCAGGTTTTCAACCTGAAAAGAGGGGTTCGATTCCCCTAGGGACTGCCACGCGAAGCCTTATTTTACGGTCACTTAGGTCCCGACGGGTGCGCCAAGCCTTGGCGTCAGTCATGAAAGCCGACGTCACGTTCGCTGCGCTTTCAAACGCCAGGATCAGCTACGGCTGCGGGCAGATTGATGGCTTCGGGGCCAATCAATATCAGCATGGCATTTGGCGGCAGAGGCGGGGGATAACCCCCGCTGTGTGTGATCAGGCACTTAGAGCTTGAGTTCGACCTTGTGATAGTTCGGCTTGTCCAGGTTGCCGATCTCGACCGAGATCTGGGCCGGGCCAGCATAGGGTTTCAGGCCAGCTAGAAGCGCGGCCTGGACCGCCTGTCCCAAGGACGTTTTCTGCTCCTGTGTGCGGCCGGTAAGGATGCGCAGGTCACAGTGAACGAAGGCCTGAGCTGGGTCGCCGTCGGCGATTATGACGTCATCGCTGCGCACGATGCGGGTCTTGCAGGAGTCAAGGCCGGCCCCAACGTGCTGGACGCAGTGCCGGTGGATGTCCAGGGCCAGACTGCGCCAGTCCGTGCTATCGAAATGGGGGGAGTGTTCCAGAATGATCTGTGGCATGAGGGGTCCTTGTCTTCGTAGCGTCTTCCTTAGCCCGGCCAGTCGCCGGGAGGAATGAGACGTGCTGGTTCTGGATGGATTTGCCGATGCCTCTTGGCCCCTTTACCCTTGTGGCGCTTTATCTGACGACCTGGTGGATCGTCCTGTTCATGATCCTGCCGCTGGGCACTTCGCGCCAGGTCGAGGCACCGCCAACGGATGGCAGCCAGTGGGGCGCGCCGGCTGATCCCCAGCTCAAGAAGAAATTTATCACGACGACCTGGGTCTCCGTGATCGTTTGGGCGTTGATCGTGGCCGTGGTCTGGAGCGGGAAGGTGCCGCTTCCGGACTTCTCGCGTGGTCCTGCGCTCTAGCTTTTGCCCCATTTGCCCGGCTAAACCTCGGGCCTGACTGAATTTGCCGAGATTCCTGCCATGCGCCTGTCGCGCTATTTCCTGCCGACCCTGAAAGAAGCCCCCTCTGACGCCCAGATCGTGTCGCATCAGCTGATGCTGCGCGCGGGCATGATCAAGCAGGAGGCTGCTGGCATCTATGCCTGGCTGCCGCTGGGCCTGCGTGTGCTGCGCAAGATCGAGAACATCGTCCGTGAGGAGCAGGTCAAGGCCGGTGCCGTCGAGCTGCTGATGCCGACGTTGCAACTGGCTGATCTGTGGCGCGAGTCGGGCCGCTATGACGCCTATGGTCCGGAAATGCTGCGCATCACCGACCGCCACGAACGCGAGCTGCTGTACGGTCCGACCAACGAGGAAATGGTCACCGACATCTTCCGTGGCTATGTGAAGTCCTACAAGTCGCTGCCGCTGAACCTCTTCCACATCCAATGGAAGTTCCGCGACGAGCGCCGTCCGCGCTTTGGCGTGATGCGTGGCCGCGAGTTCCTGATGAAGGACGCCTATTCGTTCGACATCGACGAGGCTTCGGCCCGCATCGCCTACAAGCGCATGTTCGCCGCCTATCTGAACACCTTCTCGCGTCTGGGCCTGAAGGCCGTGCCGATGCGCGCCGACACCGGCCCGATCGGTGGCGACCTGTCGCACGAGTTCATCGTCCTGGCCGATACCGGCGAGAGCGAGGTCTTCTGTGACCGCAAGCTGGTGGAAATGGCCCCTCCAGGCCACGACCTGAGCGTCGAGCAGTTGGAAGCCGTCTTTGACGAGCGCACCTCGATGTACGCCGCGACCGAGGAAATGCACGACGCCGCCCGCTTTGAAGCCGAGACGACCGAGGGCGACCGTCTGTCGGCCCGGGGTATCGAGGTCGGTCACATCTTCTATTTCGGCACCAAGTACTCAGCGCCGATGAAGGCCAAGGTGGCCGGGCCGGACGGCAAGGACACCGAGGTCCACATGGGCTCGTACGGCGTCGGTGTCTCGCGCCTGCTGGGTGCCATCATCGAAGCCAGTCACGACGACAGCGGCATTATCTGGCCGGACTCGGTCGCGCCGTTTGACGTCTCGGTCATCTCGCTGCGCGCGTCGGACGAAGCGGTCTCGGCGGCCTGCGAGGAGGCTGTCGCCAAGCTGGAAGCCGCTGGCAAGGACGTCCTGTATGACGACACCGACGAGCGCCCGGGCGGCAAGTTCGCCACTGCCGATCTGATCGGCGTGCCGTGGCAGCTGGTCATCGGGCCCAAGGGCCTGGCCGACGGCGTGGTCGAGCTGAAGCGCCGCGCCACGGGCGAGAAGCAATCCCTGTCACTGGGCGCCGCCCTGGAGCTGCTGACGAAATGACCGATGCCGCGACGGCTTCTGCCCCGCCGCCTGCCGTAAAACCCTCTGGCCCCTTTTCCTCGTGGGAAATCGGGCTGGCCCTGCGTTACCTGCGTGCCAAGCGCAAGGAAGGCGGGGTGGCCCTGATCGCCATCATCAGCTTTGTCGGCATCATGCTGGCTGTGGCGGTGCTGATCAGCGTCATGAGCATCATGGCCGGTTTTCGCAGTGAACTGCTGGGACGGATGCTGTCGTTCAACGGCCATATGTATGTGCAGGGGCCGATCCTTTATGACGCGAACCGGGATGCAGCCCTGAAGCGCATCTCGGACGTGCCGGGTGTGGTGTCCGTCGCGCCGCTGACGGAGTCGCCTGCCATGTTCCGCGCGGGCGGGGTGATGACCGGCGGTGTCGTCCGGGGCGTGCGGCCCGAGGACCTGGCCTCGACCCGGTTCGTCTATGACAGTCTGTCGCCCGAGGCTCGCGAGGCCTTTGGCAAGGGGGCCTATGGCGGCGACCAGATCCTGATCGGCAAGGCCCTGGCCGAGCAGATGGGTCTGCGCGTCGGCAGCGCCCTGTCCATCTATTCGCCGACCGGGGCCGACAGCGCCTTTGGCAACCTGGGCGGTCTGGAAAAGACCTATATCATCGGCGGCATCTTCAGCTCGGGCACGGCGGACTATGACCGGGCCTTTGTCTTCATGCCGCTGGAACAGGCCCAGCTTTTCTTCGGCAAGGAAGGGCTATGGGATATCATCGAGATGAAGGTTTCCCAGCCGGATCAGGTGCAGAGCCTGCTGGGGCCCGTCGGCCAGGCCGCCGGGCCCGGAAATGTTGTCACGGACTGGCGTGATCGCCTGGCCGCCTTCTGGGGCGCGCTGAAGGTTGAGCGCGTCGCCATGAGCATCATCCTGGGCATGGTGGTCGCCATCGCCGCCATGAACATCATCAGCGGCATCGTCATGCTGGTGAAGAACAAGAC
>DLIT01000119.1:0-6831 GCA_002483865.1 Brevundimonas sp. UBA7635
AGGACCTTGACGCGCGGGCTGGTCTGGCCGCGCACGACCGGACGGCTGGCCCCGCCGCCAAAGGTGTCGGCGTTGACGCCGGGGATGCTGGTCAGGGTCTCGCCCAGGGTGGGCTGGCGACACTGAACGAAGGTGTCGCCGCTGAGCAGGGCCACGTGCGAGCCGACGTCGCTGCCTGCGCGGCCCAGCGGCAGGGCGCGCACGACAATCTCGTCCACTTCGAACACCTCGCTGTCGGTGTGGTCGTGGGGGTCCTGACGGGCGGGGGCACCGGCATCCTGGGCCATGGCGCCACCGCCCATCATCCCCGTCAGGGCCAGGGCCCCCGCGGCCGACATCAAGGCTTGTTTGAAACGCATTTTACCGATCCCGTATCCCAAGTCGCCACTCTGATATGTTATATTATATCATATGACAAGGCGCTGGCGCGTTTGTGGCGGAGCCGATGGGCACCGGCGACGTTTAACCTTGGCTTTTGGCCAGAAAGGAAGACGGATGCGCGTGCTTTTGCCGGTCATGATACTGAGCCTCTCCCTGGCCGCGGGGGCCTGCTCGCAGCAGGCCGAGCCCGAAGCGGGCAGCCCGCTGCAGGTCCCGGCGGGGACGCCGGAGATGGTCTCGCTGACCTGTACGGACGGGACGCAGCTGGAGATCAGCTATCCCGAGGAAGGCCTGGCGCGACTGACCTACCAGGACCGCACCTATGACCTGACCTATCAGTCGGCGGGGCAGGGCGCGGTCTATTCGGGACAGGGTATGGCCTGGTCCAGCCAGGTGCGCGAGGGCGAAGAGATCAGCACACTGCGCCGCGACGGCGCGGAGGCCCCACTTGTGGAATGCCGCAGGCCCGCACCAACCCTGGCACCGGCTCCAACGCCGTCAGGGATGAAACCCTGCATCAGCCCGGACCTAACTTATGGCTTGGAAGCGGGGGACGCGGGCATGGGCCACCGCCGCACGACAATCCGCGTCCAGAACACCGGGCCCCGACCCTGTCAGCTTGAGGGCTATCCGCGCCTGGTCCTACGGGGCGAAGAGGACGAGATTCTGGACCAGGTGAAGGCCGTCGATCGGACCACGGGCTACTTCGGCACGGCCAAGGCGGCGGTGCCGATCCTGCTGCAACCGCGGGACCTGGCCTATTTCGACATCAGCTGGAGCGTGATCCCGCACGAATCCGATGGCGAGACGACCTGTCCGCACGGGGCGTCGGTCCAGGTGGCTCCGCCGGGCGATCCGGGCGGCAAGATCCTGCCGCTGGAGATCACGGCCTGTGGCGGCCAGATCGAGGTCACGCCCTTCCGCGTGGGACAATGGCATGCGTCCACCTCTACCCCGAGCGGCCAATAACGGGGGTTCATTCTTGCCGAGATTCAGCGTAGCCAGCCTCCTATGACCCAGACCCCTTCTTCGGTCTTCTATGACCGCATCGCCGCCGAATTGTCCGACATCGAGGCCCAGGGCCTGACCAAGCCGGAACGTGTCATCGCCTCGCGCCAGGGTCCGGTGATCTCGGTCGGCGGACGCGATGTGCTGAACTTCTGCGCCAACAACTATCTGGGCCTGGCCGGGGACGAGCGCGTCGTCCAGGCGGGCATCCGCGCGCAGGAAAAATGGGGCGCGGGCACGGCCTCGGTTCGCTTCATCTGTGGCACGCTGGAAATCCATAAGGAGTTGGAGCGCGCCATTGCCGACTATCTCGGCTTTGAGGACAGCATTCTTTTCGCCGCTGCCTTTGATGCCAATGGCGGGATCTTCGAGCCATTGTTCGGCACCGAAGACGCCATTGTCTCGGACAGCCTGAACCATGCCTCGATCATCGACGGGGTGCGGCTGTGCAAGGCCAAGCGTTATCGCTTTGCCACCTCGGACATGGGCGATCTGGAAGCCCAGCTGAAGCAGGCGAGGGCCGATGGCGCACGCGACATCATCATCGCCACCGACGGGGCTTTCTCGATGGATGGCTACATTGTCAAGCTGAAGGAAATCCGCGCCCTGGCGGACCAGTATGGCGCGCTGATCATGGTCGATGACTGCCATGCCACTGGCTTCATGGGCGACAAGGGCCGCGGCTCGTTTGCCCATTGCGGCGTGAAGGTGGACTTTGTTACCGGCACCTTTGGCAAGGCTCTGGGCGGGGCCATGGGCGGTTTTATCTGTGCCAAGGCCGACGTCGTGGCCCTGCTGAAGCAGCGGGCGCGCCCCTATCTGTTCTCGAACGCCCTGGCCCCGTCGGTCTGCGGCTCGTCGCTGGAAGCGATCCGCATTGCCTCGGGCGAGGAGGGCGATGCCCTGCGCGGCCAGCTGTTCGCCAATGCCGAGCGGTTCCGCAGCAAGATGACCGAGGCGGGCTTTACCCTGCAGCCGGGCGAACACCCGATCATTCCGGTCATGCTGGGCGATGCCAAGCTGGCCCAGGATATGGCGGCGCGGATGCTGGAACTGGGCGTCTATGTGATCGGCTTCAGCTTCCCGGTGGTGCCGCGCGGCCAGGCCCGTATCCGCACCCAGATGTCGGCGGCCCACACCTTTGATCAGAACGACGCCGCCGTCGAAGCCTTCATCACGGCGGGCAGGGAGTTGGGGGTCATCTGACCTCCACCCTTTCGGGACCTCCGGGGGGCTGAGCTTAGGCTTCGTCCCGGGCCTGGAGGGTCGTGTCATCCATGACGAGGGCGCGACCTTGGGGGTTCAGGCCCGCCCAGAGCAGGATGGCAGCGATCAACGGGGCGATCGACATCCCTATATAGCGACCCACGATCGCGATCTGGGACAGAACGGGGTGAAGCGGCGGTTGGTCCAGGCTGACCATGCTCTCATGGCGCACGGTCGCAAGTTCGGGGTTCAGCTGCGCGGCCAGATCCCCCCAGATCAAGGCCGCTACCGAGGCGAAAAAGATCAGGGTAAGGACGATCACCGAGACCACTGCGGCCCGGATCGGCTGACGGGTGCGCGGGGGTGCCGTCAGGAAGGCTATGGCCAGAGGAAAGCCGAGCAACAGTCGGCGAAGCGCGGTGTGGGGTACGCTATAGGTCATTGGCTGACCAGCCTGGGTAAGAGGTGTGCCGATAATCCAGGCCCCGTCGCCGTTCACTGTAATTTCACCTGTCAGACCGACGACCGGCGAGGCCCAGGCTACCAGTGGCCTAAGCACCGACAGCAGCATATCGGCACCCCACAGCCACCAGGGGGGCAGGAGAAGAATAAAAACGATCAGCGACCACAGACCAAACCTGCGGCGCGCCACGGCTTCGGGCGACCCGGCGTTGTCTCTTGAGAGAAGTCCCAGCATTCAGACGACCTCCGCCGAGGGTTGGGCAGGCTTTTGCGGCCGCTGGCTCTGCCACCGGGTCCAGATGAAGAAGACCAAGAGGCCTTCCAGCCCAATCATGGCGTCCCACACATAAAGGTGGAAGAACTCGAACATCTCGGCCGAGCCTCGCGACAGATAGAGCAGGCTGATGATCCGCAATAGGTTGACGCTCTGCAGGGCAAGAATACCGACGCCAGCACCGATCAGGCCGTCGCGCAACCGACCCGGGAAGGCCAGGATGGCGGCGCTGAGGAGGGCACAAACCTCAACCGCGTTACACCCGGCCAGGACTTGAACCGCCCCTATACCATCGGAAAAGCGTAGGATGTCGCCTTCGGCCAGGACCCGGCCGTCAAAAGGGCGGACAATCCCGGCTGAAAGATCGACCAGCAGCTGGGTAAAGGGCTGTACGAACAGACGCTCGGCCCAGGGCGTCGCCAGTACGCTGAAAAAGGTGACCGCCAACAGGGCAAAAAGCCCGAGATACTGAATGGCTGGATTTTTCAAAAAATGCCGCATCAATGTAGTCCTGCAAAGAACGTCCGGTCTGTGGTCGAGCAGCCCAACCTTGCCCCCGAATCCGGTTCTTCGGTTACAGATTTCGACCTATATCGCCAAGCTTGTCACGTCGCCTATCACCAAATGCCGCAGTTCGATGAAGTCGGCGTCAGGCGCTGCCGTTCAGTTGGTCCAGGCCTGCGATGCCTCATCAGGCTTGCATTTTTTTCCGGCAAAAATCTTCCTGTGCGTGCTTTGCAACTTGCGGTTCCCGGAAGGGGGCTCTAGCGGCAAGGTCTGAGTAACAGGAGGATCGCATGGCCGAAACAATGAAGGCATTGGCCAAGATGAAGCCGGCCGAGGGCCTGGATCTGATCGAGGCTCCGATCCCGGTCGCCGGGCCTGAGGATGTCCTGATCAAGGTGCACCGCACGGCCGTCTGCGGCACCGACATCCACATCTGGAACTGGGATGAGTGGTCGCAGAAGAACGTCCCCGTTCCCATGATCACCGGCCATGAATTCGCAGGCGAGATCGTCGCCATCGGCAAGGACGTCGACCGTCGCCTCAAGGTCGGCCAGCGCGTCTCGGCCGAGGGCCACGTGATCGACCTGAACTCCGAGGCGGCCCGCGCGGGCCACTTCCACCTGGACCCCGACACCCGAGGCATCGGCGTGAACCGCCAGGGCTGCTTTGCCGAATACGTCGTGGCCCCGGCCTTCAACGTGATCGAGCTGCCCGATGATGTCTCCTATGAGATCGGCTCGATCCTGGACCCGTTCGGCAATGCGGTTCACACGGCGCAACAGTTCGACCTGCTGGGCGAGGATGTCCTGGTCACCGGCGCCGGCCCCATTGGTATGATGGCCGCCGCCGTGGCCCGTCACGCGGGCGCGCGCACCGTGGTCCTGACCGACATCAACGACTTCCGCCTGGAACTGGCCCAGAAGGTCGCGCCGGGCATCCGCGCCGTGAACACGACCAGGGAAGACCTGCATGACGTGATGCACGAGCTGGGGCTCAAGGTCGGCTTTGACGTGGCGCTTGAAATGTCGGGCAGCCCGATCGCCTTCCAGCAGTGCGTCGACACCCTGATCATGGGCGGCGGCATGGCCATGCTGGGCATCCCGTCCAAGTCGATGGAGACCGACTGGGGCAAGATCATCCTGAAGGCCCTGACCATCAAGGGCGTCTATGGGCGCGAGATGTTCACCACCTGGCGCAAGATGCTGGGCCTGCTGAAGGCCGGCCTGGACCTCAACCCCCTGATCACCCACCAGATGGGCTTCGAGAACTACCGCGAAGGCTTTGAAGAGATGAAGGCCGGGCGTACAGGCAAGGTCGTGCTGAACTGGGACTAAGACTTACGAACCCCGCCGCAAACGGCGGGGTTTTTGCATGATGACGTCCATATCGCACTTTCTTGGTGAAAAGAATGATCGACGAAAAATGGATCCGCAATGCAGACTTGGCGCTCTGTAGCCTTCGACAAATGCTGTCGATCGAGCCTTTTAGAGTGGAGCCGAGATGGGTATCGGAATCGATAGTGACCCATCTTTCTATAGTGCTTAACGATGTGCTTCAGCTATTTAGAATAGTCGATCTCAGGATCGATTTCATTGTCGAGGGCGACGTTAAAGATGTTACCGATATTGTAAGCTTGTATAGAAACGCGTCGTGCCATTTTGGTTCGACGAGCAGGCAAATGAATGCGGGCGTAACCGTATCGTTCATGACCATGATCGGTAAGGGGGTTGGTATCCAAACGCCCGATGGTGCTCTTGAAAATCCGTTTGAGGATGATGTGGCATATTTCTACGGAAATATCCGGCTATTCCATAAGAGACACATTGTTCGAGCAGTCACCATCGTTCAAGAAAAGCTTGTTGAAATTGCTGCTAACTTCGGCATGGAAGATCGGCTTATGATCCGCTTGCCCGTAGGGCCATTCTGAGCTGACCAATCCACTCCCGCCCCGCATCGCCGCCCCACAGGTGCCAGGCAATATAGCCCGCTGATGGCCGGGTTGGATGGCCCCAGAAGCGGCCGCGTTTGTCGATGGCGTGGCGGGCGAACCAGGCGTACATGGTCTTGATGTCCTTATCGCTGACCCGTTCACCCGTTGACAGGCGGCGGGCGCGCTCAAGGCCCACTTCTGTGCCGCCGCGTTTGTGTTGGCGGCGCAGGGCGATGCCATAGTTGGCGGCCTCGATCACGGCATCGGGCGGGGTGCGTTCTTCGTCACTGATGCAGGGGTGGTCGAGCCACATCGACGGTTTTCCTTGACCTTGGCCCCGCGTCGGGAGACGAGCGGCATCATGAACTATCGTCACAGCTTCCACGCCGGAAATTTCGCCGACCTTGTCAAACACGCCCTTGTTCTGTGGCTGTTGCAGGAGCGGCAGTCGCGCGGGCCTGTGACCGTATTGGATACCCATGCGGGTGCAGGCCTATACGATCTGAGCGGCGATGCGGTTCGATCAAAAGAAGCGGAGGCGGGTGTGGCGCGCCTGATGACTGCCGACAACCGACCGCCCCTGATCGAGGCGCTGGCCAAAGAGGTGGCGGCGTTCAATCCCAAGGGCGGGGTGCGGTTCTATCCGGGCTCGCCGCTGCTGATCGCGCGGGCGCTGAACGATGGCAGTCATTATCGCGGGTTCGAGCTCACCCCGCCGGTCAAAGCCCTGCTGGATGAAGCGCTGAAGGACTACCCCAAGTCCAGCGGCTTTGAAGGCGACGGCTATGACCTGACCCGTTTGGCCGCGACCAAGCTGCAAGCGCCATTGGTATTGATCGACCCGCCGTTTGAACGCGGGGACGACTATATCCGCGCCGCTGAAACGGCGGCCACCATCGTCAAACGCGATCCCAAGGCGATTGTCGCCATCTGGACGCCGCTGAAAGACATGGAAACCTTCGACGGCTTTATCCGCCGTCTGGAGGAGGCCAAGGCCCCGCGCGTGCTGGTAGCCGAGGCCCGTCTGCGCCCCCTGAACAATCCGATGAAGATGAACGGCTGC
>DLIT01000119.1:6877-7449 GCA_002483865.1 Brevundimonas sp. UBA7635
CCGCCGTCCGGCACGGATGCGGCTGCGGCGGAAATCTGCGGATGGGTGGCGGAAACCCTGGGCGAGGACAAGGCCCGCGCCGAGATCTGGCGCGCCAGCTGAGGTTTAGACTTTCTGGGCTATGGGATACGAAAGCTAAGGGTTCGCCCCATTGCGCCCGCGACGTGTGCTTGCCACTGTGAAGGGGACAAGTGACCTTTGGATCAACGGGTTATGACGCGTATCGCCATCCTCGAAACCGGCCATCCGCCGGAGGCTTTGAGGGACAAGTTCGACGACTATCCGGCACGGTTCCGTGCCCTGCTGGGCGAGGACACGCCGACGGAGCGGTTTGATGTCCAGAGCGGACACCTGCCGGATGATCCGTCGGCCTATACGGGCTGTATCGTCACCGGATCGGCGGCGGGCGTTTATGAGGATCGTCCGTGGATTCCGGCCCTGACCCAATGGCTGCAGCAGGCACAGGACCGCACGCGCTTGCTTGGCATCTGTTTCGGTCACCAGATTATGGCCCATGCCTTTGGCGGGCGGGTCGAGAAGGTGGACAAGGGCTGGGGCGTCGGGCTGCACTG
>DLIT01000119.1:7592-9193 GCA_002483865.1 Brevundimonas sp. UBA7635
ATGCCATCAGCTTCCAGTGCCACCCCGAGTTTCAGCCCGCCTATGCCGCCGCGCTGACGGAACTGCGTCGGGGCAGCATTATTCCGGATGCCTTGGTGGACGAGGCGGTCGAGAGCCTGAAGCGGCCCAATGACCGCGCCGTGCTGACGGCCTGGATCAGAGCCTTCCTGTTACTGACCCCGCCGCCGACCGAACTGGACGGCTCCGGCATCTGAATGAAAAAGGCCCGCTGCAGGGGATGCAGCGGGCCTTTGTTCTCAGTGCCTTAGCCTTAGGGCCACTTCACGACAGGAGGCATGGACGACAGGATCGACTCCGTATTCCCGCCGGTCTTCAGGCCGAACATGGTGCCGCGATCATACAGCAGGTTGAACTCCACATAACGACCACGGCGGATCAGCTGCTCTTCGCGCTGTTCTTCGGTCCACGGTTCGTTCATGCGGCCCGCGACGATGTCGGAGTAGACCTTCAGGAAGTTCTTGCCGACGTCCTGGGTGAAGGCGAAGTCCTTCTCGAAATCACCGGTGTTATGGTGGTCATAGAAGATGCCGCCCGTACCGCGCGGCTCGTTGCGGTGGGGCAGGAAGAAGTACTCGTCGCACCATGCCTTGTACTTTGGATAGTAGTCCGGATCGTGACGGTCACAGGCGTCCTTCATGGCCGCGTGGAAGGCGATCGTGTCGGGGTGGTCGTCGCGACGGTCGGCGTTCAGCACCGGCGTCAGGTCGCCGCCGCCGCCGAACCAGCTTTCGGTCGTGGCGATGAAGCGGGTGTTCATATGCACCGCCGGAACATTCGGGTTCACCGGATGGCAGATCAGGCTGATGCCGGTGGCGAAGAAGCGCGGGTCTTCGGCAGCGCCCGGAACATTCTTGGCGTAGTCAGCCGGAAACTCGCCGAACACGGTCGAGCAGTGCACGCCGACCTTTTCGAACAGACGGCCCGACATCATGCCCATGACGCCACCGCCGCCGGCAGGGCGGTCCCACGGCGTGCGAACGAAGCGACCCGCTTCGCCTTGATACAACTCCGGCGAGGCAGCGTCTTCCAACGCCTCGAAACCGGCATGGATCTGATCGCGCAGGGTCTCAAACCAGACGCGGGCGCGTTCGCGCCGCTCGATCATCAGTGCGGGAGATATTTCGGTCATAGGGGCTTCAACCACGATGCAGGCTCGGTGAACAGTCCGAGGATGCAGTGGTGATGCCGCATGGCAAAGGTTTTGCCCTTGATCTGGATCAGACCCGTTTCCTAACCGCCCCACATATGCCAGCGTGAGACCCGTAGTTTTTGAACCGGGGGATGCGATGATCCGCAAATTGATGATGGCCGCTGCGGCGGTGACGGCCCTGACGGCGGCGACGCCGGTTTTGGCGCAGACCAGCGATGCGGCCGTGGATGCGCGCGTGCGCCAGATCCTGCGCCGCACGCCGCTGATCGACGGCCACAACGACCTGCCGTGGGCCATCCGTCAGGGCTATGGCAATGACGTGCATGGCGTGGACCTGACCACCGACCTGTCGATGAGCACCCGTCTGCACACCGACATCCCGCGTCTGCGCGAAGGCGGCGTGGGCGGTCAGTTCTGGTCGGTCTATGTC
>DLIT01000119.1:9341-9561 GCA_002483865.1 Brevundimonas sp. UBA7635
CAGCCTGATCGGCATGGAAGGTGGATATTCCATCGATGACAGCCTTGGCCTGCTGCGCGAATTCCGCCGCGCGGGCGCGCTGTACATGACACTGACCCACTCCAAGTCGACCAACTGGGCCGATGCAGGCACGGATGCGCCGAAGTGGGGCGGCCTGAACGCCTTTGGCGAGGAAGTCGTCAAGGAAATGAACCGCATCGGCATGATGGTGGACCTGAGC
>DLIT01000140.1:0-4995 GCA_002483865.1 Brevundimonas sp. UBA7635
GGTTTGGGCCTCTGCCCCCGGTTCCAGGCCCGCCTTCAGCGTCAGGACGTCGTCAGGACCCACGATGCGCTCGACATGGGTCACGCCCGGCAGGGCACGGACGGACTGAGGATCGAGGCTTCCTTCGATTTCCAGATAGCGAGGCGACGTCGCCCTCGCCTCATCCACGGAGCCCTCAAAGGCCTTACGGCCCCGGGCCAGCAGGACTACCTTGTCGCACAGACGCTCCGCGTGCTGCATGACGTGGGTCGAGAACAGGACCGTCGCCCCATCGGCGGCGAGGTCCCTGATCAGGGTTTCCAGTCCCTGCTGGTTCATGGGGTCGAGGCCCGAAAAGGGCTCATCCAGAATAACGAACTCGGGCCTGTGCACGACGGCGGACACCAGTTGGACCTTCTGGGCCATGCCCTTGGACAGGTCCTTCATCTTTTTCTTCTGGGCGTGGCCAAGGCCCATCTTTTCCAGCATGTCGCGCGCCCGCGCGCGGCCCTCGCTGGCCGGCAGCCCCTTGAGCGAGCCCAGGTAGGCAATGGCCTCGACCGGGGTCATCTTCTTGTAGAGGCCCCGCTCCTCGGGCAGGAAGCCGATGCGGTTGCGCACCTTGCGACCGTCGTCAGAGCCCAGGATCTCGATCCGTCCGCTGGTGGCAGGCTGCAGGCCCAGGATCATCCGCAGGGTCGAGGTCTTGCCCGCCCCGTTAGGGCCCAGGAAGCCACAGATGCTTCCCTTTTCCACCTGAAAGCTTAGATCTGACACGGCCTGATAGGCCCCGTATCTTTTACTGACAGCGTCCAGCGTCAATGCTGCGGTCATCGGCCACTCCCTTGATCCTGCCCAAGCTAGAAGCTCACAGGGGCTGGTGGAAAGGGCCTTTTACGTTACGGATTGGTCATGCTCTGGCATAGCGCAGCTGATGAGGGTCGACCTTGACGTCATAGCTGGTGCCAACAACCTTGGCCGGATTGACCTGCTGGCCGCGCTGGCGGACCTCGAAATGCAGGTGCGGGCCGGTCGAATAGCCGGTGGAACCCACGCGCCCGATCACATGGTCAGCCGCCACTGACTGGCCGACCTCGACCGAGATCCGGCTCAGGTGGGCATACAGGCTGCTCATTCCATTAGGGTGCTTGACCTCGATGAAGTTGCCATAGCCGCCAGCCTGATAGCCCGCCCGGATCACACGGCCCTCGGCGGTGGCATAGACCGGGGTGCCCGTGGGCGCGGCGATATCCACGCCCTTGTGCGCGCGGGCCTTGGCTTCGACCGACAACTTGCGCAGGCCGAACCTGGAGTTGACCTTATAACCTTTGACCGGGGTCTCGAAGGCCATCTTGCGAACCAGAGGACCAACGGGCTTGGCTACAGCCTGAACCGGAGCGGCCACCGGAACCGATCCGATCTCGGGGGATTGATCCTTCACAGCGGCACCCAGTGGAGCCGCAGCCATGGCCAGCAGGCCGACCGAAACCGCCAGCCCCGTCTGACCGAAACGCATGGCCAGGGGACGAACGGCATAGGGAAGCATATGCATACGCGAACTGACTCCAGTCGCCCGACAGGGGGCTGGGGAAAGGCGTCATGCGGGCATAGCGCATTGGGCGCACAGGGCGGCCCACCCGCGGCGACAGCCATAGGTTGCGCGCCTTCTTGCATTTCATCGGGACGTGAATAAGGCGCGGTCTTGGCGAGACCATGCGCAAGCTTGGCCTGGAACGCAGGCAAGGGCCCCGCAACCGAGGGGTCACGGGGCCCGAAGGGTCCAAATTCTACTTTAAATTCAACCTAGAGCGGCAGACTGAATCTGATGGCCCCCAGATGGCTTTCGATCTGGTCGCCAAAGCGGCCGCTATAGCCAACTGCGACGTTCCACCGCTCCCCCAGCCGCCCGTTCAGGCCTGCAGAAGCCAGGATCTCGCCGCCGTTGGGCAGGTCCACCTGGCGTGCCAGGACCTGGGCCGGGTTGCCCGCCAGGCCCGTGCGGACCGCATCACTGTCGTCGCTGATGAGATCGCGATAGCCACCCTCGACAAAGAAGCGGAACGCGCCCTGCCCTGCTTCGGCCCTCAAGGCGACCTCGGCGGTCGACGCCGTGACCGCGCGGTCAGCATAGTCATGCTGGGCCGCCGGGCCCTGCTCGACATAGCCGTCAATGTCGCTCTTCATCCAGGCCAGGCCGACGCGGGGGGACAGGGCCACACTGCCGTGGTCGAACCAGGTCCCGGCCTGGATCCGCGCGCCGGTGCTGAGCCCGCGTGTGCTGGCGAAATGTATGACCGGGGCCAGGGCCGTGCGCCGGGCGATGTCGTCAAAATCCTCACGCGAGACCCCGACCGCGCCATTGACGAAGGTCCGCCCCGAGCGCCAGCCGCCGTAAACATCAAAGCCAAAACTGGCCAGGTCAAAGCTTGAACCGCCCGCCACGGTGTCAGCCGTGCGATAGGACCCAGCCATGCCGAACCGCAGCGTTTCGGTGCCCGATTCCAGGGCTATGCGTAGGCCATAGCCTTCCACCTCGGCCTCGGCGATCGCGGCGCGTGCGTCGGTGGTGGTGCTGTCATACAGGCCCTCGACCGAGAGGCTGGTCCCGGCGCTCCAGGCCTCGCGCCCGGACAGGCTGTCGGTCGAGGTTTCCAGGGCGTCGCGGCGCAGACGCCAGGAGGTCTCGCCCTGCAGCGCCGACTGGGTGCCCAGGTCGCCATAGTAGAGATAGTCATTGGCCAGGGCAGCTATGACGGCATGCCCCTTGGTAGTGGGGTGCACGCCGTCAAAATAGAAATAATCGCCGGGGTTGCTGCACAGCGTCAAGGTGACCTGGTTGAAGCAGGGCTGGGTGGCGTTGCTGACGCCAAAGGCACCGGGGTTGGCGGCCAGAGTATCGTTGATCTTGAACAGATCTACCATGATGATGTTGGTGCCCGGCTGGGCTGCTGCCGTGGTGTTCAGCCCGGCCAGAAGGGCCGTGTTGAAGGTGGTCACCGCATAGTCGGCCAGCGGGGCTGCCGGGGTCGTGCGGAACTGTGGCGTCAGGCTGAGCTTGGGCAGGTTGGTCACCAGGATGGTGCCAGCCCCCGCCTGGGCGATGTTGTTGACCAGGAAATTGACGTCCATGGCCGCGGCTTGGGCTACCGGCGCAATGGCCGCTGTGGGGCTGGCTGACGCCCCCGCCATGGGCAGGCCCTGGAAGATGTTGTTGGCCCCGCCCAACACACTGACCAGATCGCCCGAGCCAAAGGTGCCGCCTCGCGCTAAATACTGCTGTAGTTGCAGGCGCATGCCCAGGGGCGCGCTCTGGCTGTCCGTCCGCGCGCCGCCAAAGGCCATGTTGATGCTGCCGGTCACCGGCCCCATGAAGTTGGCGGCATCAAAGCCCAGGAGCTCGGTAAAGACCGGGCCGTCCGAGAACCGCCCCTGACCATAGGGGGGCGAGGCCGGGGTGCTGCCCCCCGTCGCCAGATAGAGGTTGCCGTTGTCCGACAGGCTGTCCCCAAAGACGACCAGCCGATTATAGGTCTGGGCCTCGGCCGTCGTGGACCACACGCCCGTGGCCACCACCGCCAGCGCGGCCCCGCACATCAACGCCTTCATGTCGCATCTCCCATCGACCCTCACGAACGGGGCCGTTGTCCAGAGGATGCGCTGCATGCGGACGATTGCAATACACTGTTATCAGGGGCCGAGAAAATTTCAGCTTCTCGATCCAGGCGAGTCGTCAGTGCAACATGCGGAAGCGAACCGTCCCCGGCACCTGCTTCAGCGCCCGCAGGGCTTCGCGGTCATAGTCGCGGTCCACGTCGATGATGACATAGCCGGTGCGCTCATCCGTCTTGAGATGCTGACCAAGGATGTTCAGCCCCGCCTTGGACAGGGCGCTGTTCAGCTCTGCCAGGACGCCCGGCTGGTTACGGTGGATATGCAGCAGACGGTGGGCTCGGGACACCTCCGCCAACTGAACATTGGGCAGGTTGACGCAGAAGGTGGTGTCGCCGCGGTTCAGATAGTTAAGCAGCCGCTCAGCCGCAAACTCGGCAATGGCTTCCTGGGCTTCCTCGGTCGAGCCGCCGATGTGCGGGGTCAGGATCACCTTGTCCAGGCCGATCAGGGGGCTGGCAAAGGGGTCGGCATTGGTACGCGGCTCTTCTGGGAAGACGTCCACGGTCGCACCGGCCAGGTGGCCCGAGTTCAGAGCCTCGGCCAAGGCCTCCACGTCCACGACATGTCCGCGCGCCAGGTTCAGGAACAGCGCACCCTTCTTCATCCGGGCGAACTGCTCGCGGCCAAAGATGTTGGCATTGTCCTTGCGGCCATCGACGTGGAGCGTGACCACGTCGGCCTCGGCCAGCAGGTCGTCCAGCTTGCGCACGCGCCGCGCATTGCCCAGCGCCAGCCGCTCGTTCAGGTCATAGAAGAGGACCCGCATCCCCAGGTTCTCGGCCAGCACCGACAGCTGGCTGCCGATCGCGCCATAGCCGACGATGCCCAGGGTCTTGCCGCGCATCTCGCGCGAGCCGGTGGCCGACTTGTTCCAAACGCCCTGGTGCATCAGCCGCGACTTGTGCGTCACGTCGCGCATCATGACGATCATGGTGCCCAAGGCCAGCTCGACCACAGAGCGGGTGTTGGAATAGGGCGCGTTGAAAACCGCCACGCCCTTGTCGGCGCAGGCATCCAGGTCGATCTGGTTGGTGCCGATGCAGAAGGCCGCCACGGCCATCAGGCGGTCGGCCTGTTCCAGGACCCGGCGGGTGACATTGGTCTTGGACCGGATGCCCAGGATATGCACGCCCTTGATCGCCTCGATCAGGTCGTCCTCATCCAGCGCGCCCTTGACCGTCTCGACGCTGTAGCCGGCTTCTTCCAACCGCTCGACCGCCGCAGGATGGATGTTTTCCAGCAACAGCATGCGGATGCGGCTGCGCGGATAGGACCAGCGGCCGGGCACCCCCTCGGCGAACAGCACCTCATCCAGCGAAGCTGCGGCCGCGTCGGCCACTTCCA
>DLIT01000140.1:5106-6458 GCA_002483865.1 Brevundimonas sp. UBA7635
GTTGCACAGGACATGATCCGCCGGGATGCTGAGCCGTTCGGCCAGCGGGGCGATGATCTCGCGGAAGCCGCCGGACAGGATGTAGATCCGGTCACGGTGCCGCTCGAAGAAGTCGAGGTTGCGCCGGATCGAGGCCGTCGCCTCGTCCAAGATCCGGTCGGCCAGTTGCTCGACATGGGCGCGACTGGGGGCCAGCAGCTCCAGCCGCCGACGCAGGGCCGAGCCAAAGTCGATCTGGCCCGTCATCGCCTGCTCGGTCAGGGTCGCAATCTCGGCCTTTCGCGCCGCCGCATCGGGGGCATCGGCCAGGGCGATCTCAGCGAGCGCTTCCAGCGTCTCGATGCGAACCAGGGTGGAATCGAAGTCGAAGATGAAGGCAGGCGAGGTCATGGCACGGCACTAGCCGACCTTCGCACCTGCAGCAATAAAAAGGGGGCTCAAAGCCCCCCTTTCCGCACGATTTTTCTACGAAGCGACCCTACAGGACCCTAGTCGAGCAACCCGCCACCCTTCTTGTGGCTTTCCCAGGCCACGGCACCAATGGCGGCAGCGATGGCGGCGACGGCCAGGATGGCCCCGCCTTCGCGCGCATGGTCCATGGCAAAGTCACCGGCATCCTCGGCATAGCGCCGGGCCTGTTTCTGATAGCGATGGACCTTGCGATGGCGGTGACGGCCGCCCTTGTGCCCGTGGCCAAACCCCTGGCGGAAACGGCCGCCGAAGCGGCCGGCGCGGTGGTGCACCGTCTCGCCCAGCTCGGAGGCGCGCTGGCCCAGTTCATCGACATTGTCCCTGACTCCACGCGCCAGATCCCCGACGCGCGCCCTCATCGACCCCGTATCGACCCAGCCACGCGGATCGAAGCGTTCCCTCAAAAGCTCATAGCGTCGCGGGCCGGTGCGCTGGTTCAGCAGCAAGGTGGCCAGGCCAATACCCGCCAGGACAAAGACCACGCCGGCGGCCACCCCCGGATGTTTGCGAACCTCTTCTATGGGGTCGAACTCTTGAGCCATGGCTACCTCTCGTCGTGGAATCCTGTGTCGGTACAGGAGCGATCCGCGTTCGAAGAAGTTCCCGGAATCGGGGCCAGGCTGCAAGTCGGCATTCCTCTTTTGCCGGTCGCTGTCCCCTGCCCCTTACATCGGGACCCCACCCTCCCTATGTTGCGCCGCTTCGCCAGTTCGCCTTTCAAGCAGGAACTTCGCCGTGACCGATCACGCGCCCGTCGCCCCGACCGACAACTTTGCAGCGGCCTTCCAGATCGAGGGCTGGCCCGTGCGTGGCCGTCTGGTCCGTCTGGGCGAAGCAGTCGACAGGATCCTGTCAGCCCACGCCTATCCCGAGCCGGTCGC
>DLIT01000140.1:6493-6713 GCA_002483865.1 Brevundimonas sp. UBA7635
GCACGGATGGCTCGCTAAGGGGCTTCTGCCGCTTTGACGAGGCCGAGGTGGCCGAGCTGTCGCGCAACGACGCCCGACCCGGTGCCCAGGCCCTGTTAGGCAAGGGGATCTTTATCATGACCCTGGACCGCGGTGAGGATTTCGAGCGCACCCAGGGCATCACCCCGATCGAGGGCGACAGCCTGTCCCTGTGCGCCGAGCACTACTTCACCCAGTCCGA
>DLIT01000140.1:6783-7255 GCA_002483865.1 Brevundimonas sp. UBA7635
GCGCGCGGTTCTACCGAGGAAGTCTGGGAGCGTACCCGCGCTCTGTTCGCCACCCTCGGCGACGACGAGCTGATCGACCCGACGATCAGCGCCCAGACTCTGCTGTTCCGTCTCTTCCACGAGGATGGGGTGCGTCTTGAAGGTGCCGCCCCGCTGAGGGCCGCCTGCCGTTGCTCGCGTGAGCGACTGGTGACGGTGATGCAGTCCTTCTCTGAGGAGGATCGTAACGAGATGGTCGAGCCGGACGGCATGATCCACGCCAGCTGCGAATACTGCTCGACCGTCTATCAGATCGACCCGGCCGAGATCGCGGGCTGAGCCAGCCTCAACATATTCACGGTCCCCCTACCCACTGGGTAAGGAGGAAACGTGATTAATCCTCCCCTGCGGAGCGGGGGAGGATGAAGGTGTGCGGCGAGGCGTCGAGGTTTTCCCGCCGTCATCCTCGGGCCTGACCCGAGGATCGGGTGTG
>DLIT01000140.1:7515-7736 GCA_002483865.1 Brevundimonas sp. UBA7635
GCTGTCAGCTCGGTCATCGAGAAGGGCTTGGTCATGTAGTCGTCGGCACCGGTATCCAGGCCGCGAACGCGATCCGTCTCTTCGCCACGGGCCGTCAGCATGATTATCGGGATGTTGCGCGTCTCGGCGCGGCCCCGCAGGCGACGGCAGACCTCGATGCCGGACAGCTTCGGCAGCATCCAGTCCAGCAGCACCAGGTCCGGCATCCGCTCGTCGACCTG
>DLIT01000140.1:7819-8956 GCA_002483865.1 Brevundimonas sp. UBA7635
TCCAGATTGTACTGAAGCAGGGTCGCCAGGGCGTCCTCGTCTTCCATCACAAGGATATAGGGCTTCACGTCAGGCTCTCCGGGTCATCGAAGTCGTCAGTTGAAACGGGCGCTCAGTCCACGGACGGCTCTGCCGGGGGAGCCACGTGGGGGGTTGGGGTCGGGTCTTCGCCGGGTCCCGGTACCGCCTTGGGCCGCTCACCCAGGATCTCGTCGCCGGTGATCTCATAATAGACGGTCTCGGCGATGTTGGTGGCGTGGTCCCCGATCCGCTCCAGGTTCTTGGCCATGAACAGCAGATGGGTGCAGGCCGTGATGGTGCGCGGGTCAGCCATCATATAGGTCAGCAGCTCGCGGAAGAGCGCGTTGTAGTGCTCGTCCACCTCGTCGTCGGTACCCCACACCTGCAGCGCGGCCTCGGTCTCGGCGGCGGTATAAGCATCAAGCACGTCGCGCAGACGGGTCGAGACCAGTCGGCCCATGCGCTCGATCGAGCGGGTCAGCGGCTGGATCGGTGCCCCCTCGGCCAGGATGAGGGCGCGCTTGGCGATGTTCTTGGCCAGGTCGCCAGTGCGCTCCAGGTCGGTGGCCAGCTTGATGGCTCCCAGGGTGCGGCGCAGGTCCGAGGCCACCGGCTGACGCAGGGCGATCAGGCGGATCGACTTCTTCTCGATCTCGCGGTGCATGACGTCGAGACGCTCGTCACGCTCGATCACCGCCCGCGCCAGGGCCACGTCGCGACGGGCCACAGATTCAATCGCATCGGCCACCTGGGCTTCTGCCAGGCCACCCATGCGAACGACTTCGGCAGTCAGCTGGTTAAGCTCGTCACCGTATGCCTTGACCGTGTGTTGATTCATGACAGCCTCTAGCCGAAACGGCCCGTGATATAGTCAAGCGTGCGACGCTCGCGGGGGTTGGTGAAGATCTCTTCGGTGTCGCCGGTCTCAACCAGCTTGCCCATGTGGAAGAAGGCCGTCTGCTGCGACACGCGGGCCGCCTGGGCCATGGAGTGGGTGACGATGACGATGCAGTAGCGCTCGCGCAGTTCGTCGATCAGCTCCTCGATCTTGGCGGTGGCGATCGGGTCCAGGGCCGAGCAGGGCTCGTCCATCAGGATGACTTCGGGCTCGACCGC
>DLIT01000169.1:0-278 GCA_002483865.1 Brevundimonas sp. UBA7635
AAATCCGTGGGAGGCAGCCATGCCAGACCACGGCTCACCGGCCCCCACCACCTTGGTGGAGGTCATTCATAGGAGAGACCAATGGCCAAGAAGATTCTCGGCTATATCAAGCTGCAAGTGCCGGCGCAGTCCGCCACTCCGTCGCCCCCGATCGGCCCGGCTCTGGGTCAGCGCGGCGTGAACATCATGGGCTTCTGCAAGGAGTTCAACGCTCGCACCGAGAAGGAAGCCAAGGGTACGCCCCTGCCGACCGTCATCACGGTGTACCAGGACAAGTC
>DLIT01000169.1:305-1737 GCA_002483865.1 Brevundimonas sp. UBA7635
GGCATCAAGTCGGGTGCCAAGCTCGTCGGTCGTGAGATCGCCGGCAAGATCACGCAGACGCAACTGCGCGAAATCGCCGAGAAGAAGATGAAAGACCTGAACGCCAACGACCTGGATGCTGCCTCGCGCATCATTGAAGGCTCGGCCCGCGCTATCGGCATCGAAGTGGTGGAGGGCTAATCCATGGCTAAGCAAACCAAGGCCCAAAAGGCTCGCACCGGCGTCACGCAGGACCTGCTGCCGTTCTCGGAAGCCATCAAGCTGGTCAAGGCCAACGCCAAGGCCAAGTTCGACGAGTCCGTCGAAATCGCCGTCAACCTGGGCGTTGATCCGCGTCACGCCGACCAGCAGGTCCGCGGCGTGGTGAACCTGCCCTCGGGCACCGGCCGCGACGTCAAGGTCGCCGTCTTCGCCAAGGACGCCAAGGCTGATGAAGCCCGCGCCGCTGGTGCGGAATACGTCGGTGCCGAAGATCTGTACGAACAGATCAACGGTGGTCTGATGGACTTCGACCGCGTTATCGCGTCGCCGGACATGATGGCCCTGGTCGGTCGTCTGGGTAAGGTCCTGGGCCCGCGCGGCCTGATGCCGAACCCCAAGGTTGGCACCGTGACCCCGAACGTCGCCCAGGCCGTCAAGGACGCCAAGGGCGGTGCCGTTGAGTTCCGCGTCGAAAAGGCCGGTATCGCTCACGGCGGCATTGGCAAGGTTTCCTTCACGCAGGAAGCTTTGGAAGCCAACGTCAAGGCTTACATCGACGCTCTGAACCGCGCCAAGCCGACGGGTGCCAAGGGCACCTACGTCAAGCGGATCAGCCTGTCCTCGACCATGGGTCCGGGTATCAAGATCGACCCGGCCTCGCTGGGGGCCTAAGCCTTAAAAGCTTCGGTGACTAAAAAGACGGCCCCCCCGAGNNCGCAGAGCGATCTGCGGGGCCGTTTTCATTCGTCCTAGTCTGGCAAGCCGAGCTCTAGCTGGCCATGAAGTCCCGCTGGGCCTTCATCATTTCGGTGATCAGGGTCTTCTCGGCGTCGTCGAGGAAGGGGTTCCAGATGTCGAAGATCAGGATGACCCGCAGCCCAGTGGCGTCGTTCCAGGCCTCATGCTCGATGGTGTCGTCAAACACCCAGGCCTTGCCCATCTCCCATTCGCGCAGGGTGTTGCCGACGCGGAAACGTGCTGGTCCTGGCAAGATCAGCGGCAGATGGGTCAACAGGCGCACGTTGGATGACCCGGTGTGCGGTGGAATATGGGTCCGGGCCTGCAGGGCCGAGAACATGGCCGTCGGGGCAAACCCGTCCTGCTCGGCCATCGGCAGGCCTGACAGGATCTGGGCGGTGCGCGGGCAAAGCTCGCAGATGCGATCCTGCCTCTGGCCGTCCTTCCAAAGGAACAGCGAGCTCCACCGGCTCGAATGGTTCAACTCGCCCCA
>DLIT01000169.1:1869-3899 GCA_002483865.1 Brevundimonas sp. UBA7635
GCCAGCATAGATACCCAGGCCTTCATCAAAGCGTTCCAGAACTTCTGCAGAAACATTGCCCCTCAGGGCTCCAACCCTCTGCTGCATGAAATCAGTCAGATCCTGGGCGTAACGGTCCACGATCCGATGGGCGTAATCCAGTTGGGCCAGCACGCCTGGGGGGCAGCGGTCACGCGGTGGGGCAATCTTGAGCGCATCGCGATAGACAGCAACGGCGGCCTTTGGCTGCTGGATTTTTTCCAGCATGGCCCCTTTGGCCAAAAGAGCCGCGAAATCGTAGGGGCGCATATCCAGGGCTTCGTCCAGCACCCGCAGGGAAGCATTGAAGTCGCCCAGCAGCCGCAGGGCCACGGCCCGGTTCAGTGTGCTGTTGTGTGTCCTTCCATAACGGTCTGCCTGATCAAGCAGAACAAGGGCCTGGCGAGGATCGCGGCGGGCCAGGGCCTGACCCGCACGGATCAGCAGGTCTTCCTGTGGAGATGGAGGGGAGGACACGCGCGCCTCTTTTTGACCATAATCATGACTGCCCTGTAATCTTATCAATCCATCCCGGCGTCAATGGATATGTATCCGGGGCCCAAGGTCCGCTTTAGGGATGCTGCGGAAACCCGCGCTTGCGGCAGAGGCAGGTGGATGCCACTCTAATGTCCGTATTCGGAGGATATACGATGATCCTCCTGATGCGGGATAAGTCGAAAGAGCGGTTGTGCGTATTAGGGATCATCTCCTAGGTGCTTCTTGCCCTTCGTCGATCTTTGCGTTCGACCCTTGCCGGGGCCATCCTGATTATCCTCACGCCGCGCCTGTTCTGGCCACGACATCATGACCCTGCTTTCCGCTCCGCCCATCCCTTCGCCTCTGTCAGATGCATGGGCATGAACGCCGTCCGCCATGCCCTGGGGCCTGACGAGGTCATGCAAGTTGCTGCCCTGCCTTGGCGCAGGGGCGAAGCCGGCGTCGAGATACTGCTGATCACGTCGCGCGAGACCCGACGCTGGGTCATCCCCAAGGGCTGGCGCATGCTGGGCAAGACCGATGCCGAAGCGGCGGCCCAGGAGGCCTATGAGGAGGCCGGTGTGCAGGGCGAAATAGCCCCAAGTGAGATCGGTCATTTTCGCTATGAGAAACGGTTGAAATCAGGAGAGCTGAAGTCTTGCGTAGTCGCGACCTTTCCGCTCGAGGTGCTTATCCAGCTTGGGGCGTGGCCCGAAGATCAACAGCGGCAACGGCGTTGGATGCCCCAGACCGAGGCTGCCAGCTGTGTTCATGAAGCCGACCTGTCGGCGTTGATCCTCGGCTTTTATCCTTCCCACTGACGACCAGCGTTTCCGTCCTATCAACTTTGGGTTTAATATCGGGTTCCTCGCAGGAGGGATTATGTCGAACGTATTGCGAACCGTCTTGGTGGGCAGTCTCCTTGTAGCGGCCCAGCTTACCCCCGCCTTGGCTCAGGATGCGGCGGTGCCTGTCCTTGCCGATACGCCGAACCTGCCGGTGGTCGTCATACCCGATGACCCGGATGGCCGCCGGGCCCTGGCGCGCCGAATGATGCTGGTAAAGATGGCCGACCTTGAAAAACAGGTGCGCCAGGACGTTGAGCTCCAGGTAGCCCAACTGACCGAAGCCCCGCCCGCTGAGGTGGCCTGGATGCGCAAAACCGCCACTGATCTTTTGGTGGAACATGGCCAGGTGATGGGAGAGGCGCTCGAAGCGCTCTTTGCAGAACAGTTCACGCTGGAAGAACTGCAGGCGCTGGTCGCGCTCTATGAGGGGCCGCAGGGCCGGAGCATTGCCCGCAAGGAGTTTGCGATGGGCAATGACATGGTTCAAATTATCGCTCGGTTCCAGACAGGATTTCTGACGGACCTGCTGAGCAGTTACTGCGGCCAGTTCGACTGCGGGGAAGGGGCTGGCAAGGCCCCGTCGGCAAACAAGCGCGGACGCAGTTGATTTTCCTCCGACCTTGTATATAGAGAGCCACTTCTCGTCGGGATTTCCATTCCGACAGATCCTGTCCGAGAACTTCGGGG
>DLIT01000132.1:0-1913 GCA_002483865.1 Brevundimonas sp. UBA7635
CTGGCCAGTGCCCTGGCTGCGGGTTGCAAGCGCGTGATCGTTAGCGCGACCGAACACCCGTGCGTGGCCGAGGCGGCTTTGGCGTCAGGTGCGCCGGTCGAGGTCCTGCCGGTCGATGGCCGGGGGCTTATCGACCTGGCCTGGCTGGCCGAGGCCCTGGCCCGTCCGGGGCGCGCCGTCGTGGCCATTCACCATGCCAACAACGAAAGCGGTGTCATCCAGCCGATTGAACAGGCTGCGGCCCTGGTCCGGGCGGCGGGCGGTTGGCTGCACGTCGATGCCATTCAGTCGGCAGGCAAGGTTCCGGTCGATATCCGGGCGCTGGATGCCGACAGCCTGACCCTGTCCGCGCACAAGCTTGGCGGCCCACAGGGCGTCGGTGCCCTGGTGCTGAAGGAAGGTCTGGCCGGAGTTCGCATCATCCACGGGGCAGGGCAGGAGCGCGGTCTGCGCGCCGGTACCGAGAATGTCCCGGGCATCGTCGGCTTTGGCACCGCCGCTGACTGTGCGGCCCGTGACCTGGCCGAGGTCCAGTCCCATGCCGCTTGGCGTGATGGGGCTGAGGCCCGCGTTCGCGCCGCTGGGGCGACGATCGTCGGGGGTGGGGCACCGCGCCTGCCCAATACGCTTTTCATGGCTGTCGAAGGCTGGGACAGCCCCCAGCAGTTGATCACGCTGGATCTGGCCGGGGTCATGGTGTCGGCCGGCTCGGCCTGTTCGTCGGGCAAGGTGAAGCCGTCGCGGGCCATGTCCGCCATGGGGTTGGATCGTCTCGCCACGGGCGGCGTCCGTATCTCGGGCGGCTGGAGCACGGTGGAAGCCGACTGGACCGGGTTTACCGACGCTTGGCTGGCGGCCTGGCAAAAGCATCAGGCGCGTGTCAGTGAACGCGTAAAGGAAGTCGCGTAAGTTATGGTAGCTGTTAAAGAAACTGTCGATACCGTCGCGTCGCTCGAAAAGTATGCGCACGGCTTTACGACGGAAATCGAACAAGAGTTCGCGCCCAAGGGCCTGAACGCCGACATCATCCGCTTCATCTCTGAAAAGAAGGGGGAGCCGGAGTGGATGCTGGAATGGCGTCTGGCGGCCTATGAGCGCTGGTTGGCTATGGAAGAGCCCACCTGGGCGGCTGTAAAATATGAGCCGGTCGACTATCAGGACCTGCACTACTATGCCGCGCCCAAGGCCAAGGAAGGTCCCAAGTCATTGGACGAGGTCGATCCTGAGCTGCTGGAAGTCTATGCCAAGCTGGGCATCCCCCTGAAGGAACAGGAAGTGCTGGCCGGTGTCCAGGGCGCGCCCAAGGTGGCCGTGGATGCGGTGTTCGACAGCGTCTCGGTCGTGACCACCTTCAAGGAGGAGCTGGCCAAGGCGGGCGTGATTTTCATGCCTATTTCCGAAGCCTTGCGCGAATATCCTGATCTGGTGCGTCAATATCTGGGTTCGGTCGTTCCTGTCTCGGACAACTATTTCGCGGCTCTGAACAGCGCGGTCTTTTCGGACGGGTCGTTCGTCTATGTGCCGCCGGGCGTGCGCTGCCCGATGGAACTGTCGACCTATTTCCGCATCAATGCCAGCCAGACAGGCCAGTTCGAGCGGACCCTGATCATCGCCGATGAAGGCTCCTATGTCTCATACCTGGAAGGCTGCACCGCGCCGATGCGGGACGAGAACCAGCTTCACGCGGCCGTGGTGGAGATCGTGGCCCTCAAGGACGCTGAAGTAAAATACTCGACCGTCCAGAACTGGTACCCCGGCGACGCCGAGGGCAAGGGCGGGATCTACAACTTCGTGACCAAGCGCGCCGACTGTCGCGGTGATCGCTCCAAGGTCAGCTGGACCCAGGTAGAGACCGGCTCGGCCGTGACCTGGAAATACCCGTCCTGCATCCTCAAGGGCGAGGAAAGCTCGGG
>DLIT01000132.1:2073-30953 GCA_002483865.1 Brevundimonas sp. UBA7635
GCGACCACGACCCGCCTGTCCGAGGACCAGCTGTTCTATGCCCAGCAGCGCGGCCTGTCGGAAGAAGAGGCCGTAGCCCTGCTGGTCAATGGTTTCGTGCGCGACGTGCTGCAGGAACTGCCCATGGAATTCGCCGTCGAGGCCCAGAAATTGGTCGCCATCAGCCTTGAAGGCTCGGTGGGATAAACGAGTACAATAACAATGCTTAAGATCGATAATCTTCACTCGTCCGTCGAGGACAAGACCATCCTGAAGGGCTTGTCCCTTCAGGTTCCGGCGGGCGAGGTCCATGCCATCATGGGGCCCAATGGTGCGGGCAAGTCGACCCTCGGCAACATCATTGCCGGCCGCCCGGACTATGAAGTCAGCGAAGGTTCGGTGACCTGGAATGGCACTGACCTGCTGGACCTCGATCCGGCAGAGCGCGCCGCAGCGGGGGTTTTCCTGTCCTTCCAGTATCCGGTTGAGATTCCGGGTGTTCCGGCCCTGACCTTTGTCCGCACGGCACTTAATGCCCAGAAGCGCGCGCGGGGCGAGGAGGAGGTCTCGATCCCGGCCTTCATGAAGATGGTCAAGGCAGCGTCTCAGTCGCTGAAGATAGACTTCGACATGCTGAAACGCCCGCTGAACGTCGGCTTCTCGGGTGGTGAGAAGAAACGGATGGAAATCCTGCAGATGGCCCTGCTGGAGCCGTCGTTGCTGATCCTGGACGAGACGGATTCCGGCCTGGACATCGACGCCCTGCGGATCGTGTCGGAAGGCGTCAATGCGCTGCGCCGGGCCGACCGTTCGATGCTGGTGATCACCCACTATCAGCGCCTGCTGGACTACATCAAACCGGACAAGGTCCACGTCCTGGCCGGTGGCCGCATCGTGGCCTCGGGCGGACCGGAACTGGCGCTGCAACTGGAAGCGGAGGGCTATGACAAATACCTTCCGACCGCCGCATGATCGCCGCGCCCGTTATCGACCTGACCCGCCCCGAGACCTTTCCGTCGCGGCGGGTAGAGTCGTGGAAATACACGGACCTGCAACGCATCCTTCGTGAGGCACCGCCCGAATCCGGCCCGGCGGCCCTCAAGGGCTTTGGCCCTTATGGCGACCTGGGCCGCGAGACCATCGCCTTTGCCAATGGCCGCCCGGTAGGCGTGCGCGACTTCATCGCCTCGGGCCCCCAGACCCTGCGTTTGCGCTTTGTCTCGGATGCCGAGGGCACGGGCCACACGGCCTCGGCGCGCATCGTTGCCCGCCCGGGTGCCCGCCTGCTGCTGCTGGAAAGCCACGAGGGCCACGGCTCGGCCTATGTCGCCCATAACCGGGTGGAGATTGACGTTGCCGAAGATGCCGAGGTTACCCGCATCGTCCTGGTCGATGAGCCGGAAGATGCGATTTCGGTCTGTAATGCAGACGTAAACCTTCGTCCAGGCGGCCGCTATTATCAGACCATCCTGTCAACCGGCGCACGTCTGCAACGGCTGGAGACCCGGCTGTCCCAGGGTGCAAAGGGGGCTGATGCCCGGCTCGATGCTTCCTATGTGCTGAAAGGTGCGCGCCACACGGATATGACGACCGTGGTCGATCACCTGGCCGAGAACGGCACCACCAGCCAACTGACCAAGGGCGTGGTCCACGATAACGGACGCGGCGTCTTCCAGGGCAAGATCGTCGTTGAGCGCGGAGCCGATGGCACCGATGCTCGCATGGGTCACCATGCCCTGATCGCTTCTGATCGTGGCGAGATCGACGCCAAGCCCGAATTGATCATCTATGCCGACGACGTCCAGTGCGCCCACGGCAATACGGTCGGCACCCTGGACGAAAGCGCCCTGTTCTACATGCAGCAGCGCGGCATTCCGCTGGAAGAGGCACGCGGCCTTCTGGCCCAGGCCTTCCTGATGGAGGTTGTCGAGCGGATCGAAAACGAACCTGCCAGAGAGATTGCGCGCGAATGGCTGACGGCCAAGTTCTGAAAGGCAACCCGGTGATGGCTTTCGACGCCTATGCCGCGCGGGCCCAGTTCCCGATCCTGTCGCGTCAGGTGAACGGCCGGCCGCTGGTCTATCTGGACAGTGGCGCTTCGGCCCAGAAGCCGCGTGCGGTGATTGAGGCCATGGTGGCGGCGATGGAGGGCAGCTATGCCAATGTCCATCGCGGCCTGCACACCCTGTCGAACGAGACGACCGAAGCTTTTGAGGCGGCGCGGGATAAGGTCGCCCGGTTCCTGAATGCCGGGTCGTCGGATAACATCGTCTGGACCAAGGGCGGGACCGAGGCCATCAACCTGGTCGCCCATGGTTTGGCCGAGACGATCCAGCCGGGCGACGAGATCATCGTCACCGAGATGGAGCACCACGCCAATATCGTGCCGTGGCATTTCCTGCGCGAGCGCTATGGCGCGGTGCTGAAATGGGCACCGATCACCGATGATGGTGCGCTGGACATGCGGGCCTTTGCTGACCTCCTGGGTCCTCGAACCCGCATGGTGGCGGTCACCCACATGTCCAATGTCCTCGGTACCATCAACCCGATCGCCGACATCACGCGACTGGCGCATGCGGCCGGTGCCAGGGTGCTGATCGACGGTTGCCAGGGCGCGGTCCATGCCGCCCCGGACGTCCACGCCATCGGCTGCGACTACTACGTGATTACCGGCCACAAGCTTTATGGCCCCACGGGCATTGGTGCGCTTTACGGCACGGCTGAGGCGCTGGAGGCCCTGCCGCCCTATCAGGGGGGCGGGGACATGATCGACACGGTCGAAAAGGACCGCATTACCTATGCCGCGCCGCCGCATCGGTTCGAGGCCGGCACCCCGGCCATTGTCGAGGCCATCGGCCTGGGCGTGGCCCTGGACTGGTTGTCCGGCTTTGACCGCGCCGCCATCGCCGCTCATGAGATGGCCCTCTATGACCATGCCCGGGCGCGGCTGGCCCAGTTCGACTGGCTGCGTATCCTGGGTGAGGCACCCGGCAAGGGCGCTCTGCTGACCTTTGCGGTCGATGGTGCCCATGCCCATGACATCGCCCAGATCATGGACCGTTATGGCGTGGCCGTGCGGGCCGGGCTGCACTGTGCCGAACCCCTGGCCAAAAGAATGGGCGTCAGCTCAAGCACTCGCGCCTCCTTCGCCCTATATAACACCATGGAGGATACAGATGCCTTCGTGGACGCGCTGATCAAGGCGCGGAACTTCTTCGTGTGACGAGTATGGACACCAGGACCGACACCCCGATCAGCACCAGCGATGACTTTGCCGCCAGCTGGGATGAGCCGCAGAAAAGCGCCCTGTCCCAGGCTGAGCTGGACAAGCTGACCGACGACCTGATCGCGGCGCTCAAGACCGTCTATGACCCGGAAATCCCGGTCGATATCTATGAGCTGGGCCTGATCTATCGCGTCGATGTGTCCGATGACCGCGACGTGGTGGTCGACATGACCCTGACCGCGCCGGGCTGTCCGGTGGCGGGTGAGATGCCGGGCTGGGTCGAGGCCGCAGTATCCAGTGTCGAGGGTGTTCGCAGCGCCAGGGCCAATCTGGTCTTTGATCCGCCGTGGGATGCCTCGAAAATGAGTGATGAGGCCAAGCTGGCCCTGAATATGTTCTAGGGACGCCGATGACCGAGCTTCAGACTGCTGCCCGTCCGCGCCGCCCAAGGCCCAAGGTCGTGACCCTGACCGAGGCTGCGGCTGAACGCGTACGCGAAATCATGGCCAATGCCCAAAAAGACTACGTCGGTCTTCGCGTCGGCGTGAAGAATGGCGGCTGCGCAGGCCAAGAATACACTTTTGCCTATGCCGAAGAAATCGGCCCGATGGACGAGGTGGTCGAGGACAAGGGTGTCACCATCCTGATCGAGCCCAAGGCGATCCTGTTCCTGATCGGCACCGAGATTGACTTCGAGACGACGAGACTGGCGTCCAAGTTCGTCTTCCGCAATCCGAACGAGACGGATGCCTGCGGCTGCGGCGAAAGCGTGACCATTGTCCCGGCCTCGGCGCTGGACGCGAACTGAGATGATCCACCTTGAAGGCGTGACCCGTCGCTACAGCAGTGCGGGTGGGACGCGCACGGCCCTGGACGCCGTGGACCTGACCATCGGGCGTGGCGAGATCTTTGGCGTGGTTGGCCGCTCGGGCGCGGGTAAGTCGACCCTGATCCGCACCATCAACCGGCTGGAAATGCCGGACGAAGGCCGGGTCATTGTCGATGGCCAGGACATCACGGCCTTGAACCCGGCCGAGCTGCGCGCGGCGCGACGCCGGATCGGCATGATCTTCCAGCACTTCAACCTGCTGAACTCCAGGACAATCGCCGAGAATGTCGCCTTTCCGCTGAGGCTGGAGGGCAGGCCCGAGGCCGAGGTCAGGGCGCGCGTGGCCGAGCTTCTGGACCAGCTGGGCCTGGCTGAACACGCCCGCAAGCATCCAGCCCAGCTCTCTGGCGGGCAGAAACAGCGGGTGGGCATCGCCCGAGCCCTGGCCTGTGGTCCCAGCGTGCTCCTGTGCGACGAGGCCACCAGTGCGCTCGACCCCGAAACGACCGAAGACATCCTGACCCTGCTGGACGGCCTCAATCGCGATCTTGGCCTGACCATCGTGCTGATCACCCACCAGATGGAGGTGGTTCGCCGGGTCTGCGACCGCGTAGCCGTCCTGAAGGACGGCCGGCTGGTGGAGCAGGGGGCAACGGCTGACGTTTTCCTGCACCCGCAACATCCGGTTACCCAGGCCATGCTGGCCGAGGGCGAAGAGGCTTTTGACACCACCGTGGTTCCCGTCGGCGCACGGCTGGCTCGCCTGACCTTCCGCGGCCCGTCGACCTATGATCCGGAACTGAGTCGCGTCGCACGGTCAGCCGGGGTCGATTATTCGATCCTGTCGGGTCGCATCAGTCGCATCCGCGGCGAGCCCTATGGTCAGATGGTGGTCGCCTTTACTGGCGGAGATGCCGAGGCCGCCCTGTCCCAGCTGTCGTCGCGCGGCGTGATTGTGGAAGGCGCCTGATGTTCCAGAATATCGACGGGGCTGAGATTGCCCGCGCCACCCTTGATACCCTGCTGATGCTGGGCGGGTCCCTGGTGCTGACCGTCGTGATCGGCATTCCGCTGGGCGTGTTGCTCTATCTTTCGGGCAAGGGCCGGTTGGCAGCCAATCCGGTGCTGAACGCGGTCCTGTCGCTGATCGTCAATGTCCTGCGATCCGTGCCTTTCATCATCCTGCTGATCGTCATGCTGCCAGTGACTGTGCTGTTGGTCGGCACGTCGCTGGGCGTGGCCGGGGCTATTCCGCCGCTGGTCGTGGGAGCGGCACCCTTCTATGCGCGGCTGGTCGAGACGGCCCTGCGCGAGGTGGACAAGGGCATCGTCGAGGCGACCCAGGCCATGGGCGGCACCACCTTCCAGATCGTGACGCGAGCCCTGTTGCCCGAAGCCATGCCCGGCATCATTGCCGGAGCGACCGTCACAGCCATTGCCCTGGTGAGCTATACGGCCATGGCCGGCGTGGTCGGGGCAGGGGGCCTGGGTGACCTCGCTGTCCGTTTTGGCTATCAGCGTTTCCAGACTGATGTCATGGTCGTGACCGTAGTTTTGCTGCTGGTTCTGGTACAAATTCTGCAGATGATCGGAGACCGGCTGGTCGCTAAGGTCTCGCATCGTTGAGTGAGAGGCCCGTCCGATGATCCGCCGTTCCCTGCTGCTGTCTGCTGTTGCTGCCTTGGCGCTTGCTGCCTGCGGGCAGGGGGCGGATGAGGGGGCAAGGGGCGATGCCCTTCTGGTCGGGGCTACGGCCGTGCCGCACGCCGAGATCCTGGAAGTGGTCAAGCCGATCCTGGCCGAGCAAGGCGTGCCGATCGAGATCAAGGTCTTCAACGACTACGTGCAGCCGAACGTGCAACTGTCTGAAAAGCGGCTGGATGTGAACTACTTCCAGACCAAACCGTACCTGGACGAGTTCAACACGGCGCGGGGCTCTGACCTGCTGACGGTGGCCGGGGTCCATGTCGAGCCCCTGGGCCTTTATTCGCGCAAGCACACGGCGCTTCAGGCCCTGCCGGATGGCAGCCAGGTCGTGCTGCCTAATGATGCCTCCAATACGGGGCGTTCGCTGCTGCTGCTGCAAAGCGCAGGGCTGATCACGCTGAAGGACGCTACCAATCCGCTGCAGACGGTGCGCGACATTGCCTCCAATCCCCGGAACCTGGTCTTCCGCGAGGTTGAGGCGGCCACTATCCCGCGCATCCTTCCTCAGGTGGACGCAGCTGTCATCAATACCAACTACGCTCTGGATGCCGGGCTGAAGCCCAGAGCGGATGCCCTGGCGCTGGAAGGGGCCGACAGCCCCTATGTGAACTACCTGGTGGCGCGCCCTGACAATAGGGACGACCCGCGCGTCCAGGCCCTGGCCAACGCCCTGCGCAGCCAGGCGGTCACGGACTTCATCAGCACGAAATACGAGGGCGCGGTGATCCCCGCCGCCTAGACGGCGGGCTCGACCGGGTCGCCGGGCGAGGGCACCAGGACCGCGGCGCGGACCGGCTGGCCCGTGGCCTCGGCCACCAGTTCGGCGGTGCGGCCCTCGATCATAGCCTCCAGCCTGGCCAGGAACTCTTCCTTGGGCAGGCCAGTGGGAATGGGCTGGAGAAAGGCCAGGGTCGCCGTGCCGGGCGTCTTGCGGCGCGCCGTCTGGGGCCAGAACAAGCCGAGATTGGTCGCCACGGGCACCACGGGCATGTCCAAGTCGCGATACATGTGCCAGACGCCCGAGCGATAGCGGAACTTCTCGCCAACCCGGGCCAGGTGCCCCTCAGGATAGATCAGGATTCTACGCCCCTCGCGATGGGCGTCAGCGGCGCGTTCCTTGAGGGCTTCGCGCGCGGCATGGCCACCGCAGTTGTTCACCACGATGGCTCCCAGCTTTCTCAGCACGGTGCCGAGCAAGGGAAACTTCTCAAGATGGTCGCCAGTGACAAAGGCCAGGTCGTCGAACTGGTCGTAGGTGGCAAAGCCATCGCCCCAGCTCTGGTGTTTTGAGGCGACGATAAAGGCCCTTTGGGGCAGATTTTCCCGGCCCCGCACCTGCAGGCGAATACCGGCGAACAGGGCCATGGCCTGGACCATGCGCCTGACATAGCGCCGGATGATCCAGTTGGTCAGGCGGCGGCCGGGTGCCAGTGCCGAGAAGGCGGCGGCCAGGCCATAGATGATCGACAGGCACCAATAGGCCAGGTTGAACAGAAAGCTTCTCATCAGGCCTCAGGTAGCGCGGCGGTGGGCTGACAGGTGTCAGGCGGCAATGATGTCCATGCCGTCAGCCCTTGTTACGCGATTCCGGCCGGTGCGCTTGGATGAATACAGGGCCCCGTCAGCCCGTTCGAGCAGAGCCTGGGCGGATTCCCCCGGCTCCCGCTCGGCAAAGCCGGCCGAAATGGTGACGGCACCCAGGTCATCATTGGTCGAGCGGCGGCGCAGGTTGCGGGACGAAATCTCCTCGCGCACGGCGTTCAGGGCCGCCTCGACTGCGCCTGCCGTCTCGCCGGGGAAGATCATCGCGAACTCTTCACCACCATAACGGGCAGCCAGGCGCGGCTCTTGAGCGATACGACCCAGGACGCTGGCGACATAGCGCAGGACCTGATCGCCAGTCTGATGGCCCCAAGTATCGTTGAACCGTTTGAAATGATCAATATCGATCAGGGCGACCGTCAGACTCTGCCCATTGGTGGTGGGGTCCTCGCACACCTTGGCCAGCCGCTCGTCAAACGTCTTGCGGTTGGGCAGGTTGGTCAGGGCATCTGTCATGGCATCGCGGCGCACCTGTTCCAGGTGATCGCGCAGACGAAGAACCTCGCGGTTCGACGATTCAAGACGCTTCTCAAGGGCGGAGGTGTGGCGCTGGATCCGACGGGTGGCGGACGACAAACTCGTCACGATCTCGGTCAGTTCCTCGGGCTTCTCCGTGCTCTGCATCTGTTCCGATGCGGAAGCCAGGGTTTCACCATAGGCGCTCTGGGACTTGCGAGCCTTGTCGATGGCAGCAGCAACAGCCGCCAGCTCGCGGTTCAGGACCACGCCCACGTCGCGGATTTCTTCGGACAACCGACCGCGAGGCAGGAACTCGGAAGCCAGCATTTCGGCGGCCGCGTCGGTGAACGGGGTGCCGCTGGTTAGCAGGCGTCGCAGCTCACGACCCAGCGGACCGTCGGGCTCACCGAGGTAGTGAATCCATAGTTCGTAATTCAGAGGCGTAGGCCAGACCGACGCTGCCTGCATGGCATCGATGGCCTGATGAGCCAGGCTGTAGGCCTGGGGCGCACGCAGGGCAGTATCAACTTGAACGGTCATTGTGGTTCAATGCTCCCCCAAAGATTGAGGAAGCCTACCGAATGATCCGTAAGAAGCCGTTAAGCTGGCGACAGCGGATGCTAGTCGGCGAACACAACTGGACGTCGCAGGAAGGCAGGGATGTCGTCCCCGAAACCGCCAGGGGCTGCGCGCAGGCCGGACTCCTTCGACGGGGGCACCGACTTGGCGTGACGAGCGGTCGCTTTCTTGGGCTCACTCGGCGTGGCGACCAGCTCCTCGTTGACGACCATGTCTTCGGTCTTGGCCGGGCGGCGGCCTCGTGAGCGCCGAGCTGGCTTGTCGGTTTCGATCGACTCGGTAACGGATTCTGCCTGAACGATCGGCTCCATGGAGGCGACATTGTCGCTCTTGGGCACGGGACGCGGACGTTCATTGCGCCGGCCACGCCCGCGCGAACGGTCATCATCGGAGCGCGCACGGTCCTTGATGGAGGCAAAGTCAATGCCTTCCAGAACCAGTTCCTGCGGCTCTTTCTTGATCAGCTTCAGAACCTTGTCCAACGACTTGTCGTCAGAGGGAGTGACGATCATGAAGGCTTCACCGGTACGTCCGGCGCGGCCCGTCCGGCCGATGCGGTGCACATAGTCGTCAGCGTGGTGAGACACGTCGTAGTTGAAAACGTGGCTGACGTCGGGAATGTCGAGACCGCGGGCGGCCACGTCCGAAGCTACCAGAAGTTTCAGGTCACCAGCGCGGAAATCTGCCAGGGTTTTCATGCGCAGGGACTGGTCCAGATCGCCATGGATCGGAGCAGCATCAAAGCCGTGAACCTGAAGGGATTTGGCCACAATATCGACGTCTGATTTGCGATTGCAGAAGACGATACCGTTCTTGACTTCGGCCCGCTCGATTAGGGCGCGCAGTGCGGTACGCTTTGCCTTGGGGTCGCTGTTGGGAATGCGCACCAGGTACTGGGTAATCGTGTCGGCGGTCATGGCCGGACGCGAAGCCTCGATCCGGGTCGGATCCTTCAAGAACTGGGTCGTCAGTCGCGTGATCTCAGGCGGCATGGTGGCCGAGAAGAACAGGGTCTGGCGACGCGGCGGCGTCAGCTTGAAGATGCGCTCAATGTCGGGAATGAACCCCATGTCCAGCATGCGGTCGGCTTCATCCACGACCATCATCTCGACGCCGGTCAGCAGGATCTTGCCCCGATCAAACAGGTCGAGCAGACGGCCCGGCGTGGCGATCAGGACGTCAACGCCCTTGTTCAGCAGGGCAACCTGGTCGCCCATGGATACCCCGCCGATCAGCAGCGCCCAGTTGAGCTTGGTACCCTTGGCATATTTGGCGAAGTTCTCGCCCACCTGGTCAGCCAGTTCGCGGGTAGGGGCCAGGACCAGGGCGCGGGGCATACGAGCCCGGGCGCGGCCGGCGCCAAGCCGATCGATCATCGGCAGGGTAAAGGCCGCGGTCTTGCCAGTACCGGTCTGGGCAATGCCCAGGACATCGCGGCCAGCCAGGGCGACGGGAATGGCAGACGCCTGAATCGGCGTTGCTTCGGTGTAGCCTGTATCGGCGACCGCCTGCAGGGTCGTGGCCGAAAGGCCCAGTTTGGTGAACTCTGTCATTTAATCCAGGTGACGGAAAACCGTCTTTGCGTACATGACCTGCGGAACCGCCCCTCGTGGGCGAGCGGGCGGCGCGCATCGCCTGTCCTGTCCCGGGTCAATGGGGGTATATGGAAATCCCTACGAGACAGTCAAGTATTTCCATCGGGGCGACAGGATTGGAAATGTGCGGACAGACTGATAGGTCACTCTTCAAGCAGGAGGTTCTCTGTATGCGGACGAAAGCACTGATCGCCCTGTCGGCTGTAATCTGTATGGCGGGAACGCCAGCGATGGCGGACATGGAACTGGCCTTCAGCAATACTGTCGTGTCGCAGTACGCCAGCGGGCTGAAGGTTCGGCACTGGTTCAATCGCGACGGGAGCTATCAGGCCTTCTTTTCGGATGGACGCCGCATGACGGGACGCTGGACCGAAGAAGGCAGCAAGGTCTGCCTGAATGACATTCGTCCCCGCATGATCCTGTCACGCTTCTGCACCCCGGCCGTGAAGGCTGAGATCGGTGCCACCTGGTCCAGCCGCGATCCCCTGGGTCGCCGTGTGCACAATGAGCTCGTGTCCGGCCGTTAGGGCGATACGAAAAAGCCCCCGGGCGATGCCGGGGGCAGTCTGTTTATTCGGCTTTGGCCGTCTTGGTGACCTTCCTGGCGGCGGCTTTCTTGGTCGTCGCCTTGGCTGCAGGCTTCTTGGCGGGAGCTTTCCTGGTCGCAGCGGCCTTTTTCTTGGGCGTCGCCCCGGCCTTGGCGGCCAGCAGGGGAAGGGCCGCTTCCAGGGTCATGTCGTCCGGTTCCGTGCCCTTGGGTAGGGTAGCGTTGACCTTGTTCCACTTCACATAGGGCCCATAGCGGCCTGCCATTACCTGAACGGCGTTACCGTCTTCGGGGTGGTTGCCCAACTCCTTGAGCGGTGCAGCCGCTGCGCCTCGGCCCGCGCGTCCGGCCCGCTTTTCGGCCAGCAGCGAAACAGCACGGTTCAGACCAACTTCAAAGACCTCATCGATGTCCGAGACATTGGCATAGGTACCATCGTGAGCCACGAAGGGACCAAAGCGGCCAAGGCCCGCGGTGATCGGCTTGCCGTCTTCGGGATGTTCACCCACCACGCGTGGCAGGCTGAGCAGTTTGAGTGCCTTATCCAGATCCAGCGACGCAGGCGACCAGCCCTTGGGCAGGGATGAGCGACGCGGCTTGGCTCCTTCTTCAAGCGCTTCGGTTTCCACATAGGGACCAAAGCGACCGATCTTCAGCTGAACAGCCTTGCCGGTTGCCGGATCGACACCCAGTTCACGATCACCGCTTTCAGCGACACCTTCGGCACCCTCGGGCGAAGCGACGGGGCGGGTGTATTTGCATTCCGGATAGCGCGAGCAGCCGATGAAGGCACCAAAACGGCTGGTCTTCAGGCTCAGTTGGCCTTCGCTACAGACCGGACACAGGCGCGGGTCGCTGCCATCGCCTCTGTCGGGAAAGATGTGCGCGCCGAGGGCTTCGTTCAGATGGTCCAGAATCGCCGTGGTACGCAGCTCGCCCGCAGCCTGGGTGGCAGCGTGGAAGTCCTGCCAGAAGGAACGGAGCAGCGCCTTCCAGTCCAGATCACCGGCCGATACTTCGTCCAGCTGGGTCTCCAGCGCGGCGGTGAAATCGTATTCCACCCACTTGGAGAAGAACTGCTCCAGGAATGCAGTGACCAGACGGCCCTTGTCTTCCGGATAGAAGCGGTTCTTGTCCATGCGGACGTATTCGCGGTCGCGCAAAGTCGACAGGATCGATGCATAGGTCGACGGACGGCCGATGCCCAGCTCTTCCAATTTCTTGACCAGCGTGGCTTCGGAAAAGCGCGGCGGCGGCTCGGTGAAATGCTGGTCCGTGCGGATGGCCTGGACCTGGGCCTTCGCGCCTTCCTTCAGCGCAGGCAGGCGGCCACCGTCTTCGTCCTCGTCCTCGGCACCCTTCTGGCGGTCGTCGCGGCCTTCCTCATAGACGGCGAGGAAGCCATCGAAGATCACGACCTGACCCGTGGCGCGCAGGCCGGTCTGGCTGTCGGGCGTCTCGATCTCGACCGTGGTGCGGTCCAGGCGTGCGGATTCCATCTGTGACGCGACGGTGCGCTTCCAGATCAGCTCATAGAGACGCTGCAGATCGCCTTCCAGACGCAGGGAGTCCGGATGGCGCATCATATTGGTCGGACGGATGGCTTCGTGCGCTTCCTGGGCGTTCTTGGCCTTGGTCTTGTAATAGCGCGGCTCTGCGGGGACGTAGGCCGGACCGAAACGCTCGCTGATCGCCTCGCGGGCCTGGGCAATGCCTTCGGGCGTCACATAGACGCCGTCGGTACGCATATAGGTGATCAGGCCGCCGGTATCGTCGACGCCTTCATAAAGTTTCTGCGCGGCCTGCATGGTGCGCTGGGCGGTGAAGCCCAGCTTGCGCGCCGCTTCCTGTTGCAGGGTCGAGGTGGTGAAGGGCGGGGCAGGCGAACGTTTAGCCGGCTTCTTTTCGACCGACTTGATCGTGAAGTCGCCCGACGAAATGGCGTTGCGGGCGGCGGTGGCCATAGCCTCGGACACGATGTCCAGACGCTGGACGCGCTTGCCCTCGTGCTTCACCAGACGGGTGGTAAAGGGCGGGCTGTCGGCAATCAGATCGGCTTCAACCGACCAGTATTCCTGCGGCTTGAACTTCTCGATCTCCATTTCGCGATCGACGACGATGCGAAGGGCGACCGACTGCACGCGACCGGCCGAGCGCGCGCCCGGCAACTTGCGCCACAGCACCGGCGACAGGTTGAAGCCCACCAGATAGTCCAGCGCGCGGCGGGCCAGATAGGCCTCGACCAGCTCCATATCCAGCTGGCGCGGATTGGCCATGGCCTCCAGCACGGCCGACTTGGTGATCGCGTTGAACGTTACGCGCTCGACCTCGGTGCCCTTGAGGGCCTTCTTCTTGTTCAGCACTTCCAGAACGTGCCAGCTGATCGCCTCACCCTCGCGGTCGGGGTCGGTGGCGAGGATGACGCGGTCGGCCTTCTTGGCAGCTTCTGCGATTTCCGACAGGCGCTTGGTGGCCTTGGAATCCACCTCCCACTGCATGGCAAAGTCATCATCGGGCAGGACCGAGCCATCCTTCGACGGCAGGTCGCGGATATGACCGTACGAAGCCAGGACCTTGTAGTCCGAGCCCAGGTACTTGTTGATGGTTTTGGCCTTGGCGGGGCTCTCGACGATTACGAGATTCATGACGCTCTGTTCGGGAAATCGGGGCGCGAACGTGGTTGGCGTCGCGCCAGAAGTCAATCGCTCCATTTCGCGTGCGGCAACTTCAAGATGTTTACATTCTAATATGCATATCTATGGTTGTGCATGGAATGCGTCTACTCAGGTGAGGGCGACTATGATGGCTAATCGATCGACCCGGTCTGCGAAACAAGTCCGTCAGACAGCGGATCTGGCCGACTACCCCTTGCGGGAGTATGTGGCCTCCATGGCGGTGGAGCTAGCCAATCTGGCGCGGTCGGAGGGCGATGTGCGTCTGGCAAGGGCGTTGGAGGGCGCAGCCCAGTTGGCCCGCGAGATTGAGCCACGCCTGGCCTAGAACTCGCGGGTTGCCAAGCCATTAGGCAAAAGACAGACCTGCCCGGTCAGGGACAGTTCCAGCATGGCTGCGCGAATCTGGCCGATGGGCTGCCCCAAGGCCCGCGCCAGTTCATCCTGGGGCGTGGGCACTGCCGACAGCTGGGCCAGAACCTGATCCAGGAAATCCTGTTCCATCAGGTCCGGCATGTCCTCGCCGTCCGCTGTGGTCAGGCCCAGGGCCAGGCGGGGTCGATCAGCTTCGCGCAGGCTGAACAGGGACGAGAAGGCGCGCTCTATATCTTCCAGCCCCTCGCACAGGATAGCCCCCTGGCGAAGCAGTTCGTTGGGGCCGCGCGATCGCGGGTCCAGGGGCGATCCCGGCACGGCGAAGACGTCGCGGCCCTGCTCATTGGCCAGGCGAGCGGTTATCAGGGAGCCGGAGCGCAACTCCGCCTCCACCACGATCACACCGCGCGACAGGCCCGAAATAATGCGGTTGCGACGTGGGAAGTCCCTGGCCTGGGCACGGGCACCGACCGGGCTTTCGCTGACGATGCACCCCTGTTCGGTCAGCTGGTGATAGAGGCCGGTATTCTCGGCCGGATAGATGTCATCGACGCCGCCGCCCAGAACGGCCACCGTTCCCTTGGCCAGAGCGCCCTGGTGGGCTGCGGCATCGATCCCCCGGGCCAGGCCGGACACCACGACATAGCCCGCCTCGCCCAGTTGCTGGGCCAGACCACGGGCAATCCTTTGGCCACCCGCCGAGGCGATGCGTGCGCCCACAATGGCAATGCAAGGCTGGTTGAGCAGATGACCCTTGCCGCGAATCCATAGCACGGGCGGCGGCGGCTCGGTGGCCGTCAGCAGTTCCGGGTAGGCAAGATCGCCCAGCACCAGAAGTTCGGCACCCAGCCGATGACCGGCCGCAACCTCGTCCTCGATCAGGCTGATTGACGGCAGTCCATAGGTCTTGCCGCCTCGCCGAGTCAGCTGGGGCAGGGCGTCCACGGCGCGGGTGGCCGCGCCAAATCTCTGTAGCAGATGGGAAAAGGCGACCGGCCCGATGCCATCGGTGCGCGCCAGCCGAAGCCGGGCAAGACGCTCGGCTTCGGACAAGGAGGTCACGCCTTCTTGGCTCCGATGCGGGGCTCAACCCCCTTTAACAGCCGCCCGATGTTCTCATGGTGGCGAATGTAGATAAGAACGGCCGTGAACACGGTCAGGATCAGAATGGCGGGCTCAGCTGGCAGGCCCAGGGCGGGCAGGGGCAGCAGGGCACAAAGTGGGGTAGCCGCGGCGGCGACCAGAGCCGCCAGCGAAGAGTAGCGTAAGGCAAAGGCCAGCAGCAGCCAGGTCGCCGCCGCCAGAAGCCCCAGCGGCCAGCAGGCCGCCAGGATCAGGCCAAAGAAGGTTGCGACGCCCTTGCCGCCCTTGAAGCCCAGCCAAACCGGGAACAGGTGGCCCAGGAAGGCGGCACCGCCAGCGATGGCCCCGGCTAGTTCGGTGCCGATCAAATGACGCGCCAGCAGAAGGGCAACCGCGCCCTTGGCGGCGTCCAGCACCAGGGTGGCGATAGCCAGATCCTTGCGGCCCGTCCTCAGCACATTGGTCGCGCCAATATTGCCAGAGCCGATCTGGCGCACATCTCCGACGCCCGTGGCACGGGTCAGAACGACGCCAAAGGGAATGGATCCCAGCAGATAGCCACCCAGGGCTACCAGTCCGAGCATGAGGAGGGCCGGTCCCGCCAGATCCTGCAAGTGAATCACTCCGCTATAGGTTGTCGTGCACGATGCGGCCCTGAACGATCGTGAGCAAGACCTTGCCTTGCAGGCGGCGGCCATCGAAAGGCGAATTCTTCGATTTGGACCTAAGCTGTGCTGCGTCGATCACGACCGGGGCACCAGCATCGAACAGAACCAGATCGGCGGGGGCTCCGGCTGCCAGCAGGCCCGCTTCCAGGCCCAGCAGATTGGCTGGGCCCTGGGTCAGAGGTCGCAGGACATCCAGGAGGTCCAGGCCGTGCTCGTGATGCAGCATCAGGGCTGCAGGCAAAAGGGTCTCCAGTCCAATGGCCCCGGGCTCAGCCTCAGCGAACGGGCGACGCTTGTTCTCGGCGGGCTCGGGCGCGTGGGCCGAGGTGATGGCGTCGATCAGGCCATCGCGCACGGCCTCGACCAGGGCCTGGCGGTCGCTTTCACGGCGCAACGGCGGGTCCAGCCGGTAGAAGGTGCGATAGTCGCCGATGTCGACCTCGTTGAAGCACAGGTGGTTGATCGACACGGAAGCCGCCACGTCCAGTCCCCGACCGCGCGCCCGGGCCAGAACCTCCAGCGCGCCTTCGGTCGAAATCTGATCGACCAGGAACCGGGCTCCGGTCAACTCGACCAGAGCCAGATCGCGGTCCAGCTGGATGCGCTCGGCGATAGCCGGAACCGATGGCAGGCCAAGCCGGGTGGCCAATTCGCCCGAAGTCGCCACGGCCCCTTCCGACAGCCAGGGCTCGACCGGACGACAGGCGATCAGGGCATTGAAGGTGGCAGCATAGCTCATCACCCTTTGCAGGGTGCGGCTGTTCTGAATCACGCGGTCGCCGTCAGTAAAATAGAGAGCCCCGGCCTCGTGCATCAGCCCGATCTCGGCCATGCGCTGGCCTTCGCGCTTCTGGGTCGCCGAACCGGCCGCGCGAACATGGACCAGGTCCAGGGCCGCGCCGCGACGCTGGATGTGGTCGATCATGGCCGGATCGTCGAGGGCCGGCTCGGTATCGGGCTGGACGACGATGGTGGTCACGCCACCCGCGGCCGCCGAAAGACTGGCCGACTTCAGGGTTTCCTTGGGCTCATTGCCCGGCTCGCCCGTCTTGACGCGGATATCGATCAGGCCAGGAGCCAGGCAGCGGCCCTGGGCATCGATGACCTTGATGCCGTCGGGAATATGGCTGACCGGGCCGTGGACGACTTCGGAAATGCGGCCGTCCTCGAACAGGATGGCACCGGGGCCGTCATAGTCGGTGGCCGGGTCCAGCAGGCGGGCGTTGATGATGGCGATGGCGTGGATCATGCCTCACCTCCGGCACGGCGGTGGGCAAGGGTGGCCAGAACGGCCATGCGGGCTGCGACCCCCATCTCGACCTGATCCTGGATCAGCGAAACAGAAAGATCATCGGCGACGTCGGAATCGATCTCGACGCCACGGTTCATCGGACCAGGGTGCATGACGCGGGCGTTGGGGGCGGCCCAGGCCAGCTTCTCGCGGTCCAGTCCCCAGAAGCGAAAATACTCGCGCGTAGAGGGGATCAGCGCCCCGGCCATGCGCTCCAGCTGAAGGCGAAGCATCATAACGACTTCAACGCCTTCCAGGCCTTCCTTCATGTCGTGATAGATCTCGCAGCCCCAGCGGCGGGCATCGCCCGGGATCAAGGTTGGCGGGCCAACCAGCCGCACGCGCGCCCCCATCATCTGCAGTAGGGCGACGTTAGAGCGGGCCACACGACTGTGGGTTACATCGCCGCAAATGGCGACACTGAGGCCTCCGATATCGCCGAAGCTGCGACGAATGGTCAGCAGGTCGAGCAGGGCCTGGGTCGGGTGTTCGTGGCGGCCGTCACCGGCATTCACCACGGCGCAGCCGACCTTCTGCGACAGCAGGTCCACCGCGCCCGAGGCCGAGTGGCGCACCACCAGGATCTCCGGCTTCATGGCGTTCAGCGTCACCGCCGTATCGATCAGGGTCTCGCCCTTCTTCACCGAGGAAGAGGCGACCGGCATGGTCACGACATCCGCGCCCAGACGCTTGGCGGCGATCTCGAAGGACGAGCTGGTGCGGGTCGAGTTCTCGAAGAACAGGTTCACGACCGTCTGCCCCCGCATCAGATCGACGCCCTTGGCTGACTGTCGATTGAAATCGACAAAGGCGTCAGCAAGATCGAGCAGCCCCATGGCGGCGGGCGGATTGAGATCGCCAGCGGCAAGGAAGTGTTCTTTGGGGAACGGCAGCAGCCGCTCTTCTATGGTTTCGGTGACGAAAGCGGCTTGGGTCATCGAGACGCCGCTATAGGCCGGGTTCAGCCCAAGGGGAAGGTCAGGCAGTCGCTTTACGGGCGCAATCTGTCCAGGGCACCCTGCAGGATCCAGGCCGCCGCCGTTCGATCGACGACATCCGCCCGGCGCTTGCGGGTCAGGTCCAGTTCATCGATCAGGAAGCGCTCAACGGCCGTGGTCGAAAGACGCTCGTCCTGAAACACCACGTTTACGGGGCCAAAACGCTCCAGGTTGCGGGCAAACGCGCGGCACGACTGGGCTCGCGGGCCTTCGGTGCCATCCATGTTCAGCGGCAGTCCGATAATCAGGGCCGAGACATTTCGTCCCCGCATAATTTTGAAAAGTGCTTCAGCGTCCTTTGAGAACTTGGTCTTGCGGATCAATTCCAATGGGCTGGCGATCATGCGGCTGGCATCGGATGCGGCCACGCCAATAGTGTTTTCGCCAAGATCGAGGCCCAGCCACGGCGTATTGGGCGGGCAGACGGCAGCGAGTTCGTTCAGATCATATACAGGCACGCGCCGCCGTTAGGCTCTGTTGAGGTCCAAGTCAAAATTGTAAGCGGGCTTGCCTGTCACACGTCGTCGTCGGCGACCGGACCGCCTTCGTTTTCCAGCCGGCGAATAGACCGCACGTCCTTGGCAGAGAACTTCAGCCGGACACCGCAGCCATGGCTGTTGTCCTCGTCGATGAAGACGGCCCCGCCTTCCTGGAGCACGGCCTGGATCTGTCGACGGATATCCTCGCCCGGATCGACATTGCCGCGCTCAAAGGCCGCGAGCGTGTCCTTGCTGATACCAGCGCGCTGGGCCACCAGGTCGCGAGGCCACTGGACCAGGGCACGTGCGGCTTTTGCCTGGGGACCTGTAATGCTCATCGGGTGATCCTCCGTCCATGGTTCGGGCCTCAGCCTGACCGACATAGTCAGCGATTCCCGGCATTCAACGAAATGACCGTGTTACCGCCAAGCTGCGTCGTCAAATCCTTGTAGAAATCGCGTCGAAGAGCTAATCCCGCCTATTCGTTTCAACCTTTGTGTGTTTGGAGGGCCGCATGGCCATCGACGCCGCGACGGTGCGCAAGGTGGCGCATCTCGCCCGCATCAAGACCCCCGAGGATCGACTGGAGCCGCTGGCTCAGGAGCTGAATGGCATCCTGAACTGGATCGAGCAGTTGAACGAGGTGGATGTCCAGGGTGTCGAGCCTATGACTTCAAACGTCGCCCAGCCTCTGCGCCTGCGCGAGGATGTGGTGAGCGACGGGGACAAGGTCGAGGCCGTCCTGTCCAACGCTCCGAAGGCCGCTGACGGTTTCTTTGTCGTGCCCAAGGTGGTCGAGTAATGTCTGAACTGACCAAGCTGACGCTGAAAGACGCGGTCGAGGGCCTGAAGGCCAGGACCTTTTCGTCCGAAGAACTGACCAAGGCTTTCCTGTCCAACATCGAAGCCTCCAACCCGGCCATCAACGCCTACGTCGAAGTGACGGCGGACAAGGCGATTGAAATGGCCAAGGCGTCCGACGCCAAGCTGGCCAAGGGTGAGGGCGGCGACCTGGAAGGCGCGCCGCTGGGCATCAAGGACCTGTTCTGCACCGAGGGCGTGCAGACGACCGCTGGCTCCAACATGCTGCGCGGCTTCAAGCCGCCCTATGAATCCACCGTGACCGCCAACCTGTGGCGCGACGGCGCGGTCATGCTGGGCAAGCTGAACATGGACGAGTTCGCCATGGGCTCGGCCAACGAGACCTCGGCCTTTGGCCCGGTCAAGAACCCCTGGAAGGCCGAAGGCTCTGATGCAGAGCTGACCCCGGGCGGTTCATCGGGTGGTTCGGCAGCTGCCGTTGCCGCCGATCTGTGCCTGGCCGCCACCGCCTCGGACACCGGCGGCTCGATCCGCCAGCCCGCCGCCTTTACCGGCACGGTCGGCATCAAGCCCACCTATGGCCGCGCCAGCCGCTTCGGCATGGTGGCCTTTGCCTCGTCGCTGGACCAGGCTGGCCCGATCACCAAGACGGTGACCGATGCCGCCATCCTGCTGAAGTCCATGTGCTCGTTCGACACCAAGGACTCCACCAGCCTCGACATCCCGACCCCCGACTGGACCCAGTCGATCGGCAAGTCGGTCAAGGGCCTGCGCATCGGCGTGCCTGCCGAATATCTGATCGACGGCATGTCCGAAGAGATCAAGGCGCTGTGGCAACAGGGTGTCGACTGGCTGAAGGCCGCCGGTTGCGAGATCGTCGAGATCAGCCTGCCGCATACCAAATACGCCCTGCCAGCCTATTACATTGTGGCTCCGGCCGAGGCCTCGTCCAACCTGGCCCGCTACGACGGCATGCGCTTTGGCCACCGCGCCGAAGAATTCAGCTCGCTGGCGGACCTGTATGAAACCTCGCGCGCCGACGGCTTCGGGGCCGAGGTGAAGCGTCGCCTGATCATCGGGGCCTACGTCCTGTCGGCTGGCTTCTACGATGCCTACTATGTCAAGGCCCTGAAGGTGCGTCGCCGCATCACCGAGGACTTCGACAATGTCTGGGGCAAGGTGGACGCCATCCTGACCCCCTCGACGCCGACGGCAGCCTTCAAGCTGGGCGACAAGCAGATCGACCCGCTGACCATGTATCTGAACGACGTCTTCACCGTGACGACCAACCTGGCCGGTCTGCCGGGCATTTCGGTCCCGGCTGGCCTGAACGCGCAGGGGCTGCCGCTGGGCCTGCAGGTCATCGGCAAGGCTCTTGATGAGGCGACCGTCTTCCAGGTTGCAGCTGCGCTGGAAGACTCCGCCGGCTTCGTCTCCAAGCCGGCCAAGTGGTGGTAGGAATGTCCGAGAACAAGACCATTATCAAAGGCCGCACCGGCGATTGGGAAATCGTCATGGGTCTGGAAATCCACGCCCAGGTGGCGTCGAAGGCCAAGCTGTTCTCCGGAGCCGCCGTTGGCTTTGGTGCCGGCCCGAACGAGCAGGTCTCGCTGGTGGATGCCGGCTTCCCGGGCATGCTGCCGACCCTGAACAAGTTCTGCGTCGAGCAGGCTGTGAAGTCGGGTCTGGGCCTGCGCGCCCAGATCAATCTGAAGTCGCAGTTCGACCGCAAGAACTACTTCTATCCTGACCTTCCGACCGGCTATCAGATCAGCCAGCTGTATCACCCGATCGTGGGCGAGGGCGTGGTCGAGGTTGAGGCCGAAGACGGCACCTTCTTCAACGTCGGCATCGAGCGTCTGCACCTTGAACAGGACGCGGGCAAGTTGATCCACGACCTGTCGCCGACGGATTCCTACGTCGACCTGAACCGTGCGGGCACGGCTCTGATGGAGATCGTCTCGCGTCCTCACATCCGCTCGCCGGAACAGGCTGTGGCCTATGTGAAGAAGATCCGCACCATCCTGATCTATCTCGGCACCTGTGATGGTGACATGGAGAAGGGCAACCTGCGTGCGGACGTGAACGTGTCGGTCTGCCCGGTCGGCAACTACGACAAGTTCAAGGAAACCGGCGACTTCGGCTTCCTGGGCACCCGTTGCGAGATCAAGAACGTCAACTCGTTCCGCTTTATCTCGCAGGCCATCAACTATGAGGCCCGCCGTCAGATCGAGATCATCGAGGACGGCGGCAAGGTCGATCAGGAAACCCGCCTGTACGACCCGACCGCTGGCGAGACCCGTTCGATGCGTTCGAAGGAAGAGGCGATGGACTATCGCTACTTCCCGGACCCCGACCTGCTGCCGCTGGAAATCGAGCAGGCCTGGCTCGACGAGATCAAGGCCAACCTGCCCGAACTGCCGGACGACAAGCGCCGTCGCCTGATGAACCAGTATGGCCTGTCGCAATACGACGCCATCGTCCTGATCTCGGAACAGGCCAAGGCCGACTACTTTGAGAAAGCGGCCAAGGGGCGCGATGCCAAGCTGGTCGCCAACTGGGTGACGAACGAGGTCTCGGCCCGCCTGGCCGCCGACCACCGCGACTTCAGCGACAACCCGCTGCCCGCCGCCCATGTGGCGCAGCTGGTCGAGCTGATCGAGACGGGCGTGATTTCCTCCAAAATCGCCAAGGAAGTGTTCGACCATGTCTGGAACGGCGAAGGCTCTCCCGCCGAGGTCGTCGAAAAGCACGGCCTGAAGCAGGTCACGGACACCGGCGCCATCGAGAAGGCTGTCGACGACATCATCGCCGCCAACCCGGACAAGGCTGCCGCCGTCGCCGAGAAGCCCCAGGCCATCGGCTGGTTCGTCGGTCAGGTCATGAAGGCCACCGGCGGCAAGGCCAACCCGGCTGCGGTCAACGAGATCCTCAAATCAAAGCTCGGGCTCTGATACTTGGGGGCTGTGGCCCCCAAACCCCCGGCTGGTCGCTATCGTTCGCGCCTCGGGCGCTCACTACTTGAGCGACTGAAGCGTGCACACTGGCCATCGTCATCCTCCGGCTTGACCGGAGGACCCACGTATTGAGCGGCCGCTGTAGCGCATACAAAAAGCCCCCGAGGTTCGTGACTTCGGGGGCTTTCTTTATGTTTTACGCGGAGGCTACCAGCGCCAGGCGTCGCGGATGACCTCGATGATGTAGCCGTCAAACTCGTCGATCAGATAAATCGAGTTGTCGACATAAACCCAACGGGTCCCGGCGGGCGGATAGCCCAGGCCATAGGTGCGCCAGTCATTGACGGCATAGCGCCAGAAGACGTCCGGCAGGTACTGCCCGACGGAATAGTGACGGTTCCAGTAGGCCCTGGGGACGCTGTAGTAGCCATAGCCGGGCGCGAAGTAGAAACCGATGCGAACGCCACTCCAGCCGCGGAAGCGGTTATCATTGCGCCACCAGTCGGCACGATGGCGCTGATGCCATTCACGCTGCCAGCGATCTCGGTTCCAATTGTTGCGAAACTCGCGGTAATTACGGTCGCGGTCGCGGTTCCAGTTACGATCCGGTCTTTGGGCACCGGAGCGATCGCGGTCACGGTTTTCCCAGCGGTCCCGATCGCGGCTCCGGTCGCGATTGCGGTCGCGGCTTTCCCACTGTTGCCGGCCAGGCCGGTTCACGCCCGGACGGTTTTCATCACGACGACGGCCGACCGTGGCTCCCGGATTGGGCTGGCGCACGTTCGGACGATCCTCGCGCCGGGGTTCTGGCCGAGGGGTCCGGGCGCGAGGGCGCTCGGTAGCGTCCTGTCTGGGCGGTGCCGGACGCTCTGCACGACCCTCGATGCGCGGACGCTCCTGGCGGGGCTGACGGGCCTCGGGCGCTGTGGCCCTGGGCGTTTCGGTGCGTGGACGCTGCTGGCGCGGGGCGTCACGCCTTTGCTGGGGGCTGATCGCTCGGTCCGCCTGCTGACTTCTGTCCGGGCGGGCGCTGCGTTGAGGGCCTTCGGAGCGACTGCGGGCTTCTGCCTGACTGGCCCGATCCTGGGCCAGGGTCGCCACCGGTGCCAGAGCTGGCAGGGCAAAGCTGGCCAGGGCTGTGAACACCAAGAGAGACCGTTTCATGTTTCAATCTTCCTCGCACACCCGGAGGGGAGGCTTGAACCCATAATGAGGTTGACGCCATGAACCGTCGCTGAACACCGGTTTCATAAAGCCTCGATACCAAGGCAAAAAAGCCCCGCCGACCAATGGCCGGCGGGGCAGGGACCTAGATGGGCAGGTGTCCTAGTAGACGTTGTTCAGCACGCTGGCGATCAGGCCCGTCGCCACGGCGACCAGCAGGATGTCGTTGTTGGCGTGCACATAACGGTAGCCACGCGGGGCCGGGCGCAGACCATAGAAGCCGGGGTCACGAACGTAATAGCTTCGGTAGGCTGACGGGAGATAGGCCCCCTGGCGCCAGCGATAGTTGGCATAGCGGGGATCTACGCGATAATAGCCGCGACCCGGTGCGTACCAGTAGCCGGCCCGCGCACCACGATAGTCGCGGAAGTCCGACCGGCCGCGCCACCAGTTGCGATTGTTGCGATCCCAGCGGTCGTGACGCACGGCATGGCCGCGGTTGTAATCGCGGCGATCATTGCGGAAGTCACGCGCGTCGCGACGGTCTGCACGATGGTCACGACGGTCGGCACGGTGATCGCGACGGTCACCGCGATCCTGGCGCCATTCGCGTTGGTCGCCACGCGGCTGGGCCTGGGCCAGCATCGGCGTGGCCGTGGTGGCCAGTGCCAGGGCGACGACTGCGGCCTTGCTAAAACGGTTCATCGGAGACCTCACTCGGCTTGGCCCACTCAGGAGCCGTTGAGAACATGAGCCAAGGGTGATGCGGCGTTGATGAACTGTGGCTGAATGGTACTGTCAGCTACGAGCGAAGCGATCCGAAGCGGCGACGACGCCTGATCTGGAGGAAGACCGCATGACCCAAAAGCCGATTGAACTGTGGTACTGGCCGACGCCCAATGGCTGGAAGATTTCGATAGCCCTGGAAGAAATGGGCCTTCCCTATGAGGTGAAGCCCGTGAACATCGGCACCGGGGACCAGTTCAGCCCCCAGTTCCAGGCGCTCAGCCCCAATGGGCGAATGCCCGCCATCCTTGACCCAGAGGGGCCGGACGGCCAGCCGCTGTCGCTGTTCGAGTCCGGCGCGATCCTTCAGTATCTTGGCAACAAGTCGGGCCAGTTCTATCCCGCCGACATCCGCGCCCGGGCCGAGGTGGACCAGTGGCTGTTCTGGCAGGTTGGCGGCCTGGGGCCCATGGCCGGACAGACACATCACTTCCGCCAGTATGCGCCAGCCATGATGCAGGATCAGCGGCACCTGGCCTATGGCGTTCGTCGCTACACCAATGAGGTGCACCGTCTTTACGGCGTGCTGAACCGCCGCCTGGCGGACCGGCCCTATGTCGCCGGGGACTATTCGATTGCCGACATGGCGATCTGGCCCTGGATCCTGCCGTCGGCCCAAGGACAATCCCTCGACGAGTTCCCGCACCTGGCGGACTGGATGCAGCGCGTCGGAGCCCGTCCGGCGGTCCAGGCGGGCCGGGCAGTGGGCGAGGCCCTGCGCAGCAACCTGGCCGCCTCGGGCAAGGCCGCCGAGGAGGCCCGGCACCTGCTGTTTGGTCAACGCGCCCGTTAACTCTAAATTCAAAACGTCGGTATTTGAATGATCTCCAGGCCCGGTCAGAACGACAGCGGCCTGGAGGACTGGCTATGATCATTCAAGAGACTGTGCCCGTAACCGATGCCGCGACGCATCTGGCCGTGCCGACGCCCGACATGGACGGTGATGCCCTGTTCCGGCTGGGCCTGGCCTATTCGACCGGAGCCGATGGCTGTCCGATCGACCGCGTGTCCGCCCACATGATCTTCAACCTGGCCGCGATGAAGGGGTCGCTCGAAGCGCGAACCTATCGCCGCGAAATGAGCCAGGAGATGGATCACGACGAAATCGCCGAGGCTCAAAGGGCGGCGCGCCGCTGGATCGACGCCGGTTCGTCCCACGTCGCGGCCTGAGCGGCTCGAAAGGCGGGCAGGGACGCTGGACCCGGCGCGCTGGCCGGGCTATGGACCCGTCCAAGTTCGTTACGAAGGATTCCGCCCATGCTTGCTCGCATCTATCGCCCGGCCAAGACGGCGATGCAGTCAGGCAAGGCCAAGTCACGCGATTGGCGCCTTGAGTTTGAGCCCGCTTCGGCCCGCTTCCCCGATCCGCTCACTGGCTGGACCGGTTCGACCGACATGAACGGCCAGGTCCGCCTGACCTTCGAGACCCGCGAAGAAGCCGTCGACTACGCCGAGCGCCACGGCATCGCCTTCCGCCTGCACGAGCCGAACGAGGCCCCGGTCATCATCAAGGCCTACGCCGACAACTTCGCGCCCAACCGCAAGCAGTCCTGGACCCACTAGGGCTGCCCTATGCCCGCCGCGCGCGGGCTCTATTTGATGAAATCGACCACCAGGAATATGGGGCGGCCATCCGCCCTCATGTCGTGCGGCGGGATGCGGGATACCGGCATCAGTGACTGGTCGATAGGCTTGGCGACCCATTCGTCGTCCGACTTCCAGTAGTGCAGGAAGTCAATGGTGCTGCATTTCCTGATGTCAGACGCCAGGATGGCCTCACGGACGGTCTCGACAGTCGGATGCCAGAGATGGGCGCTGCCATCAGTCGGCATCCGCACCTGAAGCTTGCAGTCGGGCCCCGGACCCACGGACCCTCCCATAAAGGTGTCCAGCACGACCCGTCCCTTGTGGTCGTAAACGCTCCGCTCCTTGAGCAGCGGGCTGCGGTAGTCTGGCACGCTGAGACGGAACAGGCCGCCGGGCCTCAGGCAGCGGTAGATATCGTCCAGAATAGCGGGAATCTTCTCGAACTCGATGTGTTCAAAGACATCCTGCGACTGGAACCCGCTGATCGAGCCTGCCTCGAACTGCATGGGGCTACGGGCGTCATGAGGGATGTCTCGATCAAACCGTGGCGTTAGCGCCAGCCCACAGAACTTGCCAGATTTGTATTGGGGTTCATTGGGAAACAGATTGCCGAAATAGACATACTCAGCCGGCATCACGCACATGATGTCCTCGCTACAGGGTCAGGATAGCGACATCATATAACGCTGAAACTTGAAGTCCAGCTTCAGGTTGTGCAAAGCCGCTTTTTTAGTGACTTGAGGTGGCGCGGTATGCTCAAGAGGACTGCCTGTTGAATGTGGTAGTCGAGGGCCATTGATGAAGTTGAACTTGCGCGGAGGAATGTATGAATTTTTGGCGGGCGCCTTCCGTGCCAGAAATTCGCCTGATATGGCTGGCGCACTTGCGGAGGTGCACATGAAAAATCCCTATTCTGGCAGGCCAAGTTTTGCGTTCTGGCAGCAGTCAGTAGTGGATGTCGGTAGAGACGCTGTCGATCCCGTCGTGAGCGCACCTTTCACAATCGGTCGCAGCGAGGCGATTGCCACGGCGGGTAGTTGTTTTGCTCAGCACATTGCTCGCACATTAGCTTCGTCGGGATTCAACTATTTCGTAACCGAAACAGGTCCCATGACGGCGGGTGCAGTAGATGAGGGTTACGGTCTCTTCTCAGCGCGTTTCGGCAACTTGTACACGGTGCGCCAACTGCTTCAGTTGTTCGACCGCGCTTATGGCCTGTTTGAACCGCAGGATACTGCGTGGAAAGACCGTCGCAGCGAGAATTTTGTCGACCCGTTCCGCCCCAACATCCAGGCGGGCGGGTTTGCTACCATCGAGGCCCTTGAAGCTGATCGAGACGTTCACCTGGCGGCCGTCCGGCGGATGTTTGAGGACTGCCACATCTTCATATTTACTCTGGGATTGACCGAAGGCTGGGCATCAAAGGTCGATGGGGCGGTGTTCCCGTTGGCCCCCGGGGTTGGAGGGATACCCTCCGGTGCTGCCTCTGACTATGAGCCCCTCAACTTTAAAGTCGGCAGCATGGTTGCCGACATGACGGCATTCCTCGAGAAGCTGCGTACCGTAAATCCTTCCGTGAAGGTCATCCTGACGGTCTCTCCTGTCCCGCTTATCGCGACGTTTGAAGACCGCCACGTGGTGGTTTCAACGGCAGCGAGCAAGGCTGCGCTTCGCGTGGTGGCCGATGAAGTGACGGAAGCATTCGATTTCGTAAGCTATTTCCCGTCTTATGAGATCGTTACGGCGCATTACAACAACGACGCATTTGAACATGACCAACGAAGCGTGAGGCCGGAAACGGTCGCGAAAGTGATGGGGCTTTTCTCAAAGCACTATCTCAGCGGTACTAAGAATGAGATCGATCAGGCGGCAGTCACGGCCCCGCCTGCGGTCATTTCGCAGCAGGATCTCGAACGGATGGAAGAGATCGATGGTGTGATTTGTGATGAGGAGCTTATTGTGCGGGAGTTGGCGGAATGATTGTCGGGGTAATCGGCAATTGTCAGGCTAGGGAACTGACGAAGTGTTTTCAGCGCCACTATCCCGACCTAGAGGTTCGCTGCTATTTCAGCGGATATGAGGAAGATCGCCAGCGTGTCGACGAAGAAGTTGCTTCTCTCGACGTGGTAATTTCTCAGTGGTTTCCTGATGATTTTCCAGTCTTGGGGACGAGCGGGCTTCGGGGGCGGTCTAGGTCGTTTATTTCAGTGCCTATGTTTTCCTTTACAGGATTCCACCCGGATATCACTTATCTAAAGGAAAAAGGAGCTGATTTTGCTTCGCCCGTTGGCGCTTACCATTCCCGCATTGTGGCGGGGAGCTATGTTCTAGGTTTGGCCGAGAAGCGGGTGGGCCGTCTTTTCAATAAGTTTGTTTACCAGGGCCTTGGCTACTTCGACGAACTGCCAAAAGCATCGGCTCGCTTTAACCAGGTCCATGAAAAGGTCGGATTCAAGCTTTCGACGGAAAGCTTCAGCGTTCCATTCATGCACACCGTTAACCATCCGACAGGCTTGGCCATAAGTCTTCTGACGAAAGAGCTGGCTGAAAAGATAGGCTTGGATACCGACGGGTGGAGCACTGAGGCCGATATAGCGGAGGACGGCCTTGCCGACGACACGGTCTGGCCAATCTATCCCGAGTTAGCGCGAGCTTTCGGGGGGGAGGGTTCGACCTCCTTCCAGATTACAAACAGGAAGCCCAACATAACGAAGAATCCGATCAGCCTCGAGGAGTTCATCGCCGGTAGCTACGAGATTTACGCGCAGCGGCAGATGGACCAAAAACCGATCGAAGCGACCGTTCGTTTTCTAAGTTCTGTGGTGCGGTAGGTGGCAGGCGCTGCTAGGAGCGCGGTCATCTGGATGTCGTTGACAACTTATACCCAAGTCCGTCCCGCGATCGGCTGCCCGCGTGGTTCACATTCGTAGATCGGCCTGCTATGCGGCAAACCCTGCGCGCCCATAGCTCAACCGGATAGAGCATCCGCCTTCTAAGCGGACGGTTTCAGGTTCGAGTCCTGATGGGCGCGCCACCTCCAGCACGACCGGAGGGGGCTGTTGGCCCCTGTGGAAAAGTCCCAGACACGCCTTGGAACCTGTGCTCAAAGCGCGGCGCGCCAGGCGGCCAGGCCGTGATCCAGGTCGGCGAGGAGGTCGGAGGGGGATTCCAGGCCGATGTGGATTCGCAGCAGGGCTCCGTTCATGACCGGAGGGTGGACACGGCCGCCCAGTTGCGGGGTCTCGTAGGTGATCAGGCTTTCGAAACCGCCCCAGGAATAGCCCATGCCGAACAGTTCCAACTGTTTCATCAGGGCGTGAGCAACCGTGGCAGATCCACCCTTCATCTCGATCCCGATCAGGGCCGCGCCGCCGTCATGGTGGCGGGACCATTGGTCGTGGCCGACCGAGCCGGGCAGGGGCGGGTAGAGGACGCGCGATACCTCTGGTCGGCCTTCCAGCCAGCGGGCGATCTG
>DLIT01000132.1:31090-31243 GCA_002483865.1 Brevundimonas sp. UBA7635
GCATCGGCGACCGCAATGGCTCCCATCAGCAGGTCCGAGTGGCCGCCGACATACTTGGTCAGGGCCTGGACGCTGACGTCCACCCCGTGCGCCAGGGGACGAAAGGCCAGGCCAGCGGCCCAGGTATTGTCCATGACCGTTACCACCCCGCGG
>DLIT01000132.1:31385-36368 GCA_002483865.1 Brevundimonas sp. UBA7635
TGATGCCCCGCTGCGCCATATATCGGTTGAGGAAGCGGCGCGTGGGTCCATACAGGGCGTCAGTGGCGACGACCTCGTCGCCCGGGCGCAACAGGGCCAACAGCGGCAGGGTCACGCAGGCCAGTCCCGATGGCACAAGGAAAGCTGCGGTGCCGCCTTCCAGATCACACAGGGCTGTCTTCAGTTCGCGAGCCGCGGCCGTGCCGTCTAGGCCATAGACCGGACCGTCTGTCGGATCCTGCATCCGGGCGGGATCATCGCTCAGCATGGTTGAGGCCCGTTCGAGCGGCGGATTGACCGGGCGACGGCCTTCGCCACGGCGCGTGGCCGAAGCAATCAGGCGGGTGCGATCAGAAAGGCGCGACATCTTGGCTCCGGCGGGTTGCGGATCAGGCTTTAGACGGCTCTAAAATGAAAGGCGCAAGTGGAGAGGAAGACGCCATGTCGCCAATCAGGCCAATGACGGGACTTTCACTGGCTCTGGTGCTGGCGATCAGTGGCTGTAGTCGTGGTGAGGAGGTGCGTGCGCCTGAGCCCGTGCCCGCTGCCGATCGGATGCTTCCGCCCCAGGATATGGACATCAGCAGCGAGACGCTGAAGGCTGTGCGGGCGCGCGGTGTGCTGAATTGCGGGGTTAACCTGGGTCTGGTCGGCTTCGCCTTCCCAGATAATCGCGGCAACTGGCAGGGATTTGACGTGGATTTCTGTCGGGCCACCGCAGCCGCCGTTCTGGGCTCGCCCGATGCGGTGAGATTCGTGCCGTTGAGTGCAGAGGCGCGATTCGATGCCTTGAAGACGGGCAGGGTCGACGTGCTGTGGCGCAATACCTCCTGGACCATGAGCCGCGACGCCAAGGGCGATCTGAGCTTTGCCGGGATCAACTATTATGATGGTCAGGGTTTCATGGTGCGCCGGTCGCTCAACCTAGCCAGCGCCGTAGAGTTGAACGGGGCGCGTGTTTGCGTACAGCGAGGGTCAACGACCGAGTTGAATGTCGAAGACTATTTCCGAGCGCGCAGCATCGAATTCAAGCCCGTCATCGTGGAAACCGAGGAGGCGGCTCGTCAAGCCTATAGCCGGGAAGAATGTGACGCCGTGACGGCTGATATTTCCGCGCTTGCCGCAGCCCGCTCTACCCTGCCGTCACCGCAGCAGCATGTCATATTGCCTGACGTGATTTCCAAGGAGCCTCTGGGCCCTGTCGTAAGGCGAGGGGATGATCAGTGGACTGCCGTGATCCGTTGGACACTGAACGCGCTTATCCTTGCGGAAGAACTGGGGGTCACAAAGGCCAATGTCGCCAAGCTGGCCGGAGAGGGTGCCGAGCCGCGTGTGAGCCGACTGCTAGGCGTGGAAGGCGAATTCGGTCCTTCGCTTGGCCTGTCCCGCACTTGGGCGCGCGATGCCATCGCCGCCGGCGGAAACTATGGCGAGATATTTGAGCGGAACCTCGGCAATCAATCGACGCTGGACTTGGCCAGGGGGCTGAATGCCCAGTGGAATGCACAACCAAGTGGCCTGATCTACGCCCTGCCAATTCGGTAGGACAGGTCCGGTCGCTGATGGGGGAGAGTATGACGGAATTAAAGAAAAAGGGGCTGCCGCTCCACCTGTTGATGCTGATCGGGTTCACGGTCGGCCTGCTGGGGGGGATGGCCGTAAACCTGTTCATTGGAGCGGATACGACCTGGGTCAAGTGGCTGACGGACAACATCACGGGGCCGATTGGACAGATATTCCTGCGTCTGCTGTTCATGCTGGTGCTGCCCCTCCTGTTTTCGGCCCTGGTGATCGGCATCGCCGAGATGGGCGATCTCAAGAGCCTGGGACGCGCGGGCACCAAGAGCCTGATTTTTACCATTTTCATTTCCGCAGTGGCCGTGATGATTGGTCTGGGCATGGTGAACCTGTTCCGTCCCGGCGACGGGGTCGATCCCGTCATGGCCCGCTCCCTGCTGGAGCAGGGTCGCAGCGGGGCCCAGTCCATCATCAGCGGCGCACCAGAAGGCGTCAGTGCAGGAGCCTTTTTCCTCGATCTGGTACCGTCCAACGTCATTACCGCTGCAGCTGAGAACCAGATCCTCCCGGTCATGGTCTTCGCCCTGTTGTTCGGCATCGGCCTGGTCATGGTGCGCACGCCAGCGACGGAACACCTTCAGAAGACGATCGAAGGCCTTTTCGAGGTGATGATGAAGCTGATCAGCCTCGTCATCCGGCTGGCACCGATCGCTATTGCCTGTCTGATGTTCAACCTGGCAGCCCTTTTCGGCTGGGACCTGCTGTCGCGCCTGGCTGCGTTTGCTGGCGTCGCGATCGGTGCCATGGCGATCCATATGTTCGTGGTCTATCCAATCTGCATCGCGACCTTGGGCGGCATGTCCCCCCTCAAGTTTTTCAAGTCGATCCGCGAGGCTATTGTCGTCTCTTTCTCGACCGCTTCGTCCAATGCCAGTCTTCCGGTATCGCTGCGCGTGGCTGAAGAAGAGCTGGGTCTGCCGCGCAAGATCGCCCGTTTTGTCCTGACCGTCGGCGCGACCGCCAACCAGAACGGCACGGCCCTGTTTGAAGGGGTGACAGTGCTTTTCCTGGCCCAGTTCTTTGGTATCGACCTGACGTTTGGCCAGCAACTCATGGTCATGTTCGTTTGCGTTCTTGGCGGTATCGGCACGGCCGGGGTCCCGGCCGGGTCGCTGCCGGTGATCGCCATGATCCTGGCCATGGTGGGTGTGCCGCCTGAAGGCATTGGTCTGGTTCTGGGCGTCGACCGCTTCCTGGACATGTGTCGGACAACCCTGAACGTTACCGGCGATCTGGTAGTCGCTACGGTCGTGTCACGGGGCGAGGAAGATCGGCCGGACTCGGGTCCGGCTGCGCCGACGGCTCCGGTCGTCGTCGGCTAGCCGGTCGTTACAGGGGTGTCGCCGCGACTCCCCCATTCGGCCCACGAGCCATCATAGAGCTGGGCTTCATGGCCCAGCTCCACCAGGCCCAGGATTAGGATGGCGGCGGTCACGCCTGATCCGCAGCTTGTAATCACCGGACGGCCCGGTTCGTAGCCCACGGCTGCAAAGGCGGCCTGAAGAGCTTCACCTCGTTTGAAGGTGCCGTCCGTGTTTAAAAGCGCTCCAAAGGGCAGGTTCGTGGCCCCCGGCATATGGCCAGGGCGCAGACCTGGGCGTGGCTCCGGCACCTCGCCGCGAAAGCGGGGCGCACTGCGGGCGTCCAGAACGGTGATGCCTTGATCCAGCGACTGACGGAGTTGGTCGATGGTGACGACTCGGCTGGCATCGAGGCGGGCCTGGAAACGAGCCCGAACGACCGGCGGAACTGCGCCGTTTTCAACGCGACGCGCTTCGGCCTTCCATTTGGGCAGGCCGCCATCCAGAACCCGCACCCGTTCAGCGCCCATGATAGCAAAGGTCCACCAGACGCGCGCGGCCGAAAACAGGCCCTGGCTGTCATAGACGACGATGTCATCGGTATCAGCAATGCCCAGCTGGCCAACCGCCTCGGCAAAGGCTTCCGGCGTGGGCAGCATGTGGGGATAGGGGCTGGATCGGTCCGATATGGCATCCAGGTCAAAGAAGACCGAGCCAGGCAGGCGTTCATGCTCATGGTCAGCGCGCGCGTCACGACCATCCATCCACCAGCTGGCGTCGATGATCTTCAGGTCGGAGATCCCGATCAGCTGGCTCAATTCCTGGGTCGAGATCAGGGGGCTTTCTAAGGTCTGGGCCATGTGGTCGCTCCAGCTTGGCAAAAGGACGTGGTCACAGTGCGAGTCGGGCTGTAGGTTGCGAAACGAGAAGTCCGATGCCACCTGTCGGACTCAGAGTTACGGCAGAAGTGGCTGTAACCACAGTTCAAACATTCGAAAGCGCCATCGTGAACCGTCCCAACGCCGTCATCGAACTGACCGAAGGTCTCAAGAAGCCCGTCGTGATCGGCGGCGGCCGTCGCATCGCCTTCATCGCCGGTCCCTGCCAGATGCAGAGCCGCCAGCACGCGCTGGAAACCGCGCACCAGCTGAAGGAAATCGGTGACCGCCTGGACGTCGGCATCATCTACAAGACCAGCTTTGACAAGGCCAACCGCACCAGCGCCACTGCGGCCCGCGGCATCGGCCTGGAGGCAGCCTTGCCGATCTTCCAGGAGATCAAGGCCACCTACGACCTGCCGACCCTGACCGACGTCCACTCCGAGGCCCAGTGCGCGGGCGTGGCCGAGGCTGTCGATGTGCTGCAGATCCCGGCCTTCCTGTGCCGCCAGACCGACCTGCTGCTGGCCGCCGCCGCGACGGGCAAGGCGATCAACATCAAGAAGGGCCAGTTCCTGGCTCCCTGGGACATGAAGAACGTCATCGCCAAGGTGTCGGGCGCGGGCAATCCCAATGTCATGGCCTGCGAGCGTGGGGCCAGCTTTGGCTACAACACCCTGGTCAGCGACATGCGCGGCCTGGCCGTCATGCGCGAGATCGGCTGCCCGGTCGTGTTCGATGCGACCCACAGCGTCCAGCAGCCGGGCGGGCAGGGCACGTCCTCGGGTGGCCAGCGCGAGTTCGTGCCGGTCCTGGCGCGCGCCGCCGTCTCGGTCGGTGTCGATGCCGTCTTCATCGAGACGCACGAAGACCCGGACAATGCGCCGTCGGACGGCCCGAACATGGTGCCGCTGAACCAGTTTGAAGCCCTGGCATCGGAACTGATCGCCTTCGACGACCTGGCCATCAAGCTGGGCGTCAAGACCCGCCAGCTCGGCGCCTGAGCCTGACGCCGGGTCATGGCTGAACGCTCACTGGATCTGGACGCACTGCAGGGCCTGCTGGACCGGGTGCGCGGGCTGACGGTCGCCTGCGTCGGCGACCTGATGCTGGACCGCTTTGTCTATGGCGAGGTCAGCCGCATCTCGCCCGAGGCTCCCATCCCCGTGCTGAAGGCACGCCGCACCGTGGCCATGCCGGGCGGGGTGGGCAATGTCGCCCGCAAC
>DLIT01000133.1:0-5645 GCA_002483865.1 Brevundimonas sp. UBA7635
GTCAAGCGCCTGCAGGCCGAGGCGCGCGCCCTGGCGCTGGAGCAGGTCGAGGCCTTGGAAGCGGCCCTGGTCAAGGCGGCGGACATGGCGCGTGAAATCGCCGAGGGGGGCGAGGCCTATCCGGTCGGGGCGCGTGAACTGGCCGCCCGTCTGGTGCAGGACCTGCCCGCCAAGGCCGAGACGATGAAGGCCATCGTGGTCAAGAGCCAGGTCTGAGACCTAGGCCAGTAGATCCTGCTGGTCCCTGTGGCGCTGGAACCAGACCACGGCATAGGAACAGCGCGGGGCGAACTTCAGTCCTTCCGCCCGGCCATGATCGGCCAGGGCCTGCATGAACCGCCCGGCTGCCCCGGTGCCGCGCAGGGCGGGGTGCGCCTCGACATGAAGCAGGACCCGGGTCTGGCCCTGGACCGCATAGTCACAGAAGACCAGACGTTCAGACCCGTCCCCGGCAGCATAGCCCTGCTGGAAACGGTTCTCGGCGGCAATGTCTTCAAAGGCGGACATGGACGAACTCCTTGTCTAGGCGGGACGGTTGTTCAGCAGGTTCAGCAGCCCAAGGGCGCTCTTGACCGTGAACCAGATCGACACCAGCAGCAGCAGGAAGCCGAACAGCATCAGGAAGGGGATGCCGATCAGCACGAAGGAGGCGATGAAGCTGATGGCGATGCAGACCCACAGGGCCGCGCTCCACCAGAAGATGGACCAGAACAGGCGGATCTGCTCCTCGATATGCTGATAGGCCAGGCCCGTGGCGTTGCCGCGCGTGGCATAGGCGACCAGCAGGCCGATGATGACCAGGATGTTGGCACTGGGGATCGACAGCAGATACAGGCCCCAGACCGCGATGGCCGCAACCCGGCCCTCGTCTTCGCGCGTCGTGCTCGGGTTCAGGTGATCCATCGAAGGCCTCTCCTCAGTAGAACAATCGGTCGGGCTGGCGGATCGCCTGCCCCAGCAGAAGGCTTTGCAGCCCCAGCGTGCCACGGACCAGGGTCCATACCGCCATGGCAAACAGGACAAAGACACCCACGCCAACCATGATCAGCAGACCGCCAAGAACCACCGATGCCACGGCGGCAATCAGGGTCCGTCGCTGAAACCGGAAGTGGCTGCAGGCCACCGGATCCGTCGGCAGGGCCTTGGTCCACAGTCTCAGCAGACCGATGGCCGCTGCCACTCCAAACGTGGGAACCGCGAAAAGGATCAGGGCATAGGTGGCATAAAGGCTCGCCAACTCGGACGAGACAGCCATGGGGCGGGAGCGTGTGTCGGCGGACGGATGCATCAGAGCCTCATTCAGGGGCCGAGAATGGCGGCAGGCACGAGGCCGCGCAACGGCTTTATCGGCAATAAGTGACTTCGCAGCCTGCGGCAGCAGCGGCGGCGATGGCACCGGGCTTCTCGACCCGGACGCGGACGGCCTGGACGCGGGGGTGGTCGAAGCAGGCCAGGGCCACGCGCTCGGCAAAGGTCTCGACCAGGGCAATATGCTCGCCCGCCGCCAGGTCACGGGCGATGGCGGCCACGGCGTCATAGTCCAGGGTGTCGGACAACTCGCGCACCGGGGCGGCCCCCAGGTCCAGCTCGACATCGAGGAACAGGGGCTGCAGCCGACCATGCTCGTGGTCATAGACGCCGATGGCGGCCCGGACCTCCAGGCCACGCACCAGGACTTTCAGCCCTGTGCGGCGCGGCTCGGCACCGGGGATGGGGGTCACGACGGCGCTCATCCCCAGGTCTCCGCAGGCAGAAGGTCATTGATGCTGTTATCGGGCCGGTCGCACCAACCACCCGGCGACCAGGCCCGCTCGGCCGCACTTAGGCCCCGGCTGAGAACGGTATTGGTCGGCGTCTCCTCAATGGCCAGCTCGGCCAGGCGGAACGGCAGGGCCTCATCCGCCAGGATAGCCTCCAGCTTGCGCCACAGGGCGATGACCAGGGCCTCGGTCGTCGGATCGCCGTCGATGGTCAGGACCTGGTTGAGGCGATGCGGCTCATGCTGCTGGAAGAAGCCCAGCAGGGGATCGTCCAGGTTCAACTGGAAGGCATGGTCCAGGCTGCGGTCAACAAAGCCGTGCCAGCGGCTCTTCAGCCGGGCAAAGGAGGCCGCATAGTTGGATTCGCCGAAGTCGATCTCGGCCGTCGGCTCCAGCGTCACCCTGACAAACTCATTATGCCCATGCGGCACGGCACACCGGGACGTCGCATCGGCGATCAGCCGGTGCGCCATCGAAAAGCGGCGGGTGAACTGGACAAGGGGCATGGGCGTCAGGTGGGTCCGAAAGCGCGGGCTTCACATATAGGGGGCACGAAAGGTTCGCGCATCAACACCGTGGCCGGGCGGAAGTAAAGACCGCCGGGGCCACAGGTCAGGCCTGAAATTTTCCGTCAAAGGCCACATCCCGGCCGCGGGCGACCAGGCTTTCTCCGCCATCCAGGGTGATGTTCTGGCCCGTCAGGCTGGGCGTCTCCAGGATATAGCGCGCGGTGCGGGCCACATCCTCGACCGAGGGTCCGCGCCCCAGCGGCGTGTCGCGCCAGGCGGCCTGATACTCGGCCTCGGTCTGGTCGCCGCTGCGCAGGATCAGGCCCGGCGAAATGCCGCAGATGCGGATGCGCGGAGCCAGGGCCAGGGCCAGGGTCCCGGTCAGCCCGGCCAGCCCCACCTTGCCCGCAGTATAGGAAAAGAAGTCGGGGTTGGGACTGTCGACCTTGTGATCCAGGATATTGACCACCACCCCCTCATGCCCGCTGGCCTCCACGGCAGAGGCAAAGTCGCGGATCAGGAAGACCGGGGCGGTCAGGTTGGAGGCCAGATGTTCATCCCACGACGCCTCGATCAGGGTCGACAGGGTGTCATAGCCGAACAGACTGGCATTATTGATCAGGGCATCGACACGCCCAAAATGCCGCACCACCGCCGGGACCAGGCCCGCGCGCTGGCTCGCTTTATTCAGGTCCGCCTGAAAGGCTGCTGCCCGCACGCCCAAGGCCTGAAGCTCTGCCACCATGTCCTCTGCCTCGGCCTGGCCGCTGCGGTAATGGATGGCGATCGACCATCCGGCCCGGGCCAGGTCGCGCGCCAGCCCGGCCCCCACGCGACGCGCGGCCCCGGTGATCAGGACGACTTTTTCCGGGACGGTGGCCATCTCAGGATGGCCTGCGGCGGAAGATTTCGACCCCCGCACCGGCAGCCTCGGGAAAGACGTCTGGCTTGGTGACCCGCACGCGACAGGCCGCGACCGCTGGCAGGGTGAAACAGACCCCGATCAGATCCTCGACCAGGGTTTCCAGCAGGTCCACATGGTCACGGTCCCGCCAGGACGCGATGTGATCGCGCACAACGTCATAGTTGATAAAGCCGCTTCCGTCGGACAGCGGCCAGGGCGCAAGCATCTCGACATTGACGATCAGCCGCTGCGGCCGCTCTGGATGACGCTCCCAGTCATGCAGGCCGATGCGAACCAGGACCTCGACGTCCGACAACAGGACACGCACGTGGTCGCTGGTCTGATGCCATCCAAACTCCCCGGATGGGGATGCCTCAGTCACCGATGATCGCAATGGCCCAGGCCCCTCATACTTTGTCCGAAGCATAGGCCGAGGTCGGAGCGGGTCAAGCAATCCGGCTTGAAGCTGGACCCTCATACAAAGGTAGGGCTGATCCTCGCTTCTGCCATTCTGGCAAGATGCGGCCCCTCGCCATCAGGCGAAGTCGCCTGGCGGCCTGAACATGGACGCCTGATACAATAATGGCCCCGACCGTCGGCGGGGCCATTATTGTATCAACCCTGACCGGTGGCCTGCGGCAGGCCCACCGGACGATCAGTCAATGCGGCCGAACTCGTAGAAGTTGACGGCGGCGATGATGGCGATGAAGGCGAAGATCATGGCGATGGCCAGCATGGGAACAGCTCCTGTTTAAGCGAACGCATAGAGGCGAAACCGCGACTGTTCAAGCCGGTGTTCGCCAGCCTATCCTTGGGCCATGACCACCTGGCGCACCCGCATCGAGCCCATCACCCGCCCCTTCTTCTTTGCCTGGTCCCGATGGAGCCGCGGCATGACCCTGGGCGTGCGGGGGGTGGCCCGCGATGGCGAGGGCCGCGTCCTGCTGGTCAAGCACACCTATCTGGAGGGCTGGTGGTTGCCTGGCGGCGGTGTGGACCGGGGCGAGACCACCCATCGGGCCCTGGTCCGCGAAATGCGCGAGGAGGCCTGATCGTCCAGGGCCGACCGCGTCTGATCTCCCTGCATTCCAACGAGAAATTCTTTCGCGGCGACCATGTCGCCCTCTTTCTGATCGATGGGTTTGAGATGACGGAACGGACCAGTCACGGCGAAATTGCCGAGATAGGCTGGTTCGCCCCCGATGCCCTGCCCCCGGATACCACACGGGCCACGCGTGACCGCCTGGCCGAGGTTCTGGGACATCAACCCCCATCTGAAGCGTGGTAACTCCTTGAACGGTCCCCTGCTTGCCATGATCCTGCTGTTCGTGGGCGGTGCCCTGACCGCTCTGCAGGGGCCGGCCAATGCCCGCCTGTCCGTCGGTGTGGGGTCGGTGGTCAACGGAGCCCTGGTCTCCTTCATCATCGGCACCCTGGCCCTGGCCGCGATTGCCCTGTTCATGCAGGTGAAGCCCGATGGCCAGGCGGTACGCGGCGTGCCCTGGTGGGGCTGGCTGGGCGGGCTTTACGGCTGCCTGTTTGTAACCGGCATCGCCTGGGGCGTGCCGCGCCTGGGGGTCAGCACCACCCTGACCGTGGTCGTAGCCGGGCAACTGATCCTGGGCGTCATCCTGGATCACTACGGAGCCTTTGGCTCTCCGATCCAGCCGATCAGTTGGGGTCGGATCGGAGGAATCCTGCTGATTATCGGCGGTGTTCTTCTGGTGCGTCGCAGCTAGGCCTATATCAGGGGCAATGACCCACGAGCCGCCCGTCCCCCCTATGCCCGAGCCGACCGTGGCCGATGTTTCCGCAACGGATCTGCCGCTGACGGCGGCTGCCCTGATCGCCGATGAGGCCCGCCGCGCACCCGACAAACCGGGCGTCTATCGGATGTATGGGGAGGATGGCACCTGCCTTTATGTCGGCAAGGCCAAGTCGCTGAAGAAGCGCATCCTTCAGTATGCCCAAGGCCGGTTTCACACCCAGCGCATTGGCCTGATGGTGAGCCAGACCCGCTCGATGGAGCTGGTGGTTACGGCCTCGGAGACCGAGGCTCTGCTGCTGGAATCCAACTTCATCAAGAAGCTGAAGCCCCGCTTCAACGTCCTGCTGCGCGACGACAAGTCCTTTGCCGAACTGATGATCCGGCGCGATCACCGCGCGCCCCAGATCAGGAAGCACCGCGGGGCCCATACGATCCCGGGCGACTACTTCGGCCCCTTCGCCTCGACCTGGGCGGTGAACCACACGCTCAATACCCTGCAGAAGGCCTTCCTGCTGCGGTCCTGCACCGACAGTGTCTATGAGACGCGGACCCGGCCCTGCATGCTTTATCAGATCAAGCGGTGCTCGGCCCCCTGCACCGGCCTGATCAGCCTGGACGACTATGCCGGCCTGGTAACGGAAGCCGAGCAGTTCCTGCGGGGCAAGTCGCGCGCGGTAATCGGGCGGCTGTCGCAGGAGATGCAG
>DLIT01000133.1:5677-6369 GCA_002483865.1 Brevundimonas sp. UBA7635
GCCATCGCCATGGAAAACAGCGTCGATGCCGCCAGCGTGGCCGAGGCCGACGTTTTTGGCCTGCACGCCGAGGGGGGCCAGGCCTGTGTCCAGGTCTTCTTCTATCGCGCCGGCCAGAACTGGGGCGGACGGGCCTATTTCCCGCGCGTGGATCGAGCTGACAGCGAGGCCGAGATCATGGCGGCCTTCCTGGGCCAGTTTTATGAAGACAAGCCCATCCCGCGGCTCGTCCTGTCCAATCAGCGCCCGCACGAACTGGAGCTGCTGGAGGAAGCCTTTTCGATGAAGGCCGGGCACCGGGTCGAGATTGCCCGCCCCCTGCGCGGCGGCAAGGCCAGCCTGGTGACCCATGCCCTGACCAATGCACGCGAGGCTCTGGGCCGCAAGCTGGCCGAAAACTCGGCCCAGTCGAAAATCCTGGACGAGGTCTGCGAGGCCTTTGGTCTGGAAGCCCGCCCCGAGCGGATCGAAATCTACGACAACGCCCACATCCAGGGCACCAATGCGGTGGGCGGCATGGTGGTGGCGGGGCCGGAAGGATTCCGCAAAAACCAGTATCGCAAGTTCAACATCCGCGGCGAGGACCTGACGCCCGGCGACGACTACGGCATGATGCGCGAAGTCATGCGCCGCCGCTTTGGCCGGCTGGTCAAGGACGAGGAAGCGGGCGAAGAGACTGAACGCCCCGACCT
>DLIT01000133.1:6451-7344 GCA_002483865.1 Brevundimonas sp. UBA7635
GTGGCCAAGGGGCCGGACCGCGATGCTGGCAAGGAGCATTTCTTCATGCGGGGCAAGCCGCCCTTCATGCTGCCGCTGAAATCGCCTGCCCTCTATTACATCCAGCGCCTGCGCGACGAGGCTCACCGCTTCGCCAACGGGGCCCATGCCAAGCGACGCAGCATGGACATCAAGAAGAACCCGCTGGACGAGATCGAGGGGGTCGGCCCCGGCCGCAAGAAGGCCCTGCTGCACGCCTTTGGCTCGGCCAAGGGCGTCAGCCGCGCCTCGGTGGTGGATCTGGTCAAGGTCGACGGCGTTAGTCAGGCCCTGGCCGAGCGGATCCATGCCTTCTTCCATCGGTGACAAAATGGCGGCAGGGCGGGTTGAAGTGCGCCTGTGCCTGCGGCAAGGAACCGCATCATGATTACAAAGCTCACCCAAGGTTACCATCGCTTCCGCGAGACCCGCTGGCCGTCGGAGCGCGCCGAATACGAGGCCCTGGCCAAGGGGCAGAAGCCGCACACCCTGATCGTCGCCTGTTCGGACAGCCGCGCCGATCCGGCCCTGATCTTCGACACGGCCCCCGGTGAGCTGTTCGTCGTGCGCAACGTCGCCAACCTGGTCCCGCCCTATGAGCCGGATGGCAAGCTGCACGGCGTCTCGGCGGCGCTGGAGTTCGGCGTCAATGTCCTGGGCGTCAGGCAGATCGTGGTCATGGGCCATGCAGGCTGTGGTGGCGTCAACGCCATGCTGAACGGCACGCCCGACAACTGCCGCGACTTTGTCGAGCCCTGGGTCCAGCAGGCAGCCCCCTATGTGCGCCGCTTCATCGCCGACCACCCCGCCGACCAGGCCGAATGCGTAGCCGAGGAGGCCGGAGTGCGCCTGTCACTGGAAAACCTGCGCACCTT
>DLIT01000067.1:0-420 GCA_002483865.1 Brevundimonas sp. UBA7635
GGCCAGCAGGATCAGGCCGCACAGGCCCGCCGGAATATATTCCGCCGCATTGCCAAAGGCGCGGCTGGCAACGGCCAGATCGGGCTGGCCGCCGTCGCCGATGGCGATGCGGTGGCGGCGGCGGCGACCTGCTGCTGTGCCTGACAGGACAAACAGCAGCAGGATCAGAAGTCCGCCCCAGAGGGCTGCAGCCTGGATGGTCGAAGGGATCATCAGTTCTCGCGGGCGACGGGATACAGCAGGTGGCGCTGATCATAGAAGGGCGTGCGCTGGTAGAACCAGCCCAGACGCGCGTGCGGGTTGGCAGCGAACTCGGGCTCGGCGGCCAGTTGGGCCTCGAACTCGGCCTTCAGCGCCGGATCGGCGGCCAGCATCTTTTCAGCCAGCGGGGCGATGGCGTAGGCCTCGATGTATTCGACG
>DLIT01000067.1:429-797 GCA_002483865.1 Brevundimonas sp. UBA7635
TAGGGTTCGATATATTCGACGCGGCTTAGAACCTCGAGAAACATACCCCACGCGAAATAGCTTTCGCGAGACTGCGGCTCCAGCGCTAGCACCACCAGATCGCCCAGCGGCTGATCGGTCGAAACGCGCACGGAGCCGGGGGCGAAGGTCCAGCGGGTTTGTTCTTCGGTCACGCCGTCGATCTTCACCTCGACATGGCCCTCATTGGCGCGCTGGGACATTTGCGGGCGTTGCAGGCGCAGCAGGGTGACGTCCACCTCGGTCGGGGTGTCGATGCGGGTCATTTCCACGCCCGAAGCCTGAAGGCGCTCGATGATGTCGGCGCGGTAGGCGGGCACCCAATAGGCTTTCGGACGCTTCAGTTCCCG
>DLIT01000067.1:824-7847 GCA_002483865.1 Brevundimonas sp. UBA7635
TGGCCCAGCCAGCGGATTTCCTTGCGGCCCGAGGCGGCACTTTCGTACATTTCGTATTTGATGCCCTTGAAGGGCACGATCTCGGTCGGCTCTTCGACCTCGACGAAATTGGTCGGAATGACCTGTGGGCGCAGGGCGCGGTCGGCAGCGATAGCGGCGCGGACATCGTCCACGCGCTCGGCCATGACCTTTAGCGCTTCTTCGATGAAGACATAGGTGCCCAGCACGCGCTGATCGTGCGGCTTGAGGCTGTGGTTCTCGATCAGGATGGTGGGGATGTGGGCCGCATCGCCCCAGCCATTGGAGAAACGCTCGCCCAGACCGCCGTCGNNCAGTTCGCCGGGGATGTGGCCGTTATCTTCCAGCGCCTTGTAGATCGGCGGCTTGAAGCTGTCGTTCAGCCATTTGGCAATGGCGGGCGAGCGGGCAAAGGTGTCGTCCTCACCGGTAAAGCCGAAGGTGACGTCGTACTGATAGTCCATGCCGTCGGTGACGTGCACGTCCACGTAAAGATCGGGATTGTACTTCAGGATCAGGCCGCGCACGGCGCGCATCTCGGNNGACGGCCTGCATCTCGGCCTGATCCAGCTTCATGAAGTCGCGGTTCAGGTTCTGGTTGGTGCCGGTGTTGCGCCAGCCCTGAATGCGCGGGCCGCGCTGGTTGGGGCGTGAATAGGCGCTGGCGCGCTCATGGCCATCGACGCTGAGAATGGGGATCAGGATCAGATTGGCGCGGTCCAGCAGGTGGTCCTTGCCGTAGAAGGCCATGTCGCGCAGCAGCATCATGCCCGCGTCCTTGCCGTCAATCTCGCCCGGGTGGATACCGGCCTGCACCAGCACGACCGGCTTGTTCGGATCGAACTGCGCGCCATCCTTGGAGGCGATGACGGCATAGATGTCGCGGCCCTCCGGCGAGGTGCCAAAGCTTTCAATGCGGATCAGGTCGGATGCCGCATCCAGACGGTCGAACCATGCGCGGGTGTCGGCATAGTTGGGGCTGAAGTTCAGCTCGGCGTCTTGCTCGAAACCCGAGGCCCATTCATCGCTGGCCGGTCGCAACAGGGCGCGCGAGGCGCCATTCCACTGCGGTACCGGCGGCAGGAAGTCCTGATCCCATGGGGCGATATTGGTGATCGGGCGGGTATCAGACATAGCAGGACTCGACATTAACGCGGCCATCACAGCCGCCAGCATGACCTGTCGCATAAAGCCCCTCCAACAGGCGACAACGCCAACAGTCTAGGCCGGAACGGGGGCATAGAAAAAGCCCCGATAAACGGTCATCGGGGCTTTCCTGAGATATCGCCGTGCGCGGGCTTAGCCAGGCATCTGGATGCGGTTCATGTCGTTGACCACTTGGTTGTAGTTGTTGATCAACGCTTCCTGGTTGCTGTCGCTGGGGCTTTGCTTGGTGTCGCGGTACTGGCCGATCAGCGAGGTCAGGTTGGTGACGATCGAGGTGTACCAGGACTTGTTCATGTCGCCGTCGTCCATCTTGGCCGAAGATTCACGAAGCTTGGCCAGATCGGCTTCCAGTTGGGTCACGAGGGTGTCGCCGGCGGCGAAATCGCCTTGGCCTGCCTTGGAGACCAGCAGTTCGGCGCGCGAAGTCGCTTGCAGCAGGTTGGCGGCGTTGTCCTCACCGGCCTTGCGCAGGGCTTCGATACGCTGGGCGCTTTGGGCACGGTCCTGTTCGGTCAGAACAACGTCCAGCTCATCAATCGATTTGAGGGTCGCTTCGAACAGGGACTTCATTTCGGCATCTGCGGCCTTGCCCTTGGCCAGGGCGTCGTCACGGTAGGCGCGGGTCTCGTAGTAAGGACCCAGCTCCTTGTACTTGGCCAGCAAACCTTCGAGGTTCTGGATCAGCTTGTCTGCAGCAGCATCTGCGCTGGCGACCTGATTGCCCGCGTTAACCGCGCGACCGGCCTTCAGGCTGGTCAAGGCGCGCTCAAGCACGGAGCTTTGCGACGGGAAGTTCAAGGTCGCGGTCGGCTGGGCCGAGGCCACGTTCATGGTCTGATAGCGGTCGTACTGATAGGCGACGCCGAAGGTGCTGATCAGTTCGTTGAAGCCGGTGGCATAGTTCGAAAACTTCTCGCCGACTTCTGCCGTCGCTTCGACGTTTGCAGAAGCGGAAGCTTGTTCACCCGCTGCAGGCGCTTCACCGGAATTGCCACACGCTGCCAGCAGCAGCGCTGACGCACACGCCGAAACCATGGCCGTCTTCGAACGGATAGACATTTTCATACAGTTACTCCCCGCGGCGCGTCACCCACATCCGGATGCGCTAGGATAGGCCGCGTTGGTGAACTGTGTTCAGCAGAGAATGGTTCATCGAAAAACGACGAGAGAAATATAAAGTTTTGTGTCCGCGCTCAGCGCCAGTCGTCGGGCAGCGGCGCGCCGAGGTCAGCCGGAGTGCCGACCGGCATGCCAGCTTCTGCGCGAAGGGTGCGGATCTGGTCCGGTGTCGTGGTTGCGAAAGTGTCCGCCATTTCAGCCGCATAGGCCGCACGGTGCTGTGCGATCGTATTAATCCAGAAATCCTCGGCGATTCCATCGGGGCGGCGCGACCAAAGCGGCAGTTTCGCTTCATAGCCCGATGCGCGCTGTGCGACCTCGATCATCAGCTCAGGATCGGCGGCCAGCCAGCCATTGATGGCCATGCCCGCTTGCTGGTTCAGCGCTGCGCGTACCTGAGCGGTTTCGGGATCCAGTTCTGCCCAAGGGCCGGTGCGCAATTGCCAGATATAAAACCAGAAGGCTGCCTTCAGCTTGTCGCCAGCGTCCCAATACTGCTGGAAAACATAGACAAGGTTAAAGGGGGAGATGTTCTCAAGATTGCCCAGAACATCGTCGATGGAGGGGATGCTTTCGGCAGGGGAAGGGGCAGGGGCAGGGGCAGGGGCTGGTTCTGCAACAGGTGATAGGCGTCAATCACCTGACGGAACCGGTCCACGTCTCCGCCCGGTAGGTCGGGGCGCGCAGCCTTGACGGCGACGCGGAAGGCCGCGCTCAGGGCCTGGGGCGTGAACGGCGTCGACAGGCCCAGCAGGGAGCGGGCCTGGGCGATATGAAGGGCGTCACCGGACATGGCCCCAGCTTCGGCCCGATATGGTCAAGGCCCGGTTAACCGTGTGGCCCGTGGCGTCCGTGTTTTGCCGGTGTTAGGGTCCCGCCATGACAGACCCGGTTATCCCGCCCAGTCCCTCAGCCGAAGACTATGCCGCGCGCCTGGCCGCCAATGCCGACGAGACGGTATTCGAGCGCACGGACCCGATCGCCCTGTTCATCGACTGGCTGGAAGAGGCCAAGGCGTCAGAGTTGAACGACGCCAATGCCCTGTGCCTGGCGACGGTGGACCGGGCAGGAATGCCCGATGCGCGCATGGTCCTGTTGAAGGACGTCGATCAGCGCGGCTTTACCTTCTACTCCAACCAGGAAAGCGCCAAGGGGATGCAACTCGCGGACCAGCCGTCTGCGGCCCTGCTGTTCCACTGGAAAAGCCTGCATCGCCAGGTGCGGATTCGCGGTCAGGTCGAGCCGGTCAGCGCGGCCGAAGCGGATGCCTATTTCGCCAGCCGCGCGCGTGAGAGCCGGATTGGGGCCTGGGTGTCGGATCAGTCGCGTCCGCTGGACAGCCGCGCGACCCTGGAGGCGCGCGTCGCGGCGAAGACGGCCGAGTTTGAGGGACAGGAAGTCCTGCGCCCCGCCCACTGGTCGGGCTGGCGGGTCCTGCCTCAGTCGATCGAATTTTGGCGTGATCGGGCTTTCAGACTGCATGACCGGCTGAGGTTCGACCGTCAGGCCGAGGGCTGGACGCGCCTGCGCCTGTGGCCCTGATCCTGAGATAGAAGGGTAAGTGACGGGACCAGATCAGGCCTTGTAACGAGCCAGGAAGGTTTCAACCGCATCCTCGGCGATCTGCTGGGGCGAACGGTTTGTGTCTGCTTCCTCATCGTCGATAAGGGGGAGGAAAAAGATCGAATGTTCGATCATGCCCATCAGTTGACCTGCGGCGACAGTGCTGTTCTTGACCTTCAGGTCGCCCGATTTGTCCAGCTTCTTGATCAGGGCGATCAGGGAAGCGCCGAAGCGATTTCGGCCGCGTTCGAAGAAGCGGGATGACACATCGACAAACCGATGACGCTCGGCCAGGACCAGGCGGAATACGGCCTGAACATCCTCGTTGCTGAGGAATTCGGCGTAAAAGGCCAGAAGGGCGTTCAGGCGATCCTGAACAGACCCGGTCTCGGTCGGCAGGGCTTCCAACCTTTCCGAAATCTCTTCCGTGGCGGCATTGAGTACTGCCTCGAACAGCGCAGTTTTGCTTTCAAAGAAACCGTAAAGCGTTGCTGTAGATACGCCCGATTCCCGGGCTACGGGTTCCATGCGCGTGGCGGTAAACCCGTGCGTAACGAAGTGCTGTCTGGCCTGTCGGACGATTGTCGCTCGTCTAGGGTCTTTTAAATCGTGGACCAAATTGGTCATGTCAGCCTTCCCGGTTGGTAGAAAGACTGCCTCGATTACCTGAATATTGCAACGGTAACGGCGTTATGGTTTGTAAACTATCTATTTTCGCCATTGGGACAGTAGAGGATGCGCTAAAAGGGGCGCAGCAAGTCGAGTGACGGCTTGGGGATCTTCAAGCCGAACTGCTGCGGTTGCGTCAGCCACAATAAAATCCGCGTGGGTGCGAGAAGGTTCCGTAAGCCGCTCGTGACCCGGACGAACCGTCAGCAGATATTGATGAATGACCGATTGCGCCGTTCGTCCGCGCTCATTCTGATCGCGCAGCAGGCGGCGGATGAAGCGGATGTCGGCAGGGGTGTCGACAAAGACCTTGATGTCGAACAGGGCGGTCAGGGCCGAGGTGCACAAGACATGGGTGCCCTCGACAATAATGACCTCGGCCGCCGGGATGGGCTCGCCGCCCGGATCACGCCCGTGGTGGATAAAGGAATAGAGCGGGGCTTCGATGGACTGGCCCTGTTTCAGCAGGGTCAGGTGCTCGATCAGCAGGTCGTGATCGCGGGCAGCCACGTCGTCGAAGTCATGGGTAGCTGCGTCAAAGCCAGGCACGCTGGCCGCATCGCGGTAATAGGAATCCTCACGCATCAGGCTGGCCACACCTTCGGGCAGGCTGTCGACAAGCGCCTCTGCCAGGGTGCTCTTGCCTGAGCCCGATCCTCCCGTGATGGCAATAAGGATGGTCATGGGCGAGCTCCGGGTCCGTGGGAGGCTGATACTACAGGTTGCGTTCAAGCGAGGCTATTCTTCCTAGGTAGCAAATATGACGATTTCAGGGGGCACTGTGCCATGCCATCGCCCGTTGAAATTCATGATTCGACTGATAGCGTCGTCTCCAAGCTCCCCGCACCCGAATGGGAGCACGCAAAGGGAAGACGATGCAGGGATTGATGCAGGACTGGCCGCTGACGGTCGACAAGATACTGGACCACGCCAAAAACTGGCATCCAGGAGGCGAAGTGGTGACCCGGTCGGTCGAGGGGCCGATCGAACGGACTACCTATGGAGCCATACACGGACGCGCGAAGCGCGTTTCAAGTGCTTTGAAAGCCTGGGGCATTCAGCCCGGAGATCGCGTCGCGACCCTGGCATGGAACACCGCAGACCATATTGAGACCTGGTATGGGATCATGGGGATCGGCGCGATCTGCCATACCCTGAACCCCCGACTTTTCCCCGACCAGCTGATCTATATCATCAATCACGCTGGTGACCGGATCATCTTCACCGACATCACCTTTGTGCCTTTGCTGGATGCGATCCTGCCCCACTGCCCGGCGGTCGAGCGCGTCGTTGTCCTGGCGGACAGGGACCATTTGCCACAGTCGCAGCTAAAGGTTGTTGATTCGTATGAGGAGGTACTGGCCCAGTCGTCCGAGGATGTGACCTGGGGTGGTTTCGACGAACAGACCGCCTGCGGCCTTTGCTATACCTCGGGCACGACGGGCAATCCCAAGGGCGTGCTGTATTCGCACCGCTCCAACTTCTTGCACACTCTGCTGGGCTCGCAGGCCACGGTGCTGGGCGCAACCCCGCACGAGGTCATCCTGCCGGTCGTGCCGATGTTTCATGCCAATGCCTGGGGCATTGCCTTCTCGGGCCCGGCGGCCGGCGCCAAGCTGGTCATGCCGGGGGCTCGGATGGACGGAGCGGCCATCTATGAGCTGCTGGAGACTGAGGGCGTGACCTTCAGTGCCGCGGTGCCGACCGTCTGGCAGGGCCTGCTGCAGCACATGCGCGAGAACGACCTGAAGCTATCTACCGTCAGGCGGGTGCTGATCGGGGGGGCAGCGGTGCCCGAAGCCCTCATCCGCATCTTCCATGACGAGTTCGGCGTCGAGGTGGTCCAGGGCTGGGGCATGACCGAAACCTCGCCCATCGGCACGGTTTCGGGGCTGATGCCCGAGATGAACGACTGGACCTTTGACGCGCAGATCAAGCAGCGCATCAAGCAGGGCATTCCCCCGCTGGGCGTCGAGATGAAGCTGAAGGACTATGAAGGCCGCACCCTGCCGCATGACGGCCAGACCTTTGGCCGTCTGATGGTCAAGGGGCCGACGGTGGCACGGGCCTATTTCCGCGAGGAAGAAACCTCGATTCAGGACGAGGAGGGTTTCTTCGACACCGGCGACGTCTCGACCATCGACGAATACGGCTACATGCAGATCACTGACCGGGCCAAGGACGTGATCAAGTCGGGCGGCGAGTGGATCAGCTCGATCGAGATCGAGAATATCGCCGTGGGCCATCCCAAGGTCGCCCTGGCCGCCGTGATCGGTGCTCATCACCCGAAATGGGACGAGCGCCCGGTTCTGCTGATCAAGCTGAAGGAAGGCGAGGATGAGAACAAGCAGGAACACCTGGACTTCCTGGAGGGCAAGATCGCCAAGTGGTGGATGCCGGACGACGTTGTTTTCGTGCCCGAAATTCCTTTGGGTGCGACGGGCAAGATCGATAAGAAGGGCCTTCGAGAGCGGATGAAGGATTATC
>DLIT01000144.1 GCA_002483865.1 Brevundimonas sp. UBA7635
GCCGGGGCCAGCATGACCGCCGCCCGTGCCTGGCCCAACTTCAGCGTCGAGGCCCCGTTCATGTTGACGAAGACCTCCTCGATGGCCGCTTCATCACAGGCGTGGGCACGGCACACCGCCCCGACCTCGGTCAACAGGTGCAGCAGGCGTTCGCTGAAGGGGGCTTTTTCCGGCGGCGTCACCACGCCGTGGGCGATCCAGCGCAGGCGGCTGCCCTCGCTTTCGATCACACCCCAGCCGGTGCGTCGCAGGCCGGGGTCCAGCCCCAGGATTCGGGTCGTCACGTTCGTCATTCGTTCCAGTCATGCCCCAATCCGGGTTAGCGAACAATGACCGAGGCCGAACTTCACACCCTCTCCCCTGCCTGGCCGCCCCTTCTCCGCCTGGGAGAGAAGACAATCCTAATCGTCTCGCGGATCCAGGCTGAAGCTGCACACACCGGGCAGGGCACATAACTGCTCGGACAGGCGCTTGAGATCGGTTTCGCTGGCCGACTTGATGCGCCAGCTGCGTCGGATCACCGCCCCGCCTTCGCACAGTTCAAAGCGATCGTGGCAGGTGTCGGGATCAACGGTCTTCAGCGCGGCCTCGACCTCGGATTCTGGCGAGGGGCCTTCGCGCCGCCAGCCGATCACCACATCGGTCAGCACCTTGCGCGGCGTGACCATGGTGATGACCCTCAAGGCGACCAGGATGACGACCGTGGTCACGGTTCCCACCACGCCCAGGGTAAACAGCCCCGCCCCGAACAGCAGGCCGATGGCCGATGTGATCCACAGGGTGGCCGCCGTCGTCAGGCCGTGGATCGAGAACCCGGCCCGATAGATGACCCCGGCGCACAGGAAGCCGATGCCGGTCAGCACCCCATGGGCCATGCGGGTAGGGTCGGTCATGATGTTGTCATTGGGCAGGACGCTGAAGGCCCAGTCGACCTGATTCATCGCCGCCAGCATCAAAAGGGCCGAAGCCAGGCTGACCAGGATGTGGGTGCGGAACCCGGCCGCGCGGCCGCGCCATTCCCGCTCAAATCCGATCAGACCGCCCGCCACAATGGCCCCGACCAACGGAAGGACCATCGGTCCCAGAGGTGCGATTTCCATGCTCTAGCCCGCCACAACCCGCGCCACGAAGGCGGCCAGCAGGATCAGAAGCAGCACAACCACCGCCCAGACCGCAATCTTGACCCACAGCCACGAGCGCCCCTCGATCGGCGGGGCACCGGAGCCGGGCAGGACGGGGCGCTCGTCGTCCTCAGCCATGACGTTCAACATAGGCTTCGGGGTTCTTATTGACCGGGGTCACGCCTGTCACATGCTGCGCGACAAAGGCGGCAAAGGCCACGCCCAGCCGGTGGCGCACCTCAAGTCCGGCGTTCAGGCGAAAGTCCGTCAGGCCCTGACGCTCCTCCTCGGCCATGTGCTTGGAGTTGATGACATTGGCCTCGCCCACGGCCTCGAACCAGGCGGGCGAGCCGACCGGGTGGCGGTCCACGGCCCTGACGGCATCGCGCAGCTTGTTGTGGTCCTTGATGGCGTCCTCGGTCTCACCCTCGACCGTGCCGTCATCGGCATCATTAGCCCCTTCACCCTTTTTCAGCAGGGCGGGATAGAAGTGCTGTTCCTCGGCCTCGGCGTGGGCCTCAAGAAAGTCCGACAGTCGCCCCCAGATGGCCGTCAGGGCCTCGGTCTGCCGCGGATCAATCTCTTCGATCTGCCCGAACAGGCGGCGCTGTTCGGCATGGTCGTCAAGGATCAGTTGGCAGATGTCCATGTCGGTCTCCGGTCAGGTCGTCAGACGGACTTAATCCGCCCCCTCCCTCACAGGTTCCCCCCAGCCTGGCTTCACCCTGACCGCATCGGCTCTATCTTCATCCAGAGACGACACCGCCAGGGCTGAAGGTGTTCGGCCTTAACCGGCGTACTTCGCCGCGTCTTCGTCCGAGACGTCCTCGTTGGAATAGACCGCCTGGACGTCGTCCTCGGCGTCCAGGGCATCCAGCAGTTTGAACAGGGTGCCCACGGCCTCGCCCGTCACCGGCACTTCCGACTGGGGCTTCCAGACGATAGCCGTGGATTTCGGGTCGCCCAGGACCTTGGACATGGCCTCGGCCACCTCGTTCAGGTCCTCATAGGCGGTCCAGATGGTGTGGCCCGGCGCATCTTCATACTGGTCCGGCTTTTCCAGGTCGCTTTCGACGTCCATGGCCCCGGCCTCGATGGCGGCTTCCATGATGGCGTCTTCGGTCCCAGCCTCGGCCGGATAGACGATCTTGCCGACCTTGTCCCACATGAAGGCGACCGAGTTCATCTCGCTCAGCGCGCCACCATTCTTCTTGAAGGCCGTGCCGATGTTCGAGGCCGCGCGGTTGCGGTTGTCGGTCAGGGCTTCCACGATGATGCCCACGCCGCCAGGGCCACGACCCTCATAGCGGACTTCCTCCATCGTATCGACGTCGCCGCCCGAAGCCTTGTTGATGGCCCGCTGGATCACATCCTTGGGCAGGCTTTCAGCCTTGGCGTTGTTGATCGCCAGGCGCAGGCGGGGATTACCGGCCGGGTCAGGCAGGCCCGACTTGGCGGCAACCGTGATGTCGCGCGAAAGCTTGGAGAACAGTTTCGACCGCTGGGCATCAGCGCGGCCCTTGCGGTGCATGATGTTCTTGAATTTCGAGTGGCCTGCCATGACTCTCGCTGCCAGATTTCCTAAACGTGAGGCGCGCCCTTTACTGGATACGCGAACCTCTGTCACGACAGGGAACTGCCCGACTGTGCCGGGACTTAAGCGCAGACTGTACCAGGGAGACAAGAATGGCTGCTGAAGACACCTATCTGGACGAGGCCTACGACGAGGGTATCCACGATCCCAATGCCGGGGAAATCGTCCAGTACTATGCCAAACGCCCGGTCACCGTTTCGACCGCTGCCGCCACAGGATCCCTGGTCGCCGCCTTTACCCTGGGGGCTCTGACCGCCGTGGGTGCCATGGCCCTCCTGCGTCTTTACGACCGCGACTGACCCGGTCCAGCGGGGCGTTCCTTAACGCATCAGGCTTTCCAGGAATTGCCTCAGGGCCCCTGGCAAGGGCTGGGGCCGCATGGTGTCGCGGGCAACCATGACATGAATGAAATGGCCCTCGGCCACGGCTTCATCCTCGTCATTGCGGAACAGCCCGACCTCATAGCGGATGCTGGACGAGCCCAGCCGCCCGACCCTGACTCCCGCATGGATGACATCGGGATAGGCCGCCGAGGCGTGATAGCGACAGCCTGATTCCGCCGCCACGCCGATGACCGGCGAACCTGTCACGTCCAGCAGGCCCTGCCCGATCAGCAGCTGGTTCACCGCCGTGTCGATGAAGGCGTAGTAGGCCACATTGTTGATATGGCCATAGACGTCATTGTCGGCCCACCGCGTCGTCAGCGGCACGAACTGAACATAGTCCCCGCGTCGGCCTCTTTGCCGTTCGCCCATGATGTCCTCTCCCCGACCCGCGCTCTCTTGGCGTCCCCAACTCTCTTGGCGCCCCCTGCGTCAAGCGCCTAACCTGCCAGCAGATGGGAGGTCTGACCATGCCAATAACTGCCCGCGCGGCCGTGCTGCGCCAAAGGGGGGCCGCCCGCCCCTATGCCGAAAGCCGTCCGCTGGGCATCGAGCAGGTCACCCTGGACGATCCCGGCCCCGGCGAGGTCCGGGTTGTCATCAAGGCGGCGGGCCTGTGCCATTCGGACCTCAGTGTCATCAATGGCGACCGTCCGCGCCCCCTGCCCATGGCGCTGGGGCACGAGGCCGCTGGCGTGGTCGAGGCCCTGGGTCCCGGCGTCGATGACCTTGAGGTCGGGGACCATGTCGTGATGGTCTTCATGCCGTCCTGTGGCCACTGCAACCCCTGCGCCGAGGGTCGCCCGGCCCTGTGCGAGCCGGGGGCTGCCGCCAATGGCAGGGGCGAA
>DLIT01000153.1:0-1508 GCA_002483865.1 Brevundimonas sp. UBA7635
GCGGTCGAAGAAAAGAACATGGGCCCGACGGTCAAGACCTTCATGACGCGCTGCATCCAGTGCACGCGTTGCGTCCGCTTCATCACCGAGGTGGCGGGCGTTCCGGACATCGGCATGATCTCGCGCGGGGAAAGCGCCGAAATCACCACCTATCTGGAAAAGAACATCGACAGCGAACTGTCGGGCAACGTCAACGACCTGTGCCCGGTTGGCGCGCTGACGCACCGTCCGTGGCAGTACCACTATCGTCCATGGGAACTTAAGAAGACCGAGACCATCGACGTCATGGACGCCCTGGGCTCGAACATCCGCGCTGACGCACGCGGGGCCGAGGTCATGCGCGTTCTGCCGCGCGTGAACGAGGGGATCAACGAGGAGTGGCTGTCGGACCGTTCGCGTTATGCCGTGGATGGCCTGCAGAACCGTCGCCTGGACCGTCCGTGGGTTCGCGAGAACGGCAAGCTGCGCCCAGCCACCTGGGACGAGGCTCTTAATGTTGTGGCTGAAAAGCTGAAGTCCACTTCGGCTGGCCGCATCGGCGCGATTGCAGGCGATCTGCAAGACGCAGAATCCATGAAGGCTGTGCTGGACCTGTTCCGCGCACTGGGCTCGGCCAACACAGACTGCCGCCAAGATGGCGCGGCCCTGACCAACGAAGTGCGTGAGAGCTATCTCTTCAACACTTCGATCCAAGGCATTGAAAACGCAGACGCTATTCTGCTGATCGGCACCAATCCGCGCGTCGAGGCCCCGCTGCTGAACGCCCGTATCCGCAAGGCCTGGCTGAAGGGCGACGTGGAAATCGGCGTGATCGGCGAGCAGGCCGACCTGACCTATGACTATGCCTATCTGGGCGCGGGCGCGGCTACTCTGGCCAAGCTGCCCAAGGCGGCCATCGAGTTCCTGACCAAGGCCGAGCGTCCCGCCATCATCCTGGGTGGCGCGGCCATCACGGGCGAGCAGGGCGCGGCAGTCCTGAACGCTGCTGGCGCTCTGGCCAAGAAGGTCGGCGCAGTCAAGGATGGCTGGAACGGCTTCAACATCCTGCACACTGCTGCTTCGCGTGTTGCCGGTCTGGACATGGGCTTCGTGCCTGCTGAGGGCGGTCTGTCGGCCCTCGACATGGTCAAGCCGGGCGCTCTGGACGTTCTGTTCCTGCTGGGTGCCGACGAGATCAACTCGGGCGGTTCGGACGTCTTCCGCGTCTATCTGGGTTCGCACGGCGACCGTGGTGCCCATGGCGCTGACGTCATCCTGCCGGGCGCGGCCTATACCGAGAAGTCAGGTCTGTACGTGAACCTTGAAGGTCGCGTGCAGATGGCGGAACGCGTGGTCTTCCCCAAGGGTGAGGCCAAGGAAGACTGGGCCATCATTCGTGCCCTGTCGGAACGCGTGGGCCACAAGCTGCCGTTCGATACCCTGGAGCAGCTGCGCACCAAGCTGATGGCGGACGTGCCGAGCTTCGGGCGCATCGACTACCTGGCTCCGTCGGCGGCGTTCGACGTGGC
>DLIT01000153.1:1587-2825 GCA_002483865.1 Brevundimonas sp. UBA7635
GAAACCATGGCCGAACTGTCCCGCGAGCGGGTCACGTCGGTCGCCCTGGCGGCGGAGTAAGACATGGACGCTGTGACTTCTTTCTGGGCTACTCCGGTCGGCTGGACCCTGATCACCGTTGGCGGGATCCTGCTGGTCACCGTGGCCATCCTGATCTCGCTGGCTTTCCTGCTGCTGGCCGACCGCAAGATCTGGGCCGGTGTCCAGCTGCGCAAGGGTCCCAACGTGGTTGGGCCCTTCGGCCTGCTGCAATCCTTCGCGGACTTCTTCAAGTTCGTGCTGAAGGAGATCGTCGTCCCGTCCGGTTCGGACAAGGTCGTCTTCCTTCTCGCCCCGCTGATCACCTTCATCCTGGCCTTCATCGCCTGGGCCGTGATCCCGTTCGCTCCGGGCTGGGTGATTGCTGATCTGAACGTCGGTATCCTCTACATTCTGGCGATCAGCTCGCTGGGGGTTTACGGCATCATCATGGGCGGCTGGGCTTCGAACTCGAAGTATCCGTTCTTGGGCTCGCTGCGTTCAGCTGCCCAGATGGTGTCCTATGAAGTGTCGATGGGCCTGGTCATCATCAATGTCATCCTGCTGACCGGCACGATGAACCTGACCGAGATCGTGACCCAGCAGGCGGGCTACTTCTGGAACTGGCATGTGTTCGGCAGCGGGGCAGGGACCTGGCCGACCATTATCGTCATGGTTCCGATGATGATTGTGTTCTTTATCTCGGCCCTGGCTGAAACCAACCGCCCGCCGTTCGACCTGCCGGAAGCTGAGTCCGAGCTGGTGGCGGGTTATCAGGTTGAATATTCATCGACTCCCTACCTGCTGTTCATGATCGGCGAGTACGCCAACATCGTCTTCATGTGTGCCATGGTGACGCTGTTGTTCTGCGGCGGTTGGAACCCGGGCTTCCTGTCCGAAGACTTCATGGCCAGCCTGCCGGGCTTCATCGCCTATACGATCTATCTGCTGACGTTCATCATCAAGACGGTGTTCTGGTTCAGCATGATCTCGATGGTTAAGGCCTTTGTGCCCCGTTATCGCTATGACCAACTGATGCGTCTGGGCTGGAAGGTCTTCCTGCCGGCCTCACTGGTAGCCGTGATCTTCGTGGCCGCGTGGCGTGTGTTCGTGGTGGGCAGCTGATGAAGCCGGGCGCAACCGCTCTGATGGCCGCAGTCTTGGCGACAGGGCTGTCGGCCTGCGCCCCCTACGAGGCTGAGCCCGTCTCGGTCTATCAG
>DLIT01000156.1:0-5104 GCA_002483865.1 Brevundimonas sp. UBA7635
CAGCCGCACCGGACGGTCAAACACGCGCACGGCGAGCTCGCGCACGCCGTTCAACTGGCTGGCCCCGCCGGTCAGGACAATGCCTGCGCCCGGGTCCATACCAACCCCGGCTTGCCGCAGGCGGTCGCGCAGCAGTTCCAGGGTTTCCTCGACCCGGGGCGCGATGACCGTCTTGAGCATGGCGCGCGGCACGATGACGGGACCGGCCGACGGGTCTTCACCACGCGGCGGAGCCTCAAGCATTTCGCGGTCCTCATTGGCGCTGGCCATGGCAGAGCCGTGCAGGGTCTTGAGCCGCTCAGCCCCGGCCTTGGAGGTGGACAACCCGCGCGCGATATCCGCCGTGACGTGATCACCGCCAACGTTCAGGCTCTCGATGTGCAGCAGGGAGCGACCGCCCCATACTGCCGCCGAGGTCGAGCCGCCGCCCATGTCGATACAGACGCTGCCCAGCTCCATCTCGTCTTCTTCCAGTGCCGCCAGGGATGACACTACCGGAGCCGCCGCCACACCCTGCAGGTCCAGGTGGGCCAATTCCAGGCAATGGCTGAGCGCGCCAAAAGAACCCTCGGCCATGGAAACAACCAGCAGGTCCAGGCCCAGCGAGCCACCCCGCATCGAGCGAGGATCATGCACCCCCCTCGCCCCATCCACCGACCAAGCGATGGGCAGGACGTGGATGGGCCTGCGATTGGGCAGGCGGATCTGGGCCAGGGCCATGCCGATGGCGCGCGCCAGGTCGGCGTCGCTGATCGGATGGGCTCCCAGAGAAACCCGGGCCTGAACCCGGTGGCTGGCCATCTGGCCAATCGCCGTGGTGACAATGACGCCTGAAACCGGCGTCTGCGCGGCCCGCTCGGCGCGTTCCACGGCATGGCCGATGGCCTGGGCGGCTTCATCCATGTTGACGATGGCTCCGCCGCGCACGCCGCGAGACTGAACATGGCTGGCCCCGGCGACGCGGATGGTGCGGTCGGCATGACGCACGCCGTCTGGTTTCATGATGAAACAGGCGACCTTGGACTGACCCAGATCGAGCGCGGCCACGGCCGGGGCGCGCGGGGCACCTCGGGCTTGATCCGTGTTCGTATCGCGGCGTCCGGCCATGGCCAACCTATCCTGACTTGCGGGGTTCAGACGTCGCCTTCGACAGGTCGCACTGCGACCTCTTCGGGCGTGCGGAGATCAACCCGGGCAAAGCCCAGGTCCAGAAGGCGTTCGCGCTGGTCCAGGGCATCCAGCCGGATCAGCGCCGATTCCTGATCGACAGCCGGAAGCTGGATCAGGCTGCCGTCGCGCAGACGCAGGTCCCAGCGGCGTTCGTCAACCCGTACCAGGGCATCGATGCGCGTCATCAGGCGCGGGCGCTGACCCAGAAGCGGCAGGATGTCGGCCGCAGCCTGGTCGGCACCTTTTCCGACGACCAGAGGCAGGGTCGGATAGCGCCCGGCATCGGCCCCGCGAATGACCTCGCCATGGCTGTCGATGACGAAGGCCTGGCCTCCGGTCTGCCAGACGGCCAGGCGGTCGTGCTCGGTAACATTGACGATGAGGGTATCGGGCAACAGGCGCACGACCTGGGCCTCCTTGACCCAGCCCACGGCCATCACCCGCTCGCGCACCTCATCCAGATCGAGACCAACGATGGGCGCGCCAGACTGGACGGCCACGGCACGCTGGATCGCAGCCTGGGCCTCGGGCGAGGCCCCGGTCACGTGCAGCTTCTTGACCTTCAGGCCCATGCCCGTGGTGATGGCGTCAACGCGGTTGGATATGGAAGTCGAGATCCGCTCGGCCCGCGCCCCGGTGGCCAGGACACCGCCCACGACCACGACACCGGCAGCCAGGCAGATGACCACAGCGCGCGGAGACAGGTCCAGTTGGCCAAGCGCCGACACGCGGCCAGAGCCGTTGCCCCGACCCTGCCCCTTGCCCTTAGAGCCTTGCCGCCGTCCGCCGCGAACTACCGCCGGCATGAAGCGTCCTCCACCAACCAACGAACCAGAGTGCGATAATCCAAACCGGCATGGGCGGCCTGCTCAGGCGCGAGCGAGGTCGGGGTCATGCCGGGCTGAGTATTGACCTCCAGCAAGACAAGAACATCCTTAACGTCGTCATAACGGAAGTCGGATCGGGAGATGCCACGGCAATCCAGCGCCGCGTGGGCCAACTCTGCCTGACGTAAAGCCTTGTCAAAGACGTGCGGCGGCAAAGGTGCTGGCAGGACGTGGACCGAACCGCCCGGCGAATACTTGGCCTCATAGTCATAGAAACCGCGGGTCGAGGTGATCTCGGTCACGGTCAGGGCGCGCGGACCGGATGCCTCGCCCAGAACGGCCACGGCCAGTTCCTTGCCAGGAATGAACGGTTCAACCAGAATCTGCTTGCCGTGACGGGCTTCCTCATCACCCGCAATGGCGGCGACCGGCGCATCGTCTTCCTTGACGATGTGGACCCCGACGGACGAGCCGTCACGGTTCGGTTTGGCCACATAGGGCACCGGCAGGACATGGCGGCTGGCGACGTCTTGGCGGTTGAAAAGACCGCCAGCCGGAACAGTGACGCCAGCATCCTTGAGAACGGCCTTGGTGCGATGCTTGTCCATCGCCAGCGCCGAGGCAGTCACGCCCGAATGAGTATAGGGAATCTCCAGCGTCTCGAGGATGCCTTGAACACAACCATCCTCGCCCCATGCGCCGTGCAGGGCATTGAAGACAACATCGGGCTTCAGCTCCATCAGCACCTGCGCCAGATCATGGCCCGCGTCCACGCGACTGACCTTCGCGACCTGCCCCTCCAGGGCATCTGCACACATGGCACCGGAATCCAGAGAAACTTCGCGTTCCGAGGAGATCCCCCCCATCAGAACGGCAACATGTAGGGATTCAAGTGGCGCGCGCATGAGACAAACCCGAAGACTAGCCTCCCCCTATCGCCTCAATAGGGTTAACCGCTTGGAAACGATAGGGCGCAGGGCGAGGAAATGCACGTTACGCCACCGGAAACCGCAGCCCTCACCCTTTCGCCCGGCGAAGGGCCGCCGGCCCTTCGGGGCTCAAGCCCTCTCCCGCCGGGAGAGGGATAGAAGAGAGTGGATCAGGGGCGGCCGATCCGCTTGATTTCCCAGTTCAGTTGGATCCCGGCCTTTTCCAGGACATCAGCGCGCACCGCCTCGCCCAGGCTCTCAAGGTCGGCGGCCGTCGCCTCGCCAGGGTTGATCATGAAGTTGGCGTGCAACTCACTGAACTTGGCCCCGCCGCCGGTGACGGCGTGCAGTCGGCCCCGCCAGCCAGCCTCATCGACCAGCTTCCACGACGAATGACCCTCAGGGTTCTTGAAGGTCGAGCCGCCGGTCTTTTCGCGAATCGGCTGGGTGGTTTCGCGGCGCGAGGTAATCTCGGCGATGCGGGCGGCCACGGCCTGCGGCTCATCGGCGCGGCCCTCGAAGCGGGCCTCAATCCAGATGATGTCAGCCGGGGCATTGGAATGACGGTAGGTATAGCCAAAATCGGCAAGCTTCAGCTCGACCACCTCGCCCTTGCGGTTCACGCCGCGGGCCGAAACCAGGACGTCCTTGGTCTCGGAGCCATAGCAGCCCGCGTTCATTGTCAGCGCCCCGCCGACAGAGCCCGGAATACCAGCGTAAAACTCCAGCCCCGCAATGCCTGCCTTGGCCGAGGCGCGGGCGACCATGGAATCCAGCGCCCCAGCGCCTGCCGTAATGGTCGTGCCTTCGGCTGTCACCTGGCCCCAGGCCCGGCCTGCCAGTCGGATGATGACACCGGCCACGCCACCGTCGCGCACGATGACATTGGAGCCGACGCCCAGCGGATAGACCGGCACGTTTTCAGGCAGAACCTTCAAAAAGGCGATCAGGTCATCTTCGTCGGCCGGAATGAACAGGGTCTCGGCCGGGCCGCCCACACGGAACCAGGTATAGGGAGCCAGTGTCTCATTCAGCAGCAACTTGCCGCGCACGGTCGGAAGGTTGTCAGTCCAGCTCATAAACCTGTTCGCATCCGGGCCTTGGCCCCGCGGGGCCGGTCTTAAATCTGAAAAAGCGTCATTCTCGGGACAGCGGCTGGAGATGACACCGCACGCTAGCCCGCCTCTAGGCGAGGGCTTCAAGTTGGGCTGGCAGGGCATAGGCCCAGGCGGTGATGTCACCCGCCCCCAGGCAGACGACCAGATCGCCCGGCCGGGCTTCCTCGCGGATCACACGCGGCAGGGCAGCGGCGCTCTCCAGCGCCGCGACATGACGGTGGCCATACTGCTTGATGCCGCTGACGAGCGCGTGCTTGTCCACTCCCTCGATCGGGCCCTCCCCCGCCGGATAGACATCGGCCACCAGAACGGTGTCCGCATCCGAGAAGCAGGTCGAGAACTCTTCCATCAGGTCGCGCAGACGGGTGTAGCGGTGCGGCTGGACCACGGCGATGACCCGGCCGGGCTCATCGGTGTTGTGGACCACCTGGCGGGCCGCTTTCAGCACAGCAGCGATCTCGACCGGGTGGTGGCCATAGTCGTCAATGATACGCACGCCATCCGTTACGCCCGTGGTCGTAAAGCGGCGCTTGACCCCGCCAAAGCCAGCCAGACCGGCACGGATCGCCTCGTCATCGACGCCGACCTCACGCGCGACCGCTATCGCCGCCAGGGCGTTGGAGATATTGTGCCAGCCCGCCATCGGCAGATACAGGCCCTCGATCCGCAAAGGCTCGTCCAACGCAGCCAGTCCCTGCCCCTGGATCACCACGTCAAAGCGTGAGCCGTCCGGCGACATCTGTACGTTATCGGCCCGCACCATGGCCTGCGGGTTCAGGCCATAGGTGATCAGACGGCGGTTGGAAATCTGGGCCGCCAGCTTCTGCACCTCGGGATGATCCAGACAGACCACGCCGAAACCATAGAAGGGAATATCCTCGATAAAGTCCCGGAACGCCTTCTTGGCAGCATCAAAGGTGCCATAGTGGTCGAGGTGCTCCGGATCGATATTGGTGATGATCGCGACCGTGCACTTCAGGCGCAGGAAGGAGCCATCCGACTCGTCAGCCTCGACCACGATCCAGTCGCCGTCACCGACCTTGGCGTTGGTCCCATAGGC
>DLIT01000156.1:5153-6739 GCA_002483865.1 Brevundimonas sp. UBA7635
ACGCCGATCGAGAACTGCAGACGCATCAGCTCGGCCAGCATTTCCGCGCGGCGTACCACCGGGATACGGCGCTCGCGCGCCTCGACCATCTCGGGGTTTTCCGCCTTGACCGCCGTCGAATAGACCACGGCCGAGACACCCTCGGTCACATGGGCCGCATCATGACCGATGTAGATGCGCGCGCCCAGCTTTTCGAGGCGTTCGGTATTGGCGCTGGCCTTGGCGTCAGAGCCCTGCACCTGATAGCCGATTTTCAGCATGATTTCGGCAATACCGCTCATGCCAATGCCGCCGATACCGACAAAATGCACAGGGCCGAGGGCGAACGGGACGGGACGAAGACGACGGATCATCCAAGCCTCATAGCCCTGCTCCGGTCCGGTTAGAAGTGGAGGCCGCGTTCCGAACGGCGGAATTTACACTCCGAGGCGGCCCCAGCCCCGCTCCAGCTTCACAGAACCAAAAATTTTCGCGGAGTCGGAATCCGCCAAAACCCTTATCCACCGGACTCTGGAGAGTCTGCGAGAACGGGGTTTGACTCTCTGGGGAATCAGAAAACCGTTTTGATTACCAGCCGTTAACCATGACGACTCACCATGCGCCCTCAACAGAACGGGGCCGTTATCCATGTCCGCACTACAGACCGATGTCATCCTGCGTGGCGACTGCATTGAGCGCCTGAAGGGTCTGCCGGACAAGTCGGTCGACATGGTCTTCGCCGACCCGCCCTATAACCTGCAGCTGGGCGGCGACCTGCTGCGCCCGGACAACTCCAAGGTCGACGCCGTGGACGACGACTGGGACAAGTTCGACAGCTTTGCCGCCTATGACGCCTTTACCCGCGCCTGGCTGGGCGAATGCCGCCGCGTGCTGAAGGACGAGGGCACGCTGTGGGTCATCGGCAGCTACCACAACATCTTCCGCCTGGGCTCGGCCATGCAGGACCTGGGCTTCTGGGTGCTGAACGACATCATCTGGCGCAAGTCGAACCCGATGCCGAACTTCAAGGGCACGCGCTTCACCAATGCCCACGAGACCCTGATCTGGGCGGCCAAGTCGCGCGAGCAGAAGCGCTACACCTTCAACTACGACGCCCTGAAGGTCTTCAACGAAGACACCCAGATGCGCTCGGACTGGACCCTGGCCCTGTGCACCGGCGGTGAACGCCTCAAGGACGAGAATGGCGAGAAGGCCCATCCGACGCAGAAGCCCGAGGCCCTGCTGCACCGGGTCATCCTGTCGGCCAGCCGCGCCGGCGACGTGATCCTGGACCCCTTCTTCGGCACCGGCACCACGGGTGCGGCCGCCAAGCGCCTGGGTCGCCACTTCATCGGCATCGAGCGCGACGAGAAATACGCCGACCTGGCCGAGGCCCGCATCAAGGCGGTGATCCCCGCCAACCCCGAGGACCTGCAGATCACCGGCTCCAAGAAGGCCGAGCCCAAGGTGCCGTTCGGGGCCCTGGTCGAGGCGGGCCTGCTGGCTCCGGGCGACAAGCTCTACTGCCCCAAGGGCGACCACGAGGCCCGCGTCCGCGCCGACGGCTCGCTGGTGTCGGGCAGCCTGTCCGGCTCGATCCACAAGCT
>DLIT01000156.1:6781-7349 GCA_002483865.1 Brevundimonas sp. UBA7635
CGCCCCATCGACGCCCTGCGCGCCGAGATCCGCGCCAATATGCAATAGACTGGACTTACTGATTTTTTCGGGAACTCAGGCGGCTCCGCACAGGAAGCCGCCTTTTTCCTGCCCGGGGGAACCCAGCCCCTGCCAGGGCCATTGCATCAGCGCGCCTGAAGCAGGTCGGGCAGGAGGCCAGAGTTATGAAAATCGCGCAGGTATCACCTCTGTATGAGGCTGTTCCCCCTTGTCTTTATGGTGGAACCGAGAGGGTGGTCGCCCACCTGACAGATGCCCTGGTGGACCTGGGCCACGAAGTCACCCTGTTTGCCAGCGCTGATGCCCGCACCCGGGCCCAGCTGGTGCCGGTGCGCGATCGCGCCATCCGCCTGGACCCGGCCCCTCTCAAGTCTGACCTGGCCGCGCACATGACCCTGCTCGCCGCCGTCCTGGACCGCGCCGACGACTTCGACATCATCCATTTCCACACCGACATGATCCACTTCCCCTTCTTCAAGGGGCTGGCGGACAAGACCATCACCACCCTGCACGGGCGGCTGGACCTCAAGGACCTGGAACAGGTCTA
>DLIT01000156.1:7420-8438 GCA_002483865.1 Brevundimonas sp. UBA7635
GGCCTGCCCGACGAGACCTATACCTTTGTGCCGGAATCCCAGGGCTACCTGGCCTTCCTGGGCCGCATCTCGCCCGAGAAACGCCCCGACCGGGCCATCGCCATCGCCACGGCCCTGGGCAAGCCGCTCAAGATCGCCGCCAAGGTCGATCCGGCCGACCAGGCCTATTGGGACACCCTGATCCGGCCCCTGGTCGACCAGAACCCCCTGGTCGAATACATCGGCGAGATCGGCGATGCCCAGAAGGCCGCCTTCCTGGGCGGGGCAGAGGCCCTGCTCTTTCCTATCGACTGGCCCGAGCCCTTTGGCCTGGTGATGATCGAGGCCATGGCCTGTGGCACCCCGGTCGTCGCCTTCCGCTGCGGCTCGACCACCGAGGTCATCGACCATGGCTGCACGGGGCTGCTGGTCGACACCATGGACGAGGCCATCGCCGCGGCCCGCCATGCGCACAAGCTGGACCGTCACTCGATCCGGGCGCGCTTCGAGAAGCAGTTCTCGGCCACCGCCATGGCCCGGCGCTACCTGGATGTCTATGGCGATGTCCTGGCGCGTCGTCCCTATGCCGTCCGCCACGAGGACCTGGTCGACGACCTGGCCTTCGTGCGCCCTGAACCGCGGGCCTTTGTCGGTTTCTGAACCCTTGGCTGTTTCGGCCATTTCCTAGGGGGGCGCGCGAACAGGCCGGGGCTTGGCCCTGCCGGGAAAGGGACAAGCCATGGACGACGCCTATTCGGTCCAGACCACCGCCGCCGCGACCGCCGATCAGGACAGCCTGGAAACCCTGGTCACGCTCAAGGATGCCGATACCTTCCTGGTGGCCGATGCCTGGGGCGACGTGTGCAGCGGGGCCGATGGCCTGTTCCACAAGGACACGCGGGTCCTGTCGCGCCTGACCATGACGGTCGGCGGGGTGCGGCCGTCGCGGCTCAGCTCCGGCGTGACCGAGAGCAATGTCTTCTTCACCTGTCATTCGACCAACCGGCCCCTGCCCCCGATGGGCGGGCGCTCGGCCCCG
>DLIT01000156.1:8481-8629 GCA_002483865.1 Brevundimonas sp. UBA7635
GCGGCTGTTCGAGCGGGTGCGGATCGTCAACCACGGCATGGAGGACATCCTCCTGCCCCTGACCTACGAATATGCCGCCGACTTTGCCGACATCTTCGAGGTGCGGGGCACGCCAAGGGCCCATCGCGGCCAGTATCTGCCGCCCCGT
>DLIT01000024.1:0-17221 GCA_002483865.1 Brevundimonas sp. UBA7635
CAGTTCGCCATCGGGCGACAGGCTGACGCCGCGCGCTACCGGTCCGGCGAGCGACGGATTGGCAAACACCCGCTCGACCGTAAGGATATTGGAAGCCGGAGCAGCCGCCACCACGGGTGCGTTCTGGGCCATGGCCGGCATAGCCGCTGCGGCCATCAGGATCGTCGAAGCGAGAAGAAATGTGCGCATGGCGGCCAAGCTAGAACGACAACCGTTGGCCGTCACCTCCCATTGACTGCCTGGTCGCCCTTTTTGCTTTGTGCGGGGAACAGGAGGCCTTGCCCACACCGCTGGAAGGTGCCGCAAAGGCTATCCCGCGCGACCATCCTTAAAGCACACGAATAAAGATTTAAGGATGAATTCAGCAAGACGTAGATTCTGGACCAGGCTTTTCAGCTACATTTAACTGACATCTTCAGATTACCTTAAGTCCCGTATATTCTTGGCATTTATGAAATGGAGAAATTCCTATTGAATTTTCACGAAGCACAAAAACGTGATCTCAATATTTTTCATAATGCTCTATAGTGCAGCTTGGTTCGTTCGGAACCTCACTGGCCTCATCTCATTGAGCGCCTCCAAAGCGCCCGTTTCGGACGGGCGCTTTTGCACTTTTGCAGAGTCGACCGCACCCTTGCCGTCCGGGATGGCAACTTACGGGCGTGCGGCGTCGCGCGCTTGATCATTCGACAGGGCGCGGCACCACAAAAGGAGCGCGAACACGCGTGGATGATTTACAGTTGAACGGTCTGGGCGGCCCGCTGACGCTTGCCCTGCTGGCTGTGTTTTTTGGCGGGACGCTACTGATATCCCTTACCATCCGCCAAAGTAAGGAAGACGCCGACAGCTATATGACCGCAGGTCACGGCATCGGCTTCGGGATATCTGCAGCGTCCATGACGGCCACCTGGATCTGGGCCGCGTCAATGTATGCGTCAGCGACCTCCGGCTACACCTATGGCGTTTCGGGCCCGATCCACTACGGCCTGTGGGGCGCGCTGATGATCCTGTTCATCTACCCCTATGGCAAGCGTATCCGGGCGCTGGCCCCCAACGCCCATACCCTGGCCGAGGTGATGCATGCGCGCCATGGACGGTCCAGCCAGTTGATGCTGGCAGGGTCCAATATTCTTGGCAGCCTGATCAGCCTGACCTCCAACTTTATCGCAGGCGGTGCGCTGATATCCATGCTGTCGCCGTTCAGCTTCAGCCAGGGCGTAGCCATCATTGCTGCGGGCGTGCTGCTTTATACCCTGTGGTCCGGGTTCCGGGCTTCGGTCCTGACCGACTTTGTTCAGGTCTGCGCCATGCTGGGGGCGGTCGTGGTGATCATCCCCACGGTATTCTTTGCGGTCGGCGGTCCACAGGTCTTTGCTGAAGGGGCCAGCCGCGTTACCCCACAGCAGGCTTCCTTCTTCTCGTCCGAAGCCTTCCTGAAACAGGGCGCGCCCTACATCACCGCCGTGTTGGCCTATGCCATCGGCAACCAGACCATCGCCCAGCGCCTGTTTGCCGTGCGTGAAGACCTGATCAAGAAAACCTTTATCACGGCCACGATCGGTTATGGCGCAACCATCATCGGCATCGGCATGCTCGGCGTTGTGGCGCTGTACGCCGGCATCCAGCCCATGGACGGCGACCCGAACAACCTGATCCCGCAATTGGCCGCCACCTATCTTGGCCCCGTCCTGCTGGCTGTCTTTTTCGTCATGATCATCGGGGCTCTGGCCTCGACCGCCGATTCCGACCTTGCCGCCCTTTCGGCCATTGCCATGACCGACGTCTATGGGCGTTCGGGCCTGCCGACCAACCCCCGGACCATGCTGATGATCGGTCGCGGGACCATGATTATCGCAACGGCGGCGGCCCTGTATTTCGCTGGCGGCCGGATGAACATTCTAGACCTGCTGGTGCTGGTGGGTGCCCTTTGGGGTGCCCTGGTATTCCCGGTGATCGCCAGCTTCTACTGGGATCGCGTGACCAACTCGGCCTTCACCGTGTCGGTCCTGGCGGCGCTGGCCTGTTTCCTGCCGGTGCGTTTCGGCCTGATCCCGATGACCGGCTTCATCGGCTATGTCTCGGATGTGATCGCCGTCATCGGTGTCGGCGTCGTCGCCGGCTTGATGGTTTTCGGCTTCTTCGGACGCCGGCCAGCAATTGTGGTTGGCATCCTGGCCAGTCTCGCCGCTGCGCCTTTCGCTATCGGCTTCCTGCATGACTATGCCGTGCTGAGCAGTGCCCTGATTGCCTATGCGGTCAGCACCATGGTCTGCGCCGGGATGTCCATGCGCAACAAGGCCCGCTTCGACTTCGGGCTGATCAAGGCCCGTACCGACGACTTCGGCCCTGCCGACAATATTCCTGCTGAATAAAATCCAAGGAGATTTAAGACTATGGGTACTCTTGCACTTACCACCTACGTCCTCATCTGGCCGGCTCTGGTCGCCATTGTTCTGGCCGTATTGGCCAAGGCCTTTTTCGCGGACTGGATCGAAGCCCGCCGCGAAGGTCGCCCGATGATCTAAGGCTATAGCCTCCAACGCAGAATGCCCGCCCTGCACGCCAGGGCGGGCATTTTTGTATCAGGATGTGGAGCGCGCGGTGGTCTTCAGCCCGTTCCGGGTTTTCGTCCAGAAAGACCCGCTCGGGCTTTCGTTCCGGCCAATGAACACCTAGTTAGGCGGCATGACTGATGCCCTCGTCGTTGCACCGCCTGCAAAGGCCAGCCCCTTCCATAGTCTTGAAGTGCTTTGGGTTCGCCACTGGACGGACCAGCTTTTCAGCTTTGGCGTGAAGCGTCCCGAAGATTTCCGTTTCCGCTCGGGTGAGTTCGTCATGATCGGCCTGCCCGGCGAGGATGGAGCCAAGCCGGTCCTGCGTGCCTATTCGATCGCCAGCCCCTTCTGGGCCGAAGAGCTTGAGTTCTTCTCGATCAAGGTGCCTGACGGGCCCCTCACCTCACGGCTGCAAAGAATCCAGCCGGGCGATGAGGTTTTGATGGGCAAGAAACCGACTGGCACCCTGGTGCTGGATGCCCTGACGGGTGGCGAACGGCTGTGGCTGATCGGCACAGGCACAGGACTGGCACCGTGGCTGTCGGTGGCGCGTGAACCTGAGACCTATTCCCGTTTCAAGGAAGTGATCGTGTGCCACACAGTCCGCAACGTGGCTGACCTGGCCTATCGCGATTTCTTCACCGCGGGCATCCACGACGACCCCCTGATCGGCGATGAGGCGAAAGCCCAGCTAAGATATTATCCCACGGTGACCCGCGAGCGCTTCGAAACGCCCGGCCGCATCACCGACCGCATCAAGTCCGGCGACCTGTTTGCCGATCTGAAACTGCCCGTCGGCTTCTCGCCCAATACGGATCGGGTGATGCTGTGCGGTTCCATGGCCATGATCAAGGAGACCGCCGAGCTGCTGGAATCCTACGGTTTGAAAGAGGGCTCTAATGCCGAGCCCGGCGACTATGTGCTGGAGCGTGCCTTTGTCGGTTGACCTTGAAATCTTGTCGTCTGTCGCAATCGACCCACGAAAGGCCCCCGAGGCCTGCCAGACCATGATGGACGTGCGCCAGGGCGTCGACGCCCTGGACCGAGCTCTGGTCACGCTTCTGGCCGAGCGCCAGCGTTATATGGACGCCGCCGCCCGCATCAAGCCCAACCGCGACGCTGTCTTCGACCAGGCCCGCATTGACGATGTGGTCGCCAAGGTCCTGTCCGCTGCCGAACCCGCCGGCCTGTCGCCCGACATAGCCGAACCCGTCTGGCGCCTGCTCATCGACCGCTGCATCGCGCATGAGTTCGGCCGCTGGGACGCGACGCGGACCTGAACGGCGCGAGTCCAGCCGGGTTGTGCACCACCCGGCTGGTCAGGCTGTCATTTAGGCGGATTACGGATTAATGGTCACGCCCGGATTCAGCGTCACAGTACCGCTGACCAGGGTGCAAATTGGATCACCCGCTGTGACCGGAGGCAAGGTCTGGCCGCTGAACGTAAGGGTCTTGGTGGCGCTGTTATAGGGAACTTCCACGGTGCCGTAGCAAGGCTTGTTCAGTACCGTGTTGGCCCCCACCGTCAGCAGAATGGACGTGGTGCTGCCGCTTTTTACGCTAAAGCTCCAGGCCCCATAAGGACGAACGATAGCGGAGTTAGGTACACCGGGAATGATCGGGTTGCACAGCCCACCGGACATGGTCGGGGAGATGGCACCACCCGAGGGCCCGGTCAGGGTGTAGGTTCCACCGATGAAACAGCTTGCGGTTGTCGACTGGCTAAGCACGACGGTGCTGGATGAAATAGTGCCGGTCCCCGATGACGGCGACAGCGACTGCGCCGAAGCGGCGGAGGCAAACCCCAGAGCCACCAGCCCTGTCACGATAGCTACTGACTTTTTCATTTTTTCACTCCCTTAGTTCCTATGGCTGCCAGAAGCGGCAGTCATAGGAACACTATCACAGGTAGAATTTAACGCTACTTAAAGTTGCGTCAAAAGCGCTTTTTCAGGCTTACACCCACCAGTCGGGGATCAAGGGTGAACACGTTTGTCGTCAGACCCGTGTCATCACTGTTGGTAAAGGCATCCACAATAGGCGTCTCATCAAGGACGTTCTTGACATAGATACCCAGCTCAAGATCGCGGGCCGCATTCACCACGGTTATGGACAGGTTTAGATTGTCCCACGCCCGGATACGGTCATATTCGGTGTTATATACGCGGAAGTAGCTATCCGACTGCCAATAGTAGTCACCGCGAACCGTCACGTCCCATCTGCTTCCATAGAAGGTGTACTGGCTACCGATGTTGGCGGTGAGCTCTGGCGAGTTCGGCAGGTTGTTGCCACTGAGATCCGCCGCAATACCGCGACCGAAATTAGGCGCGTCAGTGAGCGGATTATAGGTTTCGCCAAGGAAGGCCCAGAAGGGAATTGTGGACTCGATCTCCGGCGTCCAGGAACCAAATCGGGCAGAACCGGCGCAAAGCGCCTGAAGCCCCCACATAGTGGTCTCGCCCGCATTGAGATCAAGCATCAGCTTGGCCAGCCTGGTCGGGGCGATACAGTTCGACGGCACCTGAACCCAGGGGCGAAGCAACGTCCACTCAGGATCGCCCTGGGTCCGGTTCATCACGTCGATCGAGCTCTCACCATCCCCGACTCGGGTCTGCAGGTAGCCGATATTGCCATCGATCCGCCAGTTGGGCGTGGGCCGGAATGCGGCCTCCAACTCCAGACCCCAAATCTCGGCATCGAAGTTCTCATTCAAGGAAATTCGATCGACAATCTGCGATACCTGATAGTCCTTATAGTCGTAGTAGAAGGCTGTGAGGTTCAGGCTTCCCCGACCACCGGCGAAGCTGTTCTTGGTGCCAATTTCAAAGGCATTGACATATTCGGGCTCGAAAACCTCGGCCAGCGGCAGGTATTGGATCACTTCTGGATTGAGATCCACGCGAGGCGGATTGACGCCACCTCCTTTGTACCCCCGCGAATACGAGGCATAAAAGAGCGTGTCGTCTGTGAAACTCAGGTTCGGTTTCCAGTCCAGGACGACACGTCCTGTCGTGGCATCCCATTCCTGTTTGATATCTGGTTGTTCGGGGTAGCCTCGCTGATGGAAACCGCCTGAAAGCCAGCCTGGACGACCATCCTCCAGAGCGCCCAGCAAAAGCTGGCTGGGAACGGGCGTCGTGACCTTTTCATCCATTGTATAGCGCAGACCAGCGGTGAGGCGCATACTCTCGGTCACATCAAGATAAACTTCGCCGAAAATTCCGGTTGACGTTATCTCGACCGGATTACGGCTTCGGAAATAGTTGTGACCATCACCTTCCAGGTCGCTGATGCTGCTCCGATCGACATAGATGCACTCACGCAGCGGATTATCGATCTCTCCACAGTCCCGCGTCTCTGGCCCAAAATTCCCGGGCGCATTGTGCCTGTTATAATAGTATTCCGTTATAAGATTAAACAGATTATTGAAGACGTAATAATTATCTTCGGTTTTGAAATCTATATAGTTGACGCCGAAGTTAAAGTTGAACCTACCATCGTAGTTAGATTGAATACGAAACTCCTGCGTCCATTGGCGATTGTCGGACGTGCTCAAGTCAGCGGATAATATGCGCGACGACGGCCCCAGCTGTGGATCCACATAAATCCCATTGGCCAATGGTGGATTGGGATTTTCATAGGGCACACCCGCCCCCAGCGTGAAAGAATCTACAAAAACAGGATTGCTAACATAACGGCTATAGTCCTGCGTCGACCAATAGTCGTCCTTGGTATAGGTCGTCTGTGAAATCAGACTTACGCCATTATTACTGTTCCACTCCATATTGAGCTGGAAAATGTCATTGGTGGCGCGGAACCGCGGCTTATAGGGCGAGTCGATTTCACGAAGATTTCTGGACTGCTCAATACCCAGATAGGGGTCGACGGTATTATCCACCGCATAAACCGGCTGCCCCTGATTGGGCCCGTCCAGCGCGAAGCCCATAAGTGTCATGCCCGACACAAAATAATGGCCGAAAGCGCCACCGTTTGGCGTCCCGTAGGCGGCGTCATCATAGAGGCTTCTAGCCAGGCAGCCCTGACTCAGTCGATTTTGGGTAAGGCTGTCCACTACCACAGACCCACCTACGCTTGTTGGGCCCGGATCTCGCGTACAGAGCTGTTTGCCGGTACGCAAACGGTCATCGTCCTCTCCGAATCGTTCCCACACAAAGCTGGCATTGAAGTTATCGGTCGGTGCCCACGCGGCTGACAGACGGACCGAGTGCAGATCGCGGCCGTTTACCGACGTATTATCATAGAGGTTGTAATCGAATCCGTCCCGTTTGGTGAACGACGCAGCACCCCGCACCGCAAAAGACTCGCTGAGTGGGAGATTAAGCATCATCTGCGCGCGAACTGACCCGAAATTACCCCCCTCGACCTTGAGCATGGCGTCCAGCTCATCACCCGGCAGATTGGGGATCATGTTGACGACGCCCGCCGTCGCATTGCGGCCATAAAGCGTGCCCTGAGGGCCGCGCAGAACCTCAACCCGCGCCACATCCAGATACTCGGCCTCGAACAGACGGTTCCGGATCATCGGCGCATTGTTAAAGCTGACGGCCACGGCCGGATCGGACGAAGCGGCCACGGCCTTGGTCCCGATCCCCCGGATCGAGAAATTGTACATGCTGAAGTTGTTCTTCGAGAAGGCGACGTTCGGGATGGCCCGCAGCAGTTCCGAGCCCCCTTCGATTTTCATGGCGTCCAAGGTTTCAGCGCTAAAGGCCGAAACCGCGATAGGCACGTCCTGGATAGATTCTTCGCGTTTCTGGGCAGTGACGATGATGTCGTCGATGGTGGCCGCCTGTTCCGGCCCCGACTGGGCCAAAGCCGGCGTGGCCATACTCAAGGCTACCAAGGATACCGTCGCAACCAAGCGCGCGCGAACGACACGAGTCGTCATACTAAACCCTCCCCTACAGCGGGCCGGGTTGCCAGACCGCCAAGAATACGCCGCCATCCCTTCGATAGACCACTGCGGCTACAGCCCATCGTTGAGTGGAGTGCACACTCTGGTAACCCGGATGTCAATATCTATTGACATCGTTGTTCCCATTTAGGGTTGCCTGACGAGGGTCGTGACAGGTCAGATCTGGCGGCCCAGGCTCCGCAACATCAGCCCGTGGCGATAGGCAGCCACGTCCGCCATGGCCAGGCCCAGCGCCGACAGGACCCGGTCCAGTCCCGCCGGGGCCTGCTCGGTCGAAAGGGCTTCAACCTGCATACAGACGTGGGCCAGCTGGTTTGCCCCGATGCCAGCACTAGCCCCCCGCAGGGTATGCAGGGCATCGCGCCAGCCTTCATGCTCGACATCAAGCAGGGGTGTCCACAGCCGGGTCTGGTCCACGAACAGATCGAGCACTTCCAGGGTGATCGTATCGTCACCGCCGGTCATCCGTTCGAGGACGGTGAAATCCACCGCCCCCGACAGATCGCGCATGGCCATCAAGCCTGGTTGCGCTTGGCCAGGCGCGAGTTCCGCGATGACCACACGAAGTAAAGAGCCAGCCCTCCCAGGTTCCACAGCAGGAAATAGAGCTGGGTCGATGCCTTCAGGCTGAAGAAGAAGATGATGCAGCCGACAATGGCCACGCCGCCCACCAGCCACCACAGAGGTGCCTTGAACTTGCGCTCGCGATTTGGCTCACGGATACGCAGGACGATCAGGCTGACGCCTACGGCCGAGAAGGCCATCAGGGTGCCGGCATTGGCCAGGGATGCCAGCTCGTCCAGGCGCATGATGCCTGCCAGGATAGCGACCACAATGGCCGTGAAAATGGTGACGACCTGGGGCACGCCCCGCGAGGAAATTCGCGCCAAACGGGTTGGCAGCAGTCCATCGCGCGACATCCCCAGGAAGATGCGGCTTTGCCCGAACAGGAATGCGAGCAGCACCGTCGGCAGGGCGACCACCGCCGCAGCGGCGATCCACTGGGCTGCCACCCCCTGTCCCAGGCCACGCAGAATGTGCGCCAGAGGCTCTGCGCTTTCGGCAAAGCTGCTGACCGGTGCGGCACCGATCGCAGCCGCCGCCACGGCGATGTAAAGCACGGTGCAGACCAACATGGACCCGACGATACCGATGGCCAGGTCACGTTCGGGCTTGCGCGTCTCCTCGGCCGCGGTGGCGATAGCGTCAAAGCCATAGAAGGCAAAGAAAATGATGGCCGCCGCCGCCATTACCCCCGTCTGAACGAAGGGCGCGCCAAAACCGTGGGGCATGAAAGGCGTGAAGTTGGCGGAGTCAAAGTGCGGCAAGGCGATAGCGACAAAGACGACCAGAGCCGCGATCTTGATGAAGACCAGGACGGCGTTCAGCGTGGCACTTTCGCGCGTTCCCAGAAGCAACAGGCCTGCCACCAGGGCGATGATGGCCACGGCGGGCAGGTTGATCATCCCGCCCTCGACGTGCGGGCCCACTGTCAGAGCCAGGGGAATGTCGATCCCAATGCCGCTGAGGAAGGCCACGGCATAGCCGGACCACCCCACCGCCACGGCAGAAACGACCAGCGAATATTCGAGGATCAGGCTCCAGCCCACAACCCACGCAAAGATCTCGCCCAATGCCGCATAGGAATAGGTATAGGCGCTGCCCGAGGCGGGCATGATGGTCGACAACTCCGCATAGGCCAGGGCGGCGCAGGCACAGACCAGCCCTGCCATGCCAAAGCTGATCATCACAGCCGGGCCAGCCAAACCTGCCCCGACGCCGATCAGGGTCAAGATGCCGGTGCCGACGATTGCGCCGACCCCCAATGCCATCAGATGCGGCCAGCTCAGCGATTTTCTAAGACCGGGCCCGCCAGCCTGGGGTTCAAACATGGCGTCGATCGACAGCCGACGATTCCAAAATGCCATGCGGCACAGCCTCCAACATGCCGCGCCCACCCGGCGGCGATTCCCAGAGGCGACTTTGCTCTCCCAAAAAAGATTATGAAAGAGCACATTAGGCCCTTGCACAGACAAAACTTCCTGCGTATTAAGCCCGCCTTCCGGTGAGGCAAGCCTCCCCGAGAAGAACCGGTGCCACACCAAGGGCACAGACGGCGGTACGGGTGATTAGCTCAGTTGGTAGAGCAGCTGACTCTTAATCAGCGGGTCCACAGTTCGAACCTGTGATCACCCACCATCGTCTCTTCTCGATTTTCAATGATACGCCTCCCCTCGGCTAGCCTGCGGGGCGTCATGGGCCTGCATTGATCGTGTCAGATATGACAAAGGGCCGGGCAGGGCCCGACCCTTTTTATCAACTCGGGCCTTGATATTTATCGGCGCACGTCAGCTAGAGCACGGGCGGTCACCAGCAGAGCTTCGCGCTGACGCGGCTTCATCCGCTCAAACAGATCATGCAATTCTTCAGCCGCCGCCTCGATACCCTTGGAGGAATCCTCGCCCGGATAGAGGTCGCCGATGGTGCAGCCCAGAGCGGCAGCGGCCTTGGCTAGCGTAGAGGCTGCCATGCGGTTTACGCCGCGTTCGTACTTCTGAACCTGCTGGAAGGTGACGCCGAGCGCTTCCGCCAGGCCGGATTGGGTCATCCGGTTCTGGATTCGAAACGCCTTCATCTGCGCGCCCACATGGACGTCTATTGGATCATGCGTCACGCTTGGGCTAGTCATTGTATTACTGGTCCCGTCTCTCAATGCCTTGCTTATTACGACTGCCCCCAACTACCGCCCCCAGGCAGAGGCTGGCGATCAAGCCGATATTCCAGACATAATAGGCCGAAACATAGGCCCATTGCATCAGCTCTTGGTTGCGGACGAAAACATAGTGCGTGGCCAGCACCAGAAATTGGAAGGCCGCGGCAAAAACCAGCCATCTCCGGGTCGATCTGAGGCATGCGTAGAGCAGGATAAGGAAAACGCCGGTATCGACGGCGATAACCTCCCATGGCGGGTTCACCTTATCAAAGGGTAGAACCGATGACAGACCCCAGGCGAACAGCAGAACTACGGCAACGGTTTTTTCCCACCAGCCGCCTCGCATAAAGGCCAGAAGACTGGCGAGCACCAGGAACAGCAGGGAAGCAAGAATTATGGGTGGCATAGCCTGGCTATACCACCCCATGCTGATTCAGGCTTGGCGGCCCACCAACTGAAGTTGAGCTGATCGCGCACGTCCGCGAATAATGTCCTCGTCATCCTTGTCCAGGCCGCCCATGTGGATCGAGCGGAAGCGGGACTTGCTCTTCACTTCGGCCAGAGCATGGTGCAGATCGACCATCGCTTTTTGGGCTTCGATCTGGGCGTTCATGGCGCGCGCCAAAGCATCAAAGGCCGGTTGGCCAACAGTGGCGGCCAGCCCCGCTTCGCGGCGGGTCCTGGTCAGGGTTTGGGCCAGGCGCGCCAGTCGTTCGATCGACTGGTCCTGGCCGTTCTCAGCGCTTTGCAGGGCGCGTTGAAGCCGTGCGACGAGCCTCGTCGCCTTTTCAATACGGTTCATGGGTCAGGTTCCGAAAAGGAGCCGGGTCGTCAGCCGCTATACCGCAATCTTTGCAAGAGCATGGTGAACTGCTCGACCCCGGCGATAGCAGTCAGGATCCAGGCGATGACGGCGGCGAGGCCGAAGACGACGAGGATGCTTCCGAGACGTCCGTATCCAGCAAGGTCGGACTGAAGTGCACGTCCAACATTGCGGCCCCTATGTAGATGATCTCTGACATCACCCCGCCCGCGGTCATGAAGGGCATCTGCTTGCGCGTTGCCTCCATCAGATGAGCGACCATGTCGCGCTTCGCCTGGGTGGTCGCCATACGCAGAAGGATGGCTTCCATCTCGGTCCAGCTGACGGGCGGCAGGGCTTCGGAGTGGTGGATCATGGGATGTCCTTTCAGCCCCCACAACCGACTGGATTTCGGGCACCTTCACCATTGGGAGCGGTTCGTATTGGGACTGGTTCCCAATGTCGGATTCCGCCGCAAATAGCCGAAGAGCGGCCGCCACCCGGTTTTCCGCCTGGAGCTTCCTGACCGCGTTCTCACAGTGGCGGTCAACCGTGCCGGGCTTGATGCCGAGCTGGCGGGCAATCTGCTTGGAGCTGAAATGCGAGTGCACCAGCCGCAGACACTGGCGCTCGCGTTCGGTCAGACGAAGGGCTTCATCCATGGGCGATCTCCCTGAGACCCCTTGGGTAACGTGACTATACTAGGGCCGTCGAGAGCTTGAGCAAGTCAATGTCAATAACGGCCAAGGGGCGCTATCAGGTGACCTGGCGTTTCTCAAGCTTGCGGGCCAGGGTTCGCCTATGCATCCCCAGTCGACGCGCGGTTTCCGAGATGTTGAAATTGGTCTCGGCCAGGACTTCGTGGATGCGCTCCCACTCCAGGGTCTTGATCGAGGTGGGCCGAGCGCTGAGGGCCGCCTCAGGGTCGCCGTCTTGCCGCGCAAAGGCCGCTTCGATTTCGTCTGTACCTGCGGGCTTCGCAAGATAGTGGCGCGCGCCGAGCTTGATCGCCTCCACGGCCGTGGCGATGCTGGCAAAGCCGGTCAGAACGACAATGACCATCTCGGGATCAAAGGCGTGAAGGGCCTGGACACAGCTCAGCCCCGAACCTGTTCCCAGTTTCAGATCCACCACGGCATACTCGGGGTGATGGACCTGCAGCCGCTCCAGCATCTGCTCATGGCTGCGCGCCGACACCACCTGATAGCCACGGCGTTCGAACGAGCGGCACAGAGTGCGCGAGAAGGACTCGTCGTCCTCGATGATCAGCAGCTGGCGTGGCGCATCGGTCATGGTTTCTATCTCGGTGCCAAGGCGTCCATCGGCAAGGACAAACGCACACAGGCCCCGCCGTCGCGACGATTGGCGGCAGTCACGACGCCTCCCATCTTGCGCAGGACATTGACCAGAAGGAAGAGGCCCAGCCCCGCTCCCGCCCGGTCCTTGGTTGATTGATAAGGTTGTCCAAAGCGCTCCAGAATCTGCGAGGGGAAGCCCCACCCATCATCGTTGAATTCAATGACCAGCCGTTCGTCATCGATCACCAGGTTCAGGACCACCCGGCGCGCGCCTGCCTCCTGAGCATTGTCCAGAAGGGCCGAGAAAACCTGCTTCAGGGCCGCATCAGCGATGATGGGCGGGTCCATTGGCGCGGGCACTAGCTGCACCTGAACGTCTGCCCCCACCTTGCCCTGCCATTCCTCAACCACCTCATCCAGGAAGGTCTGGAGTGACGTCACGACCGGTGCCTGTCCCCTCGCCTCGCCCGCCGACATCAGGATGCCGGTGACAATGATCTTGCAGCGCTCGACCTCAGCCTGCATGACCTCAAGGTCGCTGTTCAGGTCGCTGTCGCCCGCGACAATCGGCATCCGCTTCCAGTCACTGAGAATGACGGACAAGCTGGCCAGAGGCGTCCCCAGTTCATGGGCGGCACCGGACGCCAGAAGCCCCATACGGACGATGTGATCCTGTTCGGCCGCCTGCTGCCGCGCCTCGGCCAGATAGGCGTCGCGGGCCCTGAGATTCTTGCTGGTCAGGGTCACGAAGACCACCAGCAGGACCGCGATCAGGGTGAAGTTCACCAGCATGCCGGACTGCAACAGGTTGACCGTCAACACCTCAGCCTGCGGCAGCTGCAACGGACGGTGCCAGACCGTCAGCAGGCCCATCAGCAGGCTGTTCACCGCGACGAAGCCCCAGGCATAGGCAGGCTTGAGCAGGACTGCCGCCAGGACGATCTGCATCACATAGAGCGGCGCAAAGGGATTGGTCGAACCCCCGGTGAAGAACAGCAACCAGGTCAGAGCCGCCACATCGACACTGAGCGCCAGCAGCAGCTCGACATCGGGCACACCCTGACGCCGACGCGTCAGTGGCGCGCTGACCAGGTTGATGACGATCAAGGCCGCCGGGGCCAGCATCAACCAGACCAGCGGCAAGTCGATCTTCATGCCCCAGTGAACAATGCCGATCGTCAGCACCTGGCCGGCCACAGCCAGCCAACGTAGCTGGATCAGCAGCAGCATGTTGCGGCGGCCCGCCCCCGCCGGGGACACTGGCACATTCAGGTCCTGGCCCAGGCCCAGAACCGCCCGCAGCTGCCTCATAAGCATCAGTCGTCACCCAAGCGACGGCGACGGTTCTCGCGGAGGAACAGCCACAGGCCGAACAGGCTCATGCCCGCCAGGCCGAACCAGGTCAGGGCATAGACCAGGTGATGGTTGGTGAAGCGGACGACGGTCATGCCCCCGCGTGGCCACTCCAGCCCAGACGCCTCGGCATCAATGAAATAGGGCGCGACCGGCCCGGTCAGGCCGCGGGTCTGAACAATGGCCGCGACATCGCGCGAGTACCAGCGGTCGCCTGCCGGGTCATTGTCGCGCAGGAAGCCGCCGTCCGGCTCAGTGATCCGCAGCAGGCCCGTGACGGTAACCGGTCCGGCGGCCTGGCCATCCTGCCGTTGCGCGGCCTCAGCCTGTGCCGGGGTAACAAAGCCCCGGTTGACCAGGATCGTAAAGCCCCGATCAGCCCGAAGCGGCGTCAGGACCCAGTATCCGGCCCCGATCTCGGTTACCGCCTTGGTCAAGGTTTCACGCGAATGGTCGTAGGTGCCCCTGACCTGGACACGGCGATACTGGTCATCGGCCCGGGTGACGGTGATGGAGGGGGGCGGGGCCGCAACCGGGGCCATTTCGACCCGCGTATTGACCTGCTCTATCAGGTCAAGCTTCCAGAACAGCCGCTGGACCTGCCAGACCCCCAGGGCGCAGAAGCCGGCAAAAAGGATGGCAAAGCCGACATAGGCTAGGGCCATCCCCTTGCGCGACAACGAATGGGGGCGATCCGGCTGTTGGGTCAACGGCTGCTCCGAAGCCTGGGTCAGCCCATACCCTGCATGGTGTGGACGGGCATCATATTGGTGTTCAGGTGATACATGACCCACACCGAACCGGCGATGCAAATCACCACGATGACGATGGTGAAGATCAGGGCCAGCATGTTCCAGCCTCCCTCTGACTTGGGCGTCATGTGAAGAAAATAGACCATGTGGACCACGATCTGCACCACGGCTGCCGCCACGATCAACAGGCCCGTCGTCTGGGTCGGCAGGACGCCGGACATCACCAGACCGAACGGAATGATCGTCAGGATAACCGACAGGACAAAGCCGATCATATAGCTCTTGAACGAACCGTGATCATGCTCGTCGTGGTGGTGCTCATCATGGCTGTGAGCGTGCGGGTCCACGGTCTGATCTTTCATGGTGTCGGCGCTCATCTCAGCATCCCGAACAGATAGACAAAGGTGAAGACGCCGATCCAGATGACGTCAAGGAAGTGCCAGAACAGGCTCAGGCACATCAGGCGGCGCTTGTTGGCCGGGATCAGGCCCTTCCACTTGACCTGAACCATCAGCGTTACCAGCCAGATGATGCCGAAGGTCACGTGCAGGCCGTGGGTGCCGACCAGGATGAAGAAGGCCGACAGGAAGGCACTGCGCTGGGGCGTCGCCCCGACGTGGAACAGGTGGCCGAACTCGTAGAGCTCGATCCCCAGGAAAGCCAGGCCGAACAGTCCCGTTATCGCCAGCCAGATCAGGACCTGGCGGATGTTGTTCTTCACCATGGCCAGCATGGCGAAGCCATAGGTGATCGATGAGAACAACAGCATGGCCGTGTTCAGGGCGATCAGGTTCAGGTCGAACAGGTCGCTTGGCGAAGGACCGGCCGCGTAGTTGCCGCCCAAGACGGCATAGACGGCAAACAGGATCGCAAAGATGAGGCAGTCGCTCATCAGGTACATCCAGAAGCCCAGCATGGTGCTGTGGCCTTCCGGATGGTGCGGCTCCGTGACGGGGTGGAACAGCGGATTACCGTTCTCATCCACGTAGTCAGGGTTAATAGCAGGCGCGTGGCTCATCGATTCACCCCTTGGCTGCGGTTACGGCCGCCAGGGCCTTGGTCCGCGCGTCTTCCGTGGCCACGACCTCTTCGGCCGGGATGTAGTAGTCGCGCTTGTAGTTGAACGTATGGAAGATGGCGTAGCCAATGATCGCCGCGAAGCTGATCGCCGCCAGCCACCACATGTACCAGATCAGGGCAAAGCCGCAGATCAGGGACAGCATGGACAGGATCACGCCAGCCCCGGTGTTCGAGGGCATGTGGACCGCCTGGAATCCTTCCAGGGGACGCTGATAGCCGCGGGCCTTCATGTTCCACCAGGCATCACCGTCGTGGATGACGGGCGTCTTGGCAAAGTTGTAGGCTGGCGGAGGCGACGAGGTCGCCCATTCCAGAGTGCGGCCATCCCACGGATCGCCCGTCTCATCACGCAGCTTGTCACGATTGATGATCGAGACGGCAAACTGGATCAGCATGGCCAGGATTCCCACGGCAATGATACCGGCACCGACGGCGGCGATGACGAACCAGATCTGATAGGCGGGGTCATCAAAGACCCGCATGCGGCGCGTCACGCCCATGAAGCCCAGGATGTAGATCGGGGCAAAAGCGACCCAGAAACCGACAACCCAGCACCAGAAGCTGACCAGGCCCCATTTCTTCTCCAGACGGAAGCCGAAGGCCTTGGGCCACCAGTAGTTGATCGCAGCGAACAGGCCGAACAGCACGCCGCCGATGATGACATTGTGGAAGTGGGCGATCAGGAACAGCGAGTTGTGCAGCACAAAGTCTGCTGGCGGAACGGCCAGCATGACGCCGGTCATGCCACCAATGACGAAGGTCAGCATGAAGGCGATCAACCACATCATCGGCAGCTCGAAACGGATCCGGCCGCGATACATGGTGAAGAGCCAGTTGAAGATCTTCGCCCCTGTCGGAATCGAGATGATCATCGTCGTGATCCCGAAGAACGAGTTCACTGACGCACCCGAGCCCATGGTGAAGAAGTGGTGCAGCCACACCAAGTACGACAGGATGGTGATGACCACCGTGGCGTAAACCATCGAGGTATAGCCAAACAGCTTCTTGCGCGAGAAGGTTGAGGCCACCTCCGAGAAGACGCCGAACAGCGGCAGGATCAGGATGTAGACCTCGGGGTGACCCCAGATCCAGATCAGGTTCACGTACATCATCGGGTTGCCGCCGAAGTCGTTCGTGAAGAAGTTGGTGCCGATGTAGCGGTCGGCCGACAGCAGGACGAGCGTAGCCGTCAAAATCGGGAAGGAGGCGACGATCAGGACGTTGGAGCACAGCGACGTCCAGGTGAAGACCGGCAGCTTCATCATGCCCATGCCCGGCGCACGCATCTTGACGATGGTGGCGATCAGGTTGATCCCGGACAGGGTCGTACCGACCCCCGCGATCTGCAGGGCCCAGATATAATAGTCCATGCCGACGCCGGGGCTGTAGCCGATGCCGGACAGCGGCGGATAGGCCAGCCAGCCGGTGCGGGCAAACTCACCCACGAACAGCGAGGCCATGATCAGGATGGCCCCGGCCGTCGTCATCCAGAACGAGAAGTTGTTCAGGAAGGGGAAGGAGACGTCGCGCGCGCCGATCTGCAGCGGGACCAGATAGTTCATCAGGCCCGTGATCATCGGCATGGCCACGAAGAAGATCATGATCACGCCATGGGCGGTGAATATCTGGTCGTAATGGTGGGCGTTCAGATAGCCCTCGGACCCGCCAAAGGCGATGGCCTGCTGCAGACGCATCATGATCGCATCGGCAAAGCCGCGCAGGAACATGATCA
>DLIT01000024.1:17302-26263 GCA_002483865.1 Brevundimonas sp. UBA7635
AGTGCCAGGGTGGCCAGCCCCCCCAGGACGACCACCACAAAGGTGGACAGGACGATCGGGTCATGCGGCAGGGCATTTAGATCCAGCCGCCCGAAGATCATCTTTGCTATTTGCTCAATGGACATAATCAATCAGCCGCTCAGGATTGCGACGCGGAAGCGACGTCGGCACCGCTCGGCGCTGAAGTCAGTTGGGTCAGGGCGAAAGACGACACCGTAGCGTCAGGCGTTGCGCGGCCCAGCGAAAGGCCTGCGCCCGTCAGGCGATGCAAAGGCGTGGTCTGGGCCATCTGGAGCGACTGCTCCTGACGGCGGCGATCCGCATCGACGGCCGCAGCTTCAGCTTCGGTCGGAGTGCAGATGGCCAGGACATAGGACTCGCCAGAGCCGAAGACAGCACCGCCGCGGCGGGCGTTCTTGTCATAAAGCAGCGGCATGGTCGTGTTCACGGCGGTCAGACCCAGGCCACCATCGCGGTCGATCTGCATCATCTCGCCCATGCACATCTTGCCCGGCTCGACGCACATGTTGATCACGGCATCAAACAAGCCAGCCTCGACCGCGCCATAATGGATCACCGGCACCTTCTCCGAAGGCTTTTCCAGTTCCAGATAATGCTCGCGATTCAGGTTACCCGTGCTGGTGCGAACCGTCTGGACCCACCGGTCGAAGCCAGCGTCATCCAGGCCGTGGAAGGCAAAGCGCATGTTCGAGAAGCCGTCACCCGAATAGTTGGCCGAGAAGCCGACATACTCGCCCGGACGGTTGATCACGGCGTGCAACTTCGTCTCCATGCCAGGCATCGCATAGATCTGACCTGCCAGCGCCGGGATATAGAAGGAGTTCATCACACCAGACGACGTGATGTGGAAGCGGATCGGGCGATCTACCGGGGCCGCCAACTCATTGACGGTGGCGATGCCATATTCCGGGTAGATAAAGAGCCATTTCCAGTCCAGCGCCACCACATTGACGTGCAGCGGTTCGACCTCGGCCGAGACCGACTGGCCCTTGGCGATGCGGTCAAGTGGACGATAGGGATCCAGCAGGTGGGTGCCCGACCAGGTGATGGCCCCCAGGCAGATGATGATCAACAGCGGGGCGGCCCAGATCACCAGCTCAAGATGGGTCGAGTGATCCCAGTCCGGTTCATATCGTGCCTCGTCATTCGACGCCCGGTACTGGATGGCAAAGAAGATGATCAGCGCCACCACCGGCACGATGATGATCAGCATCAGAACTACCGACCAGACGAGCAGATCTCGCTGCTGGGCGGCGATATCGCCCGCAGGCGACAGAACTACAGCTTCACAGCCTGGCAACAGGGCCAGAAGTGGCAGCAGCAAAAGAGGTCTCAGGCGACGCACGGCGGATCCTGTCCGAAATGAAGGCACTGGCACGGTCATTGTGATGCGGCCCTACTCCGGGGGGCTGGGAGCGGACATTGGACAATCCGTCCTATCCCCCACACGATTGTTAGGGAGCAAATGGCGTCTTTCGCCATTCTTACACTGCTGGCGCGCGTGTCGCGCCCGGTCCTAGGGAACGTCATCGGTCATGAACGCCACCAGCGGCGCGCCTTCTTCTAACTCCCTCGAGAGGGATGCCAGCCGGATCAACGCGCGAGAAGGAAAAATCGACGCCGGAGAAATCGCCATCGGCGTGATTCTCGGTCGCACGTCGGAATTTTTCGACTTTTTCGTCTATGCGATCGCCTCGGTTGTCGTCTTCCCCCAGCTGGTCTTCCCCTACGCCGGGCCCTTGGGCGGAACCCTTTTGTCATTTGCCGTCTTTGCGGTCGCCTTCCTGGCGCGACCGTTCGGCACGGCCCTGTTCATCGCCATCGACCAGAGGTTCGGACGTGGCACCAAGCTGACCATCGCCTTGTTCCTCCTGGGCATCTCGACCGTCTGCCTGGGTTTCCTGCCCAGCTATGAGTCGGCCGGTCACTGGGCTGCGGTCATGCTGATCATCCTTCGCATCGGTCAGGGCGTGGCCCTGGGCGGGGCCTGGGATGGTATGGCTTCTCTGCTGGCCGTCAGCGCTCCCGACAATCGCCGTGGCTGGTATGCCATGGTGCCGCAACTAGGTGCGCCGATCGGTCTGATCGTGGCCAGTGCCCTGTTCGCCTACTTCCTCAATATCCTGACGGCAGCCGACTTCCTGGACTGGGGCTGGCGCTATCCTTTCTTCGTGGCCTTTGCCATCAACGTCGTGGCCCTGTTCGCGCGCTTGCGTATCGTGGTGACCCCGACCTTCCGGGCGGCGTTTGAGACGCTGGAGCTTCAGCCGACGCCCTGGGTCCGCACTGCTCGGGAGGAAGGCACCAATATCGTCGTGGGTGCCTTTGCGCCCTTGGCCAGCTTTGCCATGTTCCACATGGTGACCGTCTTTCCGCTGTCGTGGGTTTTCCTGAACACCACCGAATCTCCGGCTCGCTTCCTGGTAATCGAGCTGATCGGTGCGGCCTTTGGCATCATCGCCATCCTGGCCTCGGGCCTGCTGGCCGACCGCTATGGTCGTCGTGCCCTGCTGGCCATCACTGCGGCTGGCATCGCCGTCTTCTCGGGCTTTGCGCCCCAGTTGCTGGACGGCGGCCAGGCCGGTGAGCTGGCCTATATGATCCTGGGCTTCATTCTGCTGGGCCTCGCCTTTGGCCAGGCGTCGGGGGCCGTGGCCTCCAGCTTTGCCGTACGTAACCGCTACACAGCCTCAGCCCTGACGTCTGACCTGGCCTGGCTGTTCGGCGCGGGCTTCGCCCCCCTCGCCGCCCTGGCCCTGTCCAGCAGGTTCGGGCTTCCCGCGGGCGGACTTTACCTGCTGTCGGGCGCGCTCTTTACGCTCCTGGCCCTGTGGCTGAACCGAAACCTGGCCAAGGGCCGCACGGGTGGCAAGACCTAAGGCGAGCTATCGCTCGGACGGTCGAGATGAGAAGGGTGCGTTATCCGACGCACCCTTTTTCATGCGCGATCGTTTGTCCGTCAGCCAAGAAATCTTATCGGCTGTTTACGATGAGGGTTCACGCCCCGCTAAGCCTGTCTCGTCGGCTTAAGTTAACGCACGGCATCTAGGGTCAGGATCGAACCAAGTGTCGTGAGGACGTCATGATGAAACGACCCAAGACAAACCGCCGTAACGGATTGACCCTGGCCACCGCAGCCACTGTTGCGGCCCTGTTCGTTCCGCACATGGCGCAAGCAGCCCCCAACGGAGGCGCAACCTATCAGTTGCGCGCCCGTGTGCCCGTGGCCTGCTGGGTCAAGCCAGTCACGCCCCTGATGGCCGAGACAGGGTCCGTCGGCCAGGTGGTCGAAGCCTGCAACAGCCCCGGTGGCTTTACCGTATCGGCCCATTACCGCAGCCTGGCCGGGCACGAGAAGGCCAAGCTGACCTATGGTTCGCGCACCCTCGATCTGGCCAAAAGCGGCAGCCAAACCCTGCGACGCGCCAACCTGGCTTCGATCCGCACCATAGATTATCGTTTTGAGGACGTCACGCTGGACGCACCGCTGGTTCTGTCGCTGACGATCCAACCGATCTGAAGCCCTGCAACACACGACTTGAAAAACGGGGCCACGTCGGCCCCCTTTTTTGTCGGAACAATCAGATCTGCCTAGATGGCTGCCACGGTGAACGTCAGGGTGTCGCGATAATTGCCAGCCCGCTTGCCGGTGGTCGGGCCGATGTTGATGCTCAGTGGATAGTTGTCGAATCGCGGCCGCGTTGACTGCTCCAACAGTTGACCTGGCGTATCCAGGCTTACCACCTGGTCACCAATGGCCAGGCTGTAGGGGATGTACCAGGCCGTTGTCCCCTGCCGCATCTGGCCCAGATTTTCTGACGTGACAGTGACCATGTAGCCGGCGCTTGACTGCACATAGAGGGTCGTCAGTAAAGACCGTGGACCTTCCGTCAGGGCACCAAGATCGATGACGGCTGTCGTGCCCGTACGCTGGAACTCCCCCTTCAGCCCGATCAGGGCCGTGGCAATCACATCAGCAACCAGGCTGATCTGCTTCTGACGTTCCACCCGCCCGGTAGCGTCCAGCAGATTGATCATGACATCCTGGGAATAGGAGCCGGACAGCGGGATATGGTTGGGGCTGATCTGGAAGGAGAAGCGCATCAATCCCTGCTCGCCCGCCGCCAACTGGAACGGCCGGCCACCACGTGCGGGGCTGACGCCAGCTCGCGGTGAGATGTCCCGGTTGGCGTGCTCATCCACCAGGACATAATCCAGACGCTCGATCCCTCCATCTCGCGACAGGCCAAAGCTATCGGCAATCAGCTCGACCTGGCTGAACAGGTTGCAGGGGGTTGAGCCCCCGTTGCGCAAGATCAGGTCGAACTCCCGAGTAGCGCCCTGATCCTGAAGGGGATCATAGACAAGCGTCCAACTGGTGGCGCTGGTGTCGATGACAAGATCACACTTGCCCTGCGCCGACACCGGAGCGGACCACATCAAAGCCAGGATCCCGATCAGGGACATCAGTCCCAAGCCCATACGTGACATGACCTATCCTTCCTTATCTTCCGGCACATCCAGGGGGACGCGCAAGACTTTCAGGTCCAGCAGACCCTCGTTGTCGGCAGGCACTTCGAACTCAAAGCCCATCGGCGGCGACGAGAACATCTCGATCCGATAGCGACGACCCGGCTCCAGGTCCTGGATGGCAAATCGCCCAACCGAATTGGTGAAGAAGAGTTCCGTTTCCGCATTGGTTTCATCCGCCGGGCGAATCCGGCCGGACATCAGGGCCACAGGTCGATCCCCGTTGCCCACCAGGCGGCCCAGGGCGCTCACGAACCTGCTGCTGCCGACCTCGATCGCATAGCCGCTCTTGTAGGACGGATGCAGGCGCACAACGCCGTCGCCAATATTGTAGCCCACTGGCGGATCGAGCACGTCGTACTTCACGGACTGGTTGACATAGGACGACAGATTGCCAGCCAGCGCAGGCCCCAGCGCACCGCCGCGGGAGACGTAGTCTCCGCCCTGCAGACCCTGCCCCACGATAACGGAGCGTCCCTTGAGCGTTTCGTGCGGATAGACAATGGCAAAGCTGTCATAGACCCCACGTCCGATGGCGACCTTGCCGCCGGCCATGGCAATGGATGAGCCCAGGCGCACGCTCGTGACCTGCTGATCTGTGATGTTACTGAAATCACGACCCAGTGTCGTATGGGTCAGGCTGGCATCGAAGCGGTTGGCGATATAGTCGACCTGGCCCGAAACGCTTCCGGCCCCGTCATCATAATTGCTGGTTACCGAGTAGCCGAGCGACCCCGGACGGTTGCTTGAGAACTGTTGGTAGGAGACCGAACCGGCATTGTTGTTGGACGAATAGCGGGCATCCATTCGGCGGTCCGGTCGTGGCTGCCAGATCAGGCCAATATTGAAGCCGAAGCCCTGAGCTCGCTGCCCCCCGAAGCTGTCCATGCCATAGTCGCGGTATTCCGCCCCTACCTGCACACTCCAGGTAGGGGCAAAACGATAGGCACCGGTGGCCGAGATATTATAGGCATCCGAAATGCTGTCATCGTGACTGATCCGGTACGATCCGCCGAGGCTCGCCTGCAGGTCGGGCGTAAAGCGATGATTATAGTTCGCCATTACCGCCCAGGCATTCGCATTGGCACTGGTCATGCCAAGATAGCCGTATTCCTCGGACGTATATTCCAGTCCCACGGCCCAGCTGTCGTAGGTATCGCCTCGATCAATAATATGATCGAAGGTCAGGCCGCCGGTATAACCTGTGCCGAAATCGGACTGGCTTATGCCCGCTTCGACCTGAAGTCGGGCACCGTTGACCAGGATGAACTGTGTCTGCCCTGTGATAGACTGAACGTCCTCGGTCAGTTGCAGGCCCAGTCCCAGAGCCGGGCGGTTCTCAAACGCCTTGCGCCAGAAGCCGGTAAAGGCAATCTGACCATCCGAATAGTCCGGTTCCGCCCCGAAACCTTCGCTGGTAACGCCCAGGAAGGCTCCATATTCATACTCTCCCGGGTCCAGGTCGATCATATCCAGATAGGCGCTGTAGCTAACGCGCTCCATCCGCCCCGAATCATTGACGACTTCCAGATTGATGTCGTTGCTGCCAGCGTCCAAAGGCAGGTTGGCCACGTCATACTGGCCTGGATCGAGGCGGAATTCGCGCACCAGGATACCATTGCGCAGCACGCGAACGGTCGAGGATTCTTGCAGAACCAGGGTGCGTGAACCGGTCAGGCCCGTGTTGCGGAAGGGATCAAAGCGGCGACGCTGTCGCTGCACCCCGATGCCGCCCATCTCCACGAATCCCTGGCGTCCACGCAGATCGACGTCGAGGTCACCGACGGTCCAGCGTCGAAATTGCTCGGGCTGGTCATAGACCAGGCGGGCATAGCGCCTTTCAAAGCCATATTCGCCCGTCCGGAAGTTTTCGCGGCCCTGAACCTCTGTCTCCAACACGACTGCGCCATAACGAACGGCACCGTTGAAGAAGACGCTGGGGGCCTGCATATCCCCGCGCGAGTGGTATTTCTGGGCGACCAGGTTGGCATTCAGGAAGGCTGAAAATCTTTCAGGAGGAAGACCCGGCTCTTCGGCCTGCCCGGCCGAGAACAGGCTTTCGATCGTGCGCTTGGACGGATCAATCCGCAGCACCATCACCGCCAACTGGTTGGGGTCATAGTCCAGTCGAATGCCCGTGTCGTTTATTTCCTCGGGCGCGAAGAACTCATGTCCGTCAAGCGCCTGGGCCAACTCCTGCTGCGCTTCAGGCAGCAGGAGCGGTTCCAGCAGCGCCTGGAAGCCGGTGCTTTCGACCAGGAAGCGGTCGTCTCGCGTGAGTGTCACCGGCATTTCGCCCAGGACCCGGTTATTGAAGTTGAGCGGGACCGTCAGGGCAATGTCGCGGTCGTAGGGGTTGATGTTTCGGCGCGGAGCCTCTTCAGCCGGAGCGGCTTGCGCATCAACCGTATCCTTGGCCGTGTCCTGGGCAGGCGCGGTGTCCTGCACCTCTTGCGCAGCAGCGGGAATGCCCGAAAGGGCGACCAGCATGGCCAGAGCCGACACTGTGTCGCGACGGCGAATCATCGCGTGAACTTCACGCTGATCGGCTTGGCCGGGTCCAGCTCAACACCACCGGTGGGCAGGGCAAAGGTCCGACGGCCACCCAGGGGGGCGGCATAGCCGACGCCGATAATGGCCGAAAGCTCGCTTCCAGAAGCCAGTTGCTGGCGATAGGGGGTGCCGTCGCGAGCCGTTCCCTCGATGACCCAGGTCGCCCCGCTCATCAGCGCATAGCGTTTGCCGTCATTGCGCACGATTACTTCGACGCCGGGTTCACGGACCGGGGGCCTGGCCTCTTCGCCTTCGATCACTTCGGATGGTGTTTCAATGACGGTGACCCTGGTCGACTGGACCTTGACGTCAGGCTCCGCACCTGGTGGGGCCACGACCACAAGGGCCTTCATGTTGTACAGGACCTGCACGGCGATCGAACCGCCATCTTCCGCTGGGGCGCGATCCTGGCTCACCGGCAGTTGGCGCACCGCAAGATAATAGGCCTGGGATGCTTCCAGGTCGGGCGCACCGATCCATTGCAAGCGGACCATCTGGCGACCGTTTACAGCCACCAGCCCCTGTGGCGGGAAGACCAGGAAGTCTTCATCGGCAGGGGTTTCTGTCACGCTGCCGTCATCTTCGAAGGTCAGACGAGTAATCGTGGTTTCAAACGGCAGGGGCACAGACCCCACGTTGCCGACCTCGATCCGGGCCGAGGTTCCAGCTCCCTTGGTGGTCAATTCCACAACCATGGGCGACACGCGCATGGCCCAGGCAACGCCACCCAGAGCCGTCACGCAGACGGCCATGGCGACCACCGCCATCGCAGCCAGACGCACAGCGCGCCCGCTAAAACCAGAAATCATCTCTACCCCCAAGCCTTGGTGCGCCCGTCTCGCCCGGACAGGTGCCAGCACCGAAAAACAATGGTGCAACAACACTGGTAACTGAAACGAAAACGGGGAGGCCCACAGAGCCTCCCCGTTCAAGGTTGGCTGAAAGCCTGGCTTAGTAGGCCAGGATATCAACCGTGACCGAGCCCGAGTATTCGCCAGCCACCAGGGCCTTCGTCGGGTTCTGGATCTGCAGGGTCACCTTCATCGGCGACTTCCAGGCACCGTGGGTCGAAGGCTTCCAGGTTTCGTCCGCACCCAGGGAGATGTGGTTGGCAGCCGAGCTGACAGCCACAGCCTGACCAGCGGGACCAGCCTTGTAGTTAGCCGTGGCGGTCATCTTCAGCTCAGCGACGAACTCGTTGGAGTCATAGCCCAGAGCCTCGGCAGCATAGTTCTTGAGGTTAGACTTGCCGATGCCGACGCGGTTGCGGGTGTTGCAGCCAGCCAGGTTGGTGTCGATCTCGACCGACGGGGCATTGCCCACCATGGTGAAGGCTGCACCGGGGTTGGTGTCCAGGGCGTTGATGCCGATGTCACCGAAGTCGATGGTCGTGTCGGCGTTGCCCACGAAGTAGGCGCAGTCCGGCGTCACATTGCCCTTCAGGCTGAAGGTTGCGCCAGCGTTTCCTTCGGCGTCACCGATATTCCCGTCAAACCCGTCGCTGTCGATGGTGAACAGCGAAATCGAGTTGGGGAAGTTACCGAGGAACGGCGCCGAGCCCGCGGTCTGCCAAGCGTCAGCCGCGAGAACGGCAACCGTGTTGTTGGTTGTGCCAGAGGCTACCACAGGCGGGAAAGGCCAGACCGAGAAGGTTTGGCTGGAAGCCACCGACCCTTGATAGATCGGGCCATCGGCGGCGGCGGGAGCTGCCAGGGCCAGAACAGCGGCACCGGCCATCAGCGAAGCAATCTTTTTCATAACTCGTATCTCCATGAGGGATGATTGAGAAAAGCGTCGATCGCGGTGGCGATGCCGCCTCGTTCGATGAACAATGGTTTAATAAACAATGATATTCGC
>DLIT01000024.1:26332-32417 GCA_002483865.1 Brevundimonas sp. UBA7635
ATCTCGATTTGAGATTTATACTCTAGGCGCAATATTTACCGTTAGAACCTCAGAGTATTGGCCTGCCAGCAGGCCAGCTCCCTCAGGGTCGCGGGTCACAAACTGGATCCGGCCGACGCCAGCCGAGATTCCCTCTCCACTGCTGACACTGAGCTGGCGATTACGGCTGTGGAAGCGGGCCTGAATGGACCCCGCCTCTGGCGAGACGGTCGGCAGGTCCAGTTCGACGTCGTAGGCCAGATTGCCGGAATAGGGCCCCTCACCGCGCGGCTGCCCCTGGTGGGCCAGGCCACCATTCTGGGACACCAGACTGACTTCGAACGGGACATTGCAATCCAGCGCCAGCGCGCCTTGGGCGCGCTTTCCGCCCGTCAACTCGCCAAAATCGATCTGGCCCCCGCCGTGAATTTCGCACCGCGGCAGGATCTTTCCCGAGACGACCACGTCCAGACGGGTGCCGACCAGGTCAACGCCATGGTCGGCGAAGTTATCCGCCGAGGCAGCGCTGGCAGACCCCGCCGCGATCATCGCGCACAGGGCTGCCAAGCCGTGATGCCAGCGCACCGGAACCTGATCACCCATCGGACCACTCCCCCACCGCAAACCTGCGGCTCGCCCCCTAACCCCTGCGGTCAGGTTTCGACGGTTAGCGTTCCAAGAGTTGTGCCATCCCGTTTTGACACAGATCCCACGACCGGGCTCGCACCTGCCCGAACGTCATTAGGTTAATGAAACGTTAACGAGCGGCGTTCTATGCGAGCTTGCGCGTCTTGACAAGCTTTTGCCCCAGTTTGGGACATTTGCGATATATGAAGGTAGCCGGATCAGGTAAGGGCGACTCGACCCTATCGGGATTTTCTCTTGCGCCGATAAGCCGTTAGCAGATGCTCAGTATAGCCGTTCGGCTGGTCTGCACCTTTGTAAACAAGTGCAACCGCTGCCTGCCATGCGGGTCCGTCATAGCCGGGGCTCAGTCGCCGATAGGCACTGTCGCCCTCGTTCTGGCGATCCACGACCAGGGCCATACGCTTAAGAACGGCCATAACCTCGTCTTCGCTCGTGACACCATGGCGCAGCCAGTTGGCAATGTGCTGACTTGAGATTCTCAGGGTAGCGCGATCTTCCATCAGGCCAATGTCGTGAATGTCTGGCACCTTGGAGCAGCCCACGCCCTGATCGATCCAGCGCACCACATAGCCCAGGATGCCCTGGCAGTTGTTCTCCAGTTCCTGGCGGATTTCGTCGGCCGACGGGGTGCCCGTTGCCAGCGGCAGGGTCAGCAGAGGCTTGAGCCCCGTCTCGGCACGGTGGGCCAGTTCCTGCTGCACCGACCAGACATCCACCTGGTGATAGTGAAGCGCGTGCAGGGTTGCCGCCGTCGGAGACGGCACCCAGGCGGTCGAGGCCCCAGCCGAGGGATGACCGGCCTTGGTCGCCAGCATATCCCCCATGCGGTCCGGCGCGGCCCACATGCCCTTGCCGATCTGCCCCTTGCCCGACAGGCCGGAGTTCAGGCCGATATCGACGTTGCGATCCTCATAGGCCTTGATCCAGGCTGTGCCCTTGACCGCCTCCTTGCGCACCACCGGGCCGGCTTCCATCATGGTGTGGATCTCGTCGCCGGTGCGGTCCAGGAAGCCGGTATTGATGAAGACGACCCGGTCCCGTGCCGCCGCGATACAGTTGCGCAGGTTGACGCTGGTGCGGCGCTCCTCGTCCATGATGCCCATCTTCAGCGTCAGCGGCGGCAGGCCCAGCCCCTGCTCGACCGCCGCGAACAGCTCGCTGGCAAAGGCCACCTCTTCCGAGCCGTGCATCTTGGGCCGCACGACATAGATGGAGCCCGTCTCGCTGTTGCGCTGGCCAGCGGGCCGCTGCAGGTCGTGCAGGCCGGTCAGCGCCGTGACGGCGATATCCAGGATGTTCTCGGGCACTTCGCGGCCGCTGGCGTCCAGCACCGCGTCCGTGGTCAGGTGCAAACCCACATTGCGCATCAGCAGGACGCTGCGCCCCTTCAGGTTCAGGGCCGAGCCGTCCGGCGCGGTATAGGCGCGATCCGGGTTCAGGGTGCGGTCCAGCGACTGGCCGTCCTTGCTGAACCGGGCCGACAGGTCGCCCTTCATCAGGCCCAGCCAGTTGCCATAGACCAGCACCTTGTCCTCGGCATCGACGGCGGCGACGCTGTCTTCGGCGTCGCAGATAGCCGTCAGGGCCGCCTCTAAGATGACGTCGGCAACGCCCGCCGGATCGGTCTTGCCGATGCGGTGGTTGCGGTCGATGACGATTTCGAAATGCAGACCGTTGTGGCGCAACAGGACAGCGGACAGAGCCCCTGCCTCACCCACATAGCCGGCAAAGGCGTCGAGCGTGGCCAGTCCGACCGTCTGCCCATCCTTCAACTCGACCACCAGAGCGCCGTCCTCGACACGATAGGCCACAGCGTCGGCGTGGCTGCCAGCGCCCAGCGGCGCGGCGCGGTCCAGAAACTGGCGCGCCTTGTCGATGACTTTTTGGCCGCGCTCGGCGTCATAGCCGCCCCCCTGCGGCAGGTCGCCCAGAGCATCCGTGCCGTAAAATGCATCGTACAGGCTGCCCCAACGCGCATTGGCCGCGTTCAGCAGATAGCGGGCATTGGTCAGCGGCACGACCAGTTGCGGACCTGCCATGGTGGCCAGTTCGGGATCAACATTGTTCGTGGCAACCGTGAACGGGCCAACCTCCGGCTCGATATAGCCGATCTCTTTCAGAAACGCCTGATATTCGCCCTGATCCGGTTGGCCGGGGCGGGCGCGGTGCCAGCCGTCGATCCGGGCCTGAATCTGGTCGCGCTTGGCCAGCAGTTCTCGTGTCTTATCGGCAAAGCGATCCACCAGCCCTTCCAGCACCGACCAGAAGGTCTCTGCCGTCACCCCCGTGCCGGGGGCGGCGCGCACTCGAATGAAGGCGTCCAGCTCGGCGGCGACACTCAGCTTGCCGTGGCGGATCATGGGGGTGGTCATGGGCTTCTCCTGCAATCTTGCCCCACCCTATCGCGGACGATCCCCGCTATCCATGGACAAGAATGACAGCTATCTTTGCATGATCTGCAAAGATGGAGCCGCGACCATGCTGGCCGAGTATGAAATCTTCGTCCGCGCACTGGAGGAAGGCAGCCTGTCCGCCGCCGCGCGCAGGCTGGACCTGTCGCCAGCGGTGGCGTCGCGGCGGCTCGCCCGACTGGAAGACCGATTGGGCGTGCGCCTGATCGAGCGCACCTCGCGCCGTCTGGCCCCGACCGAGGCAGGGCGGCTGGTCTATGAGCGAGCACTGCAACTTCTGGACGGTGTCGAAGACCTCGAGGCCTCGGTCTCGCGCCGCACCACACAGGCACGCGGCCTTTTGCGGGTGACGGCCCCCACCTCGTTCGGGCGACGCAGGCTGGCTCCCTATCTTCAGCCGTTTCTGGAAAACAATCCGCGTCTGACGCTGGAACTGAACCTGACCGACGCCTTCGTCGATCTGATGGCCGAGGATGTGGATGTGGCGGTGCGTATCGGTGCGCATGACCCTGCCAATCCAGCGATGCAGAAACTGGCCCCCAACCGCCGCGTTCTATGCGCCAGTCCTGACTATATCGCCCGCCACGGCGCACCGGACACGCTGGACGCGCTGCGCGATCACGCCCAGCTGGCCGCCGAGAACCAGTCCCTGTGGCGACTGGAAGGTCCCAACGGCCCCGTGACCTTCCGAGCCCGCAGCCGCGTGCGTACCAACTCCTCCGAGGTGGCCCGTGAACTGGTGCTGGCCGGAGCCGGTATTGCCCTTCGCTCCACGTGGGATGTGGGCGAAGAGCTGAAGGATGGCCGCCTGACTGTGGTGCTGCCCGCCTATAGCGGGGCCTCAGACATCGCCATATTTGCCCTGACTGCCGGAAGAGCGCGGGCCGAGACGAGGGTGCGCACCTTCATCGACTTTCTCTCTGGCCTCTATGGCGATGTTCCCGAATGGGACCGCTAGTGGCCTTAAGGAACGGCAAGGCCAAGGTCGCGTTGGCTTTGTAAGGGGATAAAGGCAAGGAGAGAAAATTATGGAGCCTGTAGAGCGCGACCGCCACCACAAAGCTGCCGATGCCGTCCACGACGGTCGTCCCGTTGACGCGGACTATGTGCGCAGTGGCGGAAAAGGCAAATCGGTCCTCCCCATTCTGGCGATCTCCACGGCAGCAGCTGCCATAGTGCTTATCGGACTGTTCCTGTTGTGGAGCGTCAACCGCGGCGATGTGGACCGTAATGTGCCAGAAAAAGCCGCTGACACCGCCGAGTTCGCGGGTGATCGTCCCGCGCAAACCGGCCCTCAACCCGCCCCTATGCCCGAGCGATAACCGGCCGTCACACGATATCGCGCACATGAAAAAGGGCGGGAGAAATCTCCCGCCCTTTGTCCTTATTGACCGCTTTGCGGTGTCGTTTGCGGCTTGAGCCAGCGGTCCAGCCAGCTGGTCATTTCATACAGGGTGTGGCCAACGCTCTCACGGGCGCGGTAGCCGTGGTCCTCCAGCGGCAGGACCACATAGCGCGCCGTGGCGCCATTGCCCTTCAGCGCGGCGTAGAAGCGTTCCGTCTGGATCGGGAAGGTGCCGGAGTTGGCGTCCGCCTCGCCGTGGATCAGCAGGATCGGCTCGTTGATCTTGTTGGCGTAGGTGAAGGGCGACATGGCGTTGTAGGTGTCGGTCGCCTCCCAATAGGACCGCTGCTCGGCCTGAAAGCCGAACGGCGTCAGTGTGCGGTTATAGGCGCCCGAGCGGGCGATGCCCGTCCTGAACAGGTCCGTGTGGGCCAACAGGTTCGCCGTCATGAAGGCGCCGTAGGAGTGGCCGCCGACGGCGATCCGGTCGCGATCCGCCACGCCTCGGGCCACCACGGCGTCGACCGCCGCCTTGGCGCTGGCGGACAGTTGCTCGATGTAGGTGTCGTTCGGCTCGGCCCCGTCGCGGCCGATGATCGGCATCGTCGGGTTGTCCAGAATGGCGTAGCCCTGGGTCAGCAGGAACAGGTGGCTGGAGCCGCCCGGCCGCACGAAGCGGTTGTCGGTGTCGACGACCTGACCGGCCACGGCGGCGTCGGTGAACTCGGCCGGATAGGCCCACATCAGCAGCGGCAGCGGCCCGTCGCGGTCCTTGTCGTAACCGGCGGGCAGATACAGCGTCCCCGACAGTTCAACCCCGTCGTCGCGGGTATAGGTGATCAGTTCGCGGCTGACCCCGGCCAGTTGCGGCGCCGGATCGGGGAAATGGGTCAGCTGGGTGACGCCGCCGTCCAGATCGCGCACGCGCAGGTTGGCCGGGTCGGTGCGGCTTTCGCGATAGGTGACCAGCTTGCGGCCGTTCTCGTCCAGCACGCCGACGACGGTCTCATACTCGCCCTGGGCCGAGCGCCACAGACGCTCGGCGGCGCCGGTCTTCAGGTCCATCAGATCGAGGAAGGGATATTGCCCCTCGCGCGTCGCGCCCCCGCCCTCGACAAAGACCTTGGAGCCGTCGGCGTTGAAGCGCATGACCGAGCGGCCGCGCGCGTTCGGCTCGGTCACCACCGAGCCCGGATCATTGTAGCGATCCTGATAGTTGCGATCGACCAGGACGCGGCCCGCGCCGGGATTGGATGGATCGACCAGGGTGCGGGTCTCATGCCGCGTGTTGAACCAGCGGCTGTTGACGATGGCCACGTCGTCGCGGCCCCAGGTGGTCCCGGCGTAGCGTTCCTTAAGGTCGATCAGCACCTGCGGGCGGTCGTTGAACGGCGCGCGCAGCATGAAGACGCGGTCGCGCACTTCGGCGGCGTTGCGGGGATCGCCGCCGTCCTGAGCCTCGGTCCAGACCAGGGTGGCGTCGGCGTCGGCGCGCCACTGGACCGAGCGCGGCCCCGGCGCCACGGCGTCGAACGGCGTCGGCACATTGTCCCGCAGCGGCAGGTCGGCGACGCGGTACGCCTCGCGCCCGTTCAGGTCGGTGACGATGATGTCGGACGGAAACAGGCTGGCCGGCACGACATAGGAATAAGGCTTCTTCACCCGCGTCTGCAGGATGTAACGGCCGTCCGGCGAGGTCGAC
>DLIT01000024.1:32602-32859 GCA_002483865.1 Brevundimonas sp. UBA7635
GTCCTGATAGGTGCGCACGGGAGCGGCGCGACCGCCCGTCTCGGTGATGATCGGGCCTTCGGGCGGATGATTCACGTTCGGGACCACGCCGCGCCCGGCCGGAACCGCCAGGACCAGCAGGCCCGACGAATCCGGCAGCCAGGAGAAGCCCGAACCCGAGGCGGCGTTGACCATCGGCCCGTTCAGCTTGCGCGCCTTGGCCTGGGCGACATCAGCGACCCACAGCTCCAGCCCGCTGGGGACGTTGACCAGGAAGG
>DLIT01000082.1:0-310 GCA_002483865.1 Brevundimonas sp. UBA7635
AAGCTCTTCCGCAGAGCGGTCCGTGCCCAGCATGGCGTTCCAACCGGTCATATAATCCACTCCGGCATAGACGTGGCCCTGACCGCTGGGCGTGGTGGTGGCGGTCAAAAGGTCAAATCCGACTTGCAGGAAGGTGACGATGGGCACCCAGCGCAGCCGCGGGCTGACACCCAGACCGCGCGGTTGATCCAGCCATTCGGGCCTTTGCCAGATCAGTGACGGCGAGAAGAAGACAATGCCGTCAGTCGCATATTGAAGATACAGAATGCGGGTCGAGCCCCACTCGCCCGACTGGGGCGGGATGCCGTTC
>DLIT01000082.1:376-920 GCA_002483865.1 Brevundimonas sp. UBA7635
CATGAAGCGCACGACTTCGCCGTTCCGGAAGCGTGGCAGCCATGCCGGAGTTCCGGCATCGCGATCACGGGTCAATTGCCCCCATCCGCGGCTGGTAAAGGGCGGACCCGACATAAAGACCCCGTCCATCGGCGCATCAACCACGTCGTAGAAATCATAGGACAGGTCGGTGTTCATCGCTCCCAGACTGAGGCCGAACAGATAGAGCTTGGGGCGGGTGTCTTCGGGCAGGCGCGACCAATAGTCATGGAAGGCCAGAAACACGGCGCGCGCGCTCTCGGCCCCGTATTCGGGAACGGCGAGCAAGGACAGCCAACTGGGCAGGTAGGAGTACTGCACGCCCACCGTGGCCACATCGCCGTCCAGTAGAACTTCCAGCGGGAAATGCGACGACGGGTCCATCCAGCCCGTGCCCGTGGGTGTGGCGATAACCAAGGCGTCACGTTCAAACGCCCCGACGCGGATGGCTTCGTTCAAAGCCAGACGGGCCCGTTCGGCCGCCGTCTCTGCCGACCCCATGCCGACATAGATGCGCAAGGGTTGA
>DLIT01000082.1:973-19267 GCA_002483865.1 Brevundimonas sp. UBA7635
CGCGCCCCTCGGCCCCCATGGATGACCAGTCGATCAAGGACGCAGGCGAGCCGGTCGCCAAGGGATCGGACGGGCTCTGTCCATCGTCGGGCAGGGTGGCGTCTATGCGGGCATAGGTCTTGTCAAAGGCCGTGAACGCCCCGCCGATGATCACGTCTCCGCCGATGAAGACAAAGGCCGCGATGGTGGCGACCAAGCTGGCCAGCAGGGCGACCTTTTGCGGCAGATGCTCGGCCAGCCATTTCGAACTGACCTGAACGGCCAGACGAAACACGCGCCCGATGCTCAGGAGCACAATGGCCACCGCGCCTGCCACACCGGCGATGGTGAAGGGGCGCACCGTCTCGACCGGCGGCAAGCCCATGGCGGTGTGCACGTCCTGCTGCCAGTGGGCCGCCATCACAAGGCCAGCCACGATAAAGCCGATGGCCGTGCCGATGGCGATCTTGATGGCCATGTTGCGCTTGGTGCGATCAAGACGTGGCAGGCCCAGCCACGTCCAGATGAACTTCACCCCGACGCCAACCCCATAGCCTGCTGCAAAACAGCAGCCTGCCAGCACACCCTGCAACAGACCACTGCGAGGGACCAGACTGGGGGTCAGGGACGTAAAGAAACAGATCGAGCCCAGCACTATGCCGAGGACCGACACGCCGAACGGAGCCAGAAATATTCGCCACCAGCGTCGTGCTCGGAGGCCATTCAGCAATTGGTTCGCGCGTTGGATGATCATGACAGGTCTAGAACACCAAATCGGCTTCGCCGCGCAGGATGGCTTCGGCTTCGGGCGTGTGCTTGGGCCCTGTGCGCGGATGCAGGATCAGTGGCGGCAACAGGCGCAACGGAGCCTTGCCCGTTTTGATGGCCTGAACCAGCACGCGTTTGGCGGGCTCGTCGGCAAAGGAGTGGACGGGACGGATAGCAAATGACCCGGCCTTGGGGGCCAGCAATGATAGAATGTCGGCCAGTCTGTCGGCACGGTGCACGATAACGATCTTGCCGCCCTCGCGGACCGACTTCAGCAGAAAATGGGTCCAGACTTTGAGGCCGTCATCGGCGATCCACGCGCCGCGACGTTCCTCGGCAGGGGCGCGGATGGTGTTGGGATCATCGAAATAGGGCGGGTTGCTGACGGCCCAGTCAAACAGAGGCAGGTCCAGCGCGCGGAAACCCTTGGCGACATCGCCTTGTAAAAGGGTGGTGCGATCGTCCACGCCATTGGCCTTGGCATTGTGCCGGGCCAGAGCGTGGGCGAACGGATCGCGTTCCAGCCCGCACAGGTTCAGATCGCTGTGACGCTTGGCCAGTTGCATCAGCACGGCACCGGCCCCGCATCCGGCCTCGATGAGTCGCTCGCCCGCCTTGGGTGCAACCGTAGCGGCAAGCAGGGCCGCGTCCATTCCGGCCCGATAGCCCTTGGCGGGCTGCCGTAAGGTCACACGTCCACCCAAGAGATGCGTCTCTGTGGCGAAAGCAGGGTTTTCGATGTCGTGTTCGGCTTGACCCATCATGGTGCCGACACCATTGTGCGCGCCATTGCGTCGGGGCAAGACGACGCAGGGGATTTTCGGGCAGAATTTGTACTTTGCCCAAGACTTGAAAGAGAATTTCGTGGACGCAAAGCTCGCCGTCGCTGATCGCCCCAAGGGTGATGTGAACGCTCTGGTTGCGTTGGCCAAGGAAGACATGACCGCTGTCGACGACCTGATCGTCGAGCGGATGCAGTCTGACGTGCCGGTCATTCCGGCGCTGGCCGAGCATCTGATTGCGGCGGGTGGCAAGCGCTTGCGTCCTCTGCTGACCGTGGCCTCGGCCCGCGCCTGTGGCGGAGAGGGCGATATTGTCGCCGCCCGCAAACTGGCCGCCTCGGTCGAGTTCATTCACACAGCTACCCTGCTGCACGACGACATCGTTGACTCGTCGGAGATGCGCCGTGGCAAGGTCGCCGCGCACCTGATCTGGGGGGCGGCTTCGTCGGTGCTGGTGGGCGACTTCCTGTTTGCGCGCGCGTTCGAGCTGATGGTGGAGACGGATTCCATCAAGGCGCTGGGCGTGCTCGCCACGGCCTCGTCGGTGATCGCCGAGGGGGAGGTGCTGCAACTGACCCGCTCGCACGATGTGAACCTCGACGAAGACACCTATTTGCAAATCATCCGGGCCAAGACGGCCGAGCTTTTTGCGGCGGCCTCTGAAACGGGTGCGCTGGGCGTGGGCGTCTCGGCCGATCGCGTGGCCGCCATGCGTGAATACGGCATGGCACTAGGCATTGCTTTCCAACTGGCAGACGATGCACTGGATTACGGCGCAACGTCTGAAGCTCTGGGCAAGAATGCCGGTGACGACTTTGCCGAGGGCAAGGTGACCCTGCCGCTGTTGCTGGCCATTGAGCGCACCAGCGACACCGAGGCCGCTTTCTGGGAGCGCACCATCCACCGTGGCGACCGCAAGGACGGTGACTTCGAGCACGCGCTGAAGCTGATGCGCGGTTGCGGGGCCATCACGGCCACTCTGGATCGCGCCTATGAGTACGCGGACCAAGCCAAGGCGGCATTGTCCATCCTGCCGGACACGCCGTGGCGCAAGGCGCTGGAAGATGTGGCCGACTACGCCGTCACCAGCGGTGCCTAACTTTTCCGGCGAATAAAAAAGGGCGCTAACGGATACCGTTAGCGCCCTTTTCAATTCAAACGGTTGAGCCGCTTACTTCAGAGAAGCGCAGAACTTTTGAATGCGCTTGCAGGCGTCTTCAAGCACGGCGTCGGACGTCGCGTAGGAAATGCGGAAGTACGGGGCCAGACCGAAGGCCGAACCCTGCACCACCGCGACACCGGCGTGGTTCAGCAGTTCGGTGGTGAAGACTTCATCGTTCTCGATGACCACGCCCGACGGCGAGGTCTTGCCGATCACGCCTGCGCACGACGGGTAAACATAGAAGGCGCCTTCCGGCGTGGCGCAGGTGATGCCCTCGGCGTCATTCAGCAGGCCGACAACCAGATCGCGACGCTTCTTGAAGGCCTCGGCGCGCGGAGCCAGAAACTCCTGCGTGCCGTTCAGCGCTTCAACAGCGGCCCATTGCGAGATCGAGGCCGGATTGGACGTCGTCTGGCTGGCCACCTTGCGCATCAGGTCGATCAGTGGCTTGGGGCCACCAGCATAGCCGATGCGCCAGCCGGTCATGGCATAGGCCTTGGACACGCCATTAACCGTAAGGGTGCGGTCATGAAGGTCCGGGGCGACCTGGGCGATGGTGGTGTATTCGAACCCGTCATAGACAAGGTGCTCGTACATGTCGTCGGTCAGGACCCAGACGTGCGGGTGCTGGCGCAGCACGACGGCCAGGGCTTCCAGCTCGGCGCGGGTATAGGCGGCACCGGTCGGGTTGGACGGACTGTTCAGGATCAGCCAGCGGGTCCTAGGCGTGATGGCGGCTTCCAGGACATCGGGGCGCAGCTTGAAGCCGTCGGCTTCTTCACCAATAACAATGACGGGCTCACCACCGGCCAGCAGCACCATGTCGGGATAGGACACCCAGTAGGGCGCGGGCACGATGACCTCGTCGCCCGGATTCAGGGTGGCGACCAGGGCGTTGAAAATGACCGGCTTACCACCTGGCGCGACGTGGATCTGGTTTATCTCGTATTTCAGGCCGTTCTCGCGGGCGAACTTGGCGGCGATGGCGGCCTTCAGCTCGGGCATACCGTCCGCGTCGGTATATTTGGTCTCGCCGCGCGAAATGGCGTCGATTGCGGCCTGCTTGATATTGTCGGGAGTGTCGAAGTCCGGCTCGCCCGCGCCTAGGCCGATCACGTCACGGCCTTCGCGCTTGAGCTCCCGAGCGCGCGCGGTAACGGCGATGGTGGCCGAGGGCTTGACGCGGGCGAGGGCGGACGACTGCAGGCTGGACATATCTATCCCATAATTTTGGAAGTTTCATGCCGGGGAGGCAAGGCTGTTTACGGAACGTCACGCCCCTGCGCAAATGATCGTGAAAGATCGGAGATGAAATATGCTGACGTCATTGATTTCGGCACTCCGGATCGCAGGCAGAAAGGGCTGTCTATGTCGGGACCCCTAGAACTGGCTCAGAACCCGTTAAGGGTGGCTCTAGTCCGGCGCGCTGGCACGCATCACCGTGACCCTGTTCCGGGCGAAGTCCTCATCGGCCTTGGGATCAGCACTCAGAGCTGAGGCCATAAGAGCCTCACCCTCGTCACTCTTGCCGGTCTCGCTCAACAGGAGTCCCAGACCATATCTGGCCTTCTGGCTGGACGGGTCATGATCGGTCGCCGCGCGATAGGCGGTGAGGGCGTCGTCAGCCTCGCCGAGCCTGTCGAGCAGTTGCCCGAGCTTTAGGCGTAATTCGATGCCATCTGCCCCCTCTTCCAGCGCCTTCTCACACTGGGTGGCGGCATAGCCACGGCTGTGGGAGGCGATTCGCTCGCTCAGGCAGGTTTCGGCGGCTTCTCCTGGGCGGATGCTGGTCAGCCGGGTGAACTCTGCCCGGTCGGCGGCGGCTCCGCGATTATTGCCCTGTATATCGCGCAGGTGTGAGCGGTCGATCAGTACGGCAGGGAAGTCGGTCTCGAGCGCCAGTACATCGGTCAGGACCTTTTCGGCCTTTGCCGGGTCAGTCGCCGCTAGTTTTCGGGCCGTCCTCTGGGCCTGATCAATGAAGAGCATGACCTTGGCACCGGGGTGTCCAAGGTCGCGGGCGATCTGGTCAACCTGTTCATAGGCCTGATCAGCCCGGCCCATGGTCATCAGCTGGGATGCCCGCGCCAGCTTCGCCTCGGGGTCCTGTGGACGCAGAACTATGACCTGATCCAGATCAGCAAGGGCGCGGGCAGACTGGCCCATGCGCTCATAGGCCTCTGCCCGTTGATAGAGGGCATGGCTGTTTTCGGGCCAGGATCGCAGGGCACCGGTATAGGCCAGGACAGCTTCCAGATCGTCGCCTTCGATCTCGGCCATACGCCCCTTGGCGTGGAACAGGATGGCTTCATTCGGATCAGCCGCCTCGGCGGCGGCGATATCTGCCCGCGCCTCGTCCAATCGGTTCAGACCGAGATAGGCCATGGCGCGATTGGCCAGAGCATTGGCATGGGGCGAAGAAAAACTCGCAATGGCCGCGTCGAACTGGGCGATGGCACCTTCGTGATCGCCTTCATTGGAGAGGACATATCCCCGACGAAGGGCCACTTCGGGATCAGAAGCGGAGGCAGAGTTCAGGGTCTGGCGGTCGGCTTGGGTCAGGCTATAGCCCCGATTCAGCTTCAACCTGGCCTTCAAGTCCTTGAAGCTGTCCATTCCCGCCTGTTCGGTCTTGATCTCTTCGGCCGTCGCATAGGGGCGCAAGTTGATCGAGCCGCGATCAATCTCAAGCCGGTTCCCTTCACGCCGGACGGTGCGGAAATAGCGGGTCGCGCCCGCCTCGACCTCATAGGGTTCGACCGATGCCTCAAGCACTGCCTCGCCTGGTGGCATGATGATGGTGGTGTGGAAGGAGGACCAGTTGGGGAAGCTCTTGCCGTGGTCGGCGTCTTCGAATCGCTCGCCCTGATGGGGCTTGAATCCTTGCCAGGTGACATGCGCCAGCGGGATATCCACCGCCCCTTCGCTCCAATCAAAAGCAACTCGCGCCGTCGTCGAGGCGATGAACTCGTGGCTCTCCTTATTATAGGTCCATTCGCTCTTCAGCTCGGAAACCTCGCCATGATCCTTCAGGAAGTTTCTCCAACGTTCGTCGAACATACGGTTCAGGTCAGCCTTGGACACGGTGGCGACACCCGCCTGCATTTCCGTGGCCCTATGGCCCCGGCTGATCTCGCTCATGGTCACGCGGGCAGGGCTAAAGACACCGTCGGAATAGTCGATCTCCAGCCTCGACCCGCCGGTTGGACGCGGCGGTAATCTGAGCGGGATGGTCTCAAGGCGGGCACGCTCCACCAAGGGCAGGACATATTCATGCACCAGAGGGCGATCAGGCGTCAGGCTGCGATCCCCGATGCGCGCCCCGTCCAGCAGATAGGTTTCGCCCTTGATGCGGGCCTTGACGATCACATGGTCAAAGGCGCTGACCATGGGCAGGTATTTGTCCAGCGGCAGGTTTTGCGACGACACCAGAACCGGAATCGCCTCGATATCCAGCGCCCTCAACAGTGCGATCAGAAGAACCGTCTTGCCCTTACAGTCGCCCTGCCGCCCGGCCCAGACTTCGCTGGCCGACTGAGGTAGCCAGCCCCCTTCGCCTAATGTCAGGGCCATATAGCGGACCTCGTCCTGCACAAGACGCAAGGCGGCCATGGCGCGCGTCTCGGGCGTAGCATGCTCGGCCCTTATCCGCGCCACATGGGCCGCGATATCCGGGGCGTCCGGCAGGCTACTAGCTTCATCATAGGCTGCACGAAGGCGATCGGCGATACTGCCCCATTGCGGGGTACTGCTGACCTGCCAGCCATAGTCAGGCAGGGATCGAGGGGCGATATTTTCTGGAAAGCTTTCGCCCTCGGTATCGGTGATTCGCTGTGTCAGGACCTTAAAGCCCGACACCTCGGTGATCGGCGGCAAGACCGTCTGTTGCCCGGTCAGAGTCTGGACCTTCATATTTGCGGGCCAACTGACCGTCGTCACCGCCTGATCGACCGGTATGGAAGTGTCGGGGGCACCCAGGATTTCAAGCGGGTTGCCGAAAAGGTCGAACTGAGTGCGGACACTATAGGCAAAGTCGATGGTGTCGCCGATGCGGATGTCGGGATTGACCAGAACGCCCGTCAACTGTCCGTTGATTTGCAGCGACCGCTCCAGCGCAGCCTCACGACGAAGTATGGTGAAGTCGGTCTTCTCCAGTATGTCGATCGGCTGTCCCTCACGAATGATGCGCGCGTGGTGGACCGTAGGGGCCTGGAGGGCCGGGTTCCACACAATGCCCATCTGAGACGCTTCTTGCAGTCCCAGGGGCGACAGCACCCGGATCCGTATGCGCGCATAGGTTTCAACGTGGTTGCCGAAGGCACGGGTGTGGTCTTCGAGCAATTCATAGCGAGTATGCTGTGACGGATCGTCCGGTCTGTTGGACAGATGGGGCACCGCCTCGGGCAGCCAGTTCGGCACAGGGCCACGAAGAATCAACTCGCCGGCCATCACAGGCGTGCCCGTCAGCCCGACCGCAAGAGCGAACCAAAGACTGTTTTTCATCGCCGTTTTTCCTGCCCCATCTCGCTTTAGCTAAGGAGCGAAAGCCAATTCGCGCAAGCCGCTATCTGTTCTCGTCTCATCAGCCTCTCCAGATCGGCGTTCATCCTGATGGAAAGGGACCTGAACCTGCACGGATGAATGCTTGAAAGCTGGACCGTCGGAGAAATCTCGGCCACGGACTAGGCCATGCTGGTGGTCGTAAAACGGATCTGGGATTTCCTGCTCCATATGGAGGAGCAGAGATGGCGAACCCTTTTGGCCGTCGTCCTGTTGTTTGCTGCTCTCGTCGTCGTTTTTCTCTATGGCAAGACCAACCTTGGGCTAGGGGAAGGGGCCCGACTGGAACAGTGGCTGGCGGGATATCGCACTGGCCCTTGGGGACTGTTGGCTGCTGTAGGTCTGTTTGTGGTTTCAGCCTTCTTGGGGATGCCGCAGTTCGTCCTGATTGCGGCCTGTGTCGTCGTTTTTGGGCCTTGGCACGGCTTTGCCTACAGTTGGATAGCCACGGTGGTGTCTGCAGCTGTTACCTATTGGCTGGGACGAGGGCCGACGGCGCGAACTCTGGAGCGAGTGGCCGGGGGGGCTAGCCGGAGGCTGCAGGCCTTTGTCGGACGCAATGCCTTTGCCGCCAGTTTCATCATCAGAAATGTTCCCTCTGCCCCCTTTATCGTTGTCAACATGACGTTTGGCGCGGTTAGAGCCTCTTTCTTGGCCTATCTCGCCGGTTGTGCTCTGGGGGTCCTGCCAAAGACGGCTCTGGTGGCCTTTTTCGGTGGATCGTTCATGGCCGCCGTGTCAGGTGACGGTATCTGGACGTCGCTGATCCTGGCCGCAGTGGCGGTCGCCTGGCTGGGGGTGATGATGCTGGTCCGCGAAGCCATTCGGCGGCGCGGAACCGGCGGCGGGTTAAAGGGGCCCGGAGATGTCTGAATTTTGCCGAATTCGCGGCCTTCTTCAGCTCGTCTAGCTGCGATTTCCAGCCTTGCCGTGACAAGGCTGTGATCAGTATGTGATAGGCGCTTGCAATCCCCGTCTCATGCGGGCAAACGGGCCTGTAGTCGGCTAGGCGCGGACATAAGAGATTGGCGTCGTGCAATCGGTGCGCGATGCAGGGGTGTCGCCGACGCAGACGATTAGATTTGACGCCCTAGCAGGCAAGAACAAGCGGTATCCGACGCCTATGCTTTCCCCCCTCTTCGGCATGATTTCCAACGACATCGCGATGGATTTGGGAACGGCCAACACCCTGATCTATATGCGCGGCAAGGGCATCGTCCTGAACGAGCCTTCGGTGGTTGCCCTTCGCAACGTCGGCGGCCGCAAGATCGTCCACGCCGTGGGCCTCGAAGCCAAGCAGATGCTGGGCCGTACGCCTGGGCACATGGAAGCCATCCGTCCGATGCGCGACGGCGTCATCGCCGACTTTGAAGTCGCCGAGGAAATGATCAAGCACTTCATCCGCAAGGTTCACAACCGTAAGGGCTTTGTGAATCCGAAGATGATCGTCTGCGTTCCCTCGGGTGCAACCGCGGTTGAGCGTCGCGCCATCAACGATTCCTGCCTGAACGCATCGGCGCGCCGGGTCGGCCTGATCGACGAGCCGATGGCGGCCGCTATCGGTGCTGGCCTGCCGATCCATGAACCGACCGGTTCGATGGTCGTCGATATCGGTGGTGGTACGACTGAAGTCGCCGTGCTGTCGCTCTCGGGTATCGTCTATTCACGCTCGGTCCGTGTCGGCGGTGACATGATGGACGACGCGCTGATCGCCTACATGCGCCGCAACCATAACCTGCTGATCGGTGAAACCACGGCAGAGCGCATCAAGAAGGATATCGGCACCGCCCGCACTCCGGCCGACGGCGAAGGTCTGTCGATCGAGGTCAAGGGCCGCGACCTGATGCAGGGCGTGCCGCGCGAAGTGAAGATGAGCGAGCGCCAGGCCGCCGAGGCTCTGGCCGAGCCGGTCTCTCAGATCGTTGAAGCCGTCAAGGTGGCTCTGGAAGCGACCCCGCCGGAACTGGCTGCGGACATCGCCGACAAGGGCATCATGCTGACGGGCGGCGGTGCGTTGCTGCGCGGTCTGGATGCCGAGATCCGCGACCACACCGGCCTGCCGGTGCAGGTGGCCGATGATCCCCTGTCCTGCGTTGCCATCGGCTGCGGCAAGGTGCTGGAGCACCCGTCGTGGATGAAGGGTATCCTGGAATCCTCGCTCTGATCTGAGCCGAAGTCGCAACCATAGGGCCGGTTCGGCAAGAATCGATTTTTTGGGTTAGGCTTCAAAGCCTTTGGTGGTTCGCCATCATTCCATATCTCTAGCTGGAAGGTTGGCCGTGGCGTTTCGCGACGGACCATTCGAAAATCTAAAGGTGCCGCTGGCCTGGACGGCCGCGGTCGTGGTCGTCGTCGGCCTGATTGTCTCGATCATCCTGCTGTTCGGGGATACCCGGTCGCGTCATGGGACGGACGGGCTTGCCCCGGTCAGGGCCGGGTTTGAGGCGGGTGCCACCCCCGTCGGGACGGTCCTGGCTGCCCCGGTGCGCTGGACGGGTAATGTCGTTGACTATGTTCGCGGCTACTTTTTCGCCATTTCGGAGAACCGCCGCCTGAAGGCCGAACTGCTGGAAATGCAGGGCTGGCGTGACGATGCCCTGGCGCTCAAGAACATCAATGCCCGCTATGAAGAGATGCTGGGCATCCGAACTGATCCGCCCATCGACATGGTTACTGGTGTGGCCATCACCGATGCCCGGGGACCCTTTGCCCGCGCCCGCCTGCTGAACATCGGCAATGGCAAGGGTGTGCGGATCGGTAATCCGGTTCTAAGCGAGCACGGTCTGGTCGGTCGCATCATTGGCACTTCGCCGGTTCACAGCCGAATGCTGCTGCTGACGGATGTATCGTCACGCATCCCTGTTCTGGTCGAGCGGACAGACGCACGCGCCATCCTGACCGGGGACGGCAGTGGCAATCCACGTCTGGACTATGTACGCGGCTCTGACGCGGTGCGAGACGGTGATCGCATTCTGAGCTCAGGCGATGGTGGTGGCTTCCCCCGAGGCCTGCCGGTCGGTGTCGCGGCCAAGGGGCTGGACGGGACCTGGCGGGTCAAGTTGTTCAGCGATCGGGCCCCCATCGACTATGTCCGCATCCTGCTGTTTCAGAGCTTTGGCCAGCTGGCTGACCAGGAAGCGTTGAACGCACCGCCGCTGGCGGCTGTGGCCACGGCCCCGGCTCCCGATGCGGTCCAGGCTGCGGCTATCCAGGACGTGGCGACCCGCCGCGCCGCCGCTGCCGAAGCCTCAGCCGAGCGTGTCCGCGCTGCAAACGCTGCCGCATCTGCGTCTGGAGAAGCGTCAGCGTCAGCGTCAGCCCCCGCGTCAACGCCTCCCGGAGGTCTGGAGTGAGACGGGCGATCACGGTGCGTATGGTCGGTCCGATGCAGTGGATCGGCTATCCGGCCCTGGTTGCCATGGCTGTGACCGTTCTGCTGGCCATTCCGCTGCGCCTGTTTGGGTTCAGCCTGCCCGAGCCAGTCCTGCCGCTGGTCCTGGCCTTTGCCTGGCCGCTGATCCGACCGTCGCTGCTGGGACCCACGGTTCTGTTCGGGCTGGGCTTGTTCCTCGACTTCTTCTGGGGCGGTGCGGCGGGGCTGTGGCCGCTGGCGCTGCTGGCTGTGTATGGCACCGTCCTGATCGCATCGCGCTTTATGGCGGGGCAGGCAACCATGGTGCTGTTCGTTCTGTATGTCTCGTCGACCTGTCTGGCCTTCTTTCTGGCCCATATGGTGATGACGGTTAAAACCGGTAATGCCGCAAGCCTGGTGGCGGTGGCGGGGCAGATGATTCCGACCCTGCTGCTGTTCCCCTTGGCGGACTGGCTGATCCAGACCTTTGACGATGCCGACGTGCGGTTCAGATGAGCAGCGAACCCCATATCTTCTTTTCCGACGTCAATGAGCGGCAGGGATCATTCCTGCGGCGTACCCTCCTGTTGGGCGGGGCAACGCTTTTCGGGGTCACGGCCCTGACCGGACGGCTGGCCCAATTGCAGCTGTTTAAGTCCGAAGAATACGCGACCCTGGCCACCAACAATCAGTTCAACTTCCGACTGGTGCCGCCGCCGCGTGGTCTGATTAAGGACCGCAACGGGGTGATCCTTGCGGGAAATCGGCCCAGCTTCCGCGTCCTGGTCATCCGCGACGAGACCAAGGATCTGGATCAGACCCTGGACCTGCTGGGACGTCTGCTGCCCGACACGGTGGATCGTCGCCGGACCATCATCCGCGAGGTCAATGCCGCGCCGCGCTTTTCACCGGTTCCGGTCAAGAGCGATCTGAGCTGGGAGGAATTCTCACGCGTAAATCTGCACGCGAGCGAGTTGCCAGGCGTCATGGCCGACATGAACGAGGCGCGTTATTATCCGCACGGTGGTGCCTATGCCCACGTGGTTGGCTATGTCGCCAAGGTCTCGGACAATGACGTCAAGGCCATTCGCGAGAAGGGCGAAAGCCCGCCCGCCATCCTGTTCAACCCAGGCTTCCGTATCGGACGCCAGGGGCTGGAGCGGTCGCTGGACGAGGACCTGAGAGGCGAAGCCGGCGGCAAGCGGGTCGAGGTCAATGCGCGCGGCCGCGTGGTCGCCGAAGACATCCCCGGCTCCAAGCCTGCTATCCAGGGCAAGGAGGTCATCCTGACGCTGGACCATGACGTCCAGCAGCGCGCGCTTGAAGTCTTTGGCGAGGAATCAGGCAGCATCGTCGTGATGGACGTCCGCAATGGCGACATCCTGGCCATGGTGTCCTCGCCATCATTCGATCCCAACCTGTTCGTGTCGGGCGTGCCGGGACCGATCTATCGCGCCTGGATGGACTATGAGCGCCGCCCCCTGACCGACAAGGCTGTGGGCGGGGTGTTCGCGCCCGGCTCGACCTTCAAGCCGATAACCGGCCTGGCGGCCCTGATGCGCGGAGCCAATCCGGATCGACGCATTACCTGTTCCGGAGGCTATTACCTGGGGCGTCGCTTTGCTTGTCACGCCTCCCACGGCCCGCAGGACATGCGCGATGCCATCAAGAACTCGTGCAACGTCTACTTCATGACCCTGGCGGTCGAGATGGGGCCTGACGCGATCGCCGAGGTGGCGCGCGAAATGGGCTTTGGCCAGACTTTTGATATCGGGATCGGCGGGCAAAAGGCCGGGCTGGTGCCTGACCGCGAATGGCGGCGCAGGAACCCGGTGCGCGGCGACGCCAATTGGTATCCCGGTGAGAACCCGAGCTATGGGATCGGGCAGGGGGCCTTGACCGTCAATGGCCTGCAACTGGCCGTCTATACGGCGCGGCTGGCGAATGGGCGCAAGGCCGTGATGCCGCGGTTGATCAAATCCGTGGGCGGGGTGGAGCGGCCTGCGGTGGGGGGCGACAAGGATCTGCCGTTCCCTCCTGAAATGCTGGCCGTTCTGCGCGACGGCATGAACCGGGTGACGGACGTCGGGGGCACCGGCTTTCGCAACAGTCAGCTGGGACTTGGCCCCGTCCGCATGGCGGGCAAGACGGGCACGGCTCAGGCTCGCAACTATGGTTCCGGCTCGCGCAAGGGGGCAGGCAGGCCGTGGGACCAGAAGGATCATAACCTCTTCATTGCCTATGCGCCGATTGATAATCCCCGTTATGCCGTCTCGGTCATTGTCCAGCATGGCGGCATGGGCGGCGGCACGGCCGGTGCGCCGCGCGCGCGCGAAGTCATGAAGGTCGCCTTGTTGAAGGACCCGGAAATCCGCCGCCGTATCGAACAGGCCGGCTTTGCCGAGACGACTGATCCGGGTGCGCACGAAGCTCCGGCCACGGATGCTGCCGCTGAAGCCCCATCCAATACGGCCCAGCTGAGCGAGGTGTCGCAGTGACCGCCTCTGCCCTGACCCGGCCAGGTGAACGTGACCGACTATCGGTCAAGCTGGCCCAGCTGGATTGGCGAGTCATCATACTGCTGACGGTGCTGGCGGGCATAGGCACGGCCATGCTTTATTCGATTGCGGGACAGACCTGGTCGCCGTGGGCCTGGAAGCACGCCCTTCGTTTCGGCGTCCTGATGCTGGCCATGATCAGCCTAGCCATGATCCATCCGAAGTGGTGGTTCCATGCAGCCTATCCGCTTTATGGCTTTGTGCTGATGCTGGTCCTGCTGATCGAGTTCACCCCGCTGGGTTATACGGCGGGCGGTGCCAAGAATTGGCTGAACCTGGGCTTTATCCGCATCCAGCCCGCCGAGTTCGTCAAGATCGGCCTCGTCCTGGCCCTGGCGCGCTGGTACCACAGCCATTCGGCCCAGGAGGCGCGCTGGTCCTGGAAGCTGCTGGTTCCCGCAGGCCTTATCGGCGTGCCCTTCGTGTTGATCGCCAAGCAGCCGGACCTGGGCTCGGCCATGGTGATTGGCCTGACGGGGGCGGCGGTCATGTTCATGGCGGGCCTGAGCTGGCGGATCATCGCCGCAGGGGCAGCGGCTGCGGTCGCCATCATCCCGCCGTTCGTCATGTTCTTCATGCACGATTATCAGCGCAACCGCGTGCTGACCTTCCTCAATCCAGAGGCCGATCCGTCTGGCACGGGCTATAATATCATCCAGTCCAAGATTGCCCTGGGCTCGGGCGGGTTCCTGGGCAAGGGCTATGGCCTGGGCAGCCAGAGCCAGCTGGAGTTCCTGCCCGAACGCCATACGGACTTCATCTTCTCGACCGTCTCGGAAGAGTTCGGCTTTGTCGGCTCGTTTACGGTCCTGGCCTGTTTCGTGGCCCTGATCCTGATCTCGCTGCGGATTGCCTCGCTGTCGCACAGCCATTTTGGCCGGATCGGTGCCGCAGGCATGACGGCCTTTGTGGCCATGTTTGTCCTGATCAACGGGGCCATGGTCATGGGGCTGGCTCCGGTCGTGGGTGTGCCCATGCCGCTGCTGTCCTATGGCGGGTCCTCGATGATGACGGTGATGATCGGCTTTGGCCTGATCATGTCGACCCACGTGCACCGCTACGTCGAACTTCCCAAGGGGCACGGGCTTTTCTGATTGGAATATGAAGCTAGGCTGGTCCTATGACCGATCAAACGCCTAAGCCCCAAGCCGCCCCTTCCACTTCCGCGCAGATTCCGGCTGCGGTGCCCGTAGCGGACGCCTCAATGTTTTCGGACTGCGGTGACACGCCGTGTCCGCAGCCGGTCATGGCCGATCCCAGGAACCAGGCCGCCGTTCACACCGATGGCTTGAGGATGCGGAACAATCCGGCCGAATGGGCCTTTGTCCGCCTGTCCAAGCTGATCCAGGAGTTCGAGGACAATCTGGACAAGGATGAGGAGATCGGTGCCAGCGTCGTGGGCCTGCCCGGCACCGGCACCATGCAAATCGTGGATGTCGGTTTCTGGGGACCCGATCTGATCATCTTCTTTGGCCGTAATGGCGACGGCAAACCGGTTCGGCTGATCCAGCACTATACCCAGGCCAATGTCCTGCTGAGCGCCGTCAAAAAACCCGAGGAGCGCGAGGCCCGCCGCATCGGCTTCCAACTGAACGAGTTGGTCGGCCGCACCAATCCCGAGCCGGGTCAGTAGAAAGCAGGGTCCGGTCGGCCGCGGGGCGACCGGACCGCCGCAACCCGCTAGAGGCTCGCGGCCCAGTCGGTGCCGCGTACCAGACTATCGATGATGCCGGGCTCGCTGGAGGCGTGGCCCGCGTCGCCGACAACGTCCAGGTGGGCCTCGGGCCAGGCGCGGTGCAGGGCCCAGGCCCCCGATATCGGCGTCACCACGTCAAAGCGACCCTGCGCGATCCAGCACGGGATGTGGCGGATGGTGTCGACGTTTTCCAGGATCCAGTTTTCGCTGTCGAAAAAGCCGCCGTTGGTAAAGTACCAGTTCTCGATCCGGGCAAAGGCCACGGCGAACTCGGCATCGGCGAACTTGTCCGGGCGGCCCGACGGTCCCTGGACGCTGACGGTTTCACCCTCCCAGCTGGACCAGGCCACGGCACAGCGATTGCGCTCTTCAATATCGTCACCCAGCAGACGCCGATTATAGGCAGCCATCAGGTCACCGCGCTCGGCCTCGGGTATCGGGGCCAGGAACCGCTCCCAGGCGTCCGGGAAGATCATCGAGGCCCCGTCCTGGTAGAACCAGTGCAGTTCCTTCCTGGTCAGCAGGAAGATGCCGCGTAGCACCAGGGCCCGGCAGCGATCCGGGTGCCTGATGGCATAGGTCAGCGACAGGGTAGAGCCCCAGGACCCGCCAAAGACGACCCACCTGTCGATGCCAAGCTGCTCGCGCAGGCGCTCGATGTCGGCCACCAGATCCCAGGTGGTGTTGTTTTCCAGGCTGGCGTTGGGTCGCGACAGGCCACAGCCGCGCTGATCGAACATGATGATGCGGTATTTCGCCGGATCGAAATAGCGGCGCATCCCCGGATTGACCGCCCCGCCCGGGCCACCGTGCAGGACGATGACAGGGATGCCATGGGGATTGCCGCTCTCCTCGAAATAGATCTCATGGATGCTGTCAGTCTGCATCCAGCCGGAGGCATAGGCCTCAAGCTCGGGGAAGAGGTCGCGACGCGGGGTTTCGATCACTGGAAAGGCCATGTCTGAGAGTGGGATGGGTCGTGTTGACGGGTCAAGAGGCCGAGCGACGGTGACGCAGGGCCGCCAGCAGCAGCATGCCCCAGCCGATGATCATCAAGGCACCGCCCACAGGGGCTACGGCCCCCATGAAGGACAGGCCAGCCAGGGCGATCAGGGCCAGGGCCAGGCTGAAGACCAGGCCTCCGACACTGGCCAGCCACCCACCTAAGACCACGCCGGACAGACTGCGGCCCAACAGGGCGCAGGCGACGGCCAGGGCGGCATGGACCATCTGATACTGGGCACCGGTTGTCAGCAGGGCCTTGGCTTCTGGCCCGACACTATGGGCCCCAAAGGCTCCCAGCGCGACAGCCAGGGCACCATTGGCGGCAGCAAACACCAGAAGGGAGCGGTTCGCAGTCACAGTCATGGCCAAGGTCTAGACCACATCAGCGCCAGAGTCTGCTATCGGAACCGGCATGACGTCCGCCCCACGCCTTGCCCTTCAATACAGTCTGTTGTTCGCCGCCAACGGCGTGACCCTGCCGTTCGCCGGGCTTTGGCTGAAGGCCCAGGGGCTGTCGGGCGGCGAGATCGGTGCGCTGCTGGCCCTGCCCATGTTCGGGCGTCTGATTACCGGGCCGATGCTGGCGGTCTGGGCTGACGGCTTTCGCTATCGGCGCACGCCCATTGCCTTCCTGGGGTTGGCCATGGCGGCGGGCTATGGCGGGGCAGGCCTGGTCGAGGGCTTCTGGCTTTGGGCCCTGTTCTGGTTCATCGGGGCCACGGCGGCCGCAGCTCTGATCCCTCTTGGCGATGTCCTGACGCTGCGGGTCGCCCGACGCGAGGGGTTCAGCTTTGCCCTGCCACGCGGCTTCGGGTCGGCAGCCTTTGTCCTGACCAATGTGGTTATGGGCGTGGTCCTGTCGCGTCTTTCCGCTGATGCGGTCATTGTCGTAAGCACGGCAGCGGCCCTGCTGATCGCCGTCACCGCCTGGCGCTGCCTGCCGCCTGAGCCGGTGCATGATGGTCCCGCCCCCGCCGGGTGGGAGCGGTTTCGCGGCCTGGGTGCCCTGTTGCGCGACCGTCTGTTCATGACGGCCATCTTTGCCGTAGGGGCCATTCAGGCCACGCACGGCTTCTATTACGGCTTCTCGGCCATCGCCTGGAAGCTGCAAGGCGTGTCGGAAACCGTGACAGGCCTGCTCTGGGCCTTTTCCGTTTTGGTCGAGATTCTGTTCATGTGGGTGATCGAGCCGTGGCGTCGCCGTCTGGGCATCGGGCCTTGGGCCCTGCTGATGATCGGGGCGGGTGCGGCCGTGGTGCGTTGGACGGTCCTGGCCTTTGCGCCGCCGCTGTGGGCATTGTGGCCGCTGCAGAGTCTGCACGCCCTGACCTTTGCTGCCACCTATCTGGCCGGGGTGCAGATGGTCGAGCGCCTGTGCCCCGGACATAGCCATACAGCCGCCCAGACCCTGGGCTCGGTGCTGTCGGGTGGCCTGCTGATCGGCCTGGCCACGGCGGTGTCGGGTCCGCTTTATGATGCCATCGGGTTGAAGGGCTATCTGGCCATGGCGCTGCTGGCCCTGGTCGGGGCCCTGGCTGGCCTGCGCCTGCGCACAGTCTTCACGCCCACCGGTCTCAAGCCGCTAGGCTAAGACAGCGAGCGCCGGAATGTGCCGGGCCATGGCTGACACGGCGGCCTTGATGGCCTGGTCGGCCGGTTCCGGGGCCATGTCCCGGGGCAGGCGCAGCAGACCAACGGCGGGGACGGACAGTCTGTCGGGCAGGGCGGCCAGAACGCGATACAGCAGGTAGCTGCCAGCATCCTCCTCAGCGTCCGAAGCAATCTGTGCGGTCAGACCAACACGGTTCAGCTCCCGCAGGATGTCGCCTGCGGGGACGGTGGCCCGGACCACGCCCGCGCCAGTCGGGTCGTGGCGTTCCTTGCCATCAAGGGTGCGGTTTTCCGCCCGCGTCTGTAGTCGGATCGGGCCGGAATGACGGGTGCGCCCAGCGAGCAAAAGGGCCGAGATACGCCGCTGGGTAATGGCGTCGATCAGGTTCTGTGCTGCAGTCTCGGGCTCATCAGCCGCCAGGGCCAGTATTCGCGCGCCGACGGGGTGCCAGGGCTCGCCGGTCCGCGCCTCGATAGGGTCCCAGCCGCGAAAGCCGCGATCCCAGGGCACGATCGCCAGGAAGGGCCGCCGATCATGGGTAACATCCCTGTTCAGGTCCAGCACGATGACACCTCCACTAAATCCTGCTTAGGCCAGCCGCTCCGAGGATCAGGCCAGGTCGCCCAGCGCCGCGTCCAGCAACATGAAGGCACGTCCTTCGTCTGTCGCCAAGCGGGACTGAATGTCGATAACATCTCCCTGGCGGGCCTGCTCGGCCAGGGCGCGGCCGACCAGACGGACATAGACCTCGGCCTCGGGCCGCAGTTCCGGGTCGCCGATGATGCGGCGCGAGACGCTGCGCACGGCCGCAGGCGCTACG
>DLIT01000077.1:0-1975 GCA_002483865.1 Brevundimonas sp. UBA7635
ACCCCGCTTGACCCCATGCCGCGCCTGTCGGCCCGCCTGGAGCGCCCGGTCCTGCTCAAGCGCGAGGACCTCCAGCCGGTGTTCAGCTTCAAGCTGCGCGGGGCCTATAACCGCATTGCCCAGTTGTCCAACCCTGAACTGGCAAGGGGTGTCATCTGCGCCTCGGCAGGCAATCATGCCCAGGGGGTGGCTCTGTCGGCAGCAAAGCGCGGCATCGCCTCGACCATCGTCATGCCAACCACCACCCCGGCCATCAAGGTCAGTGCGGTCAAGGCCCTGGGCGGCCAGGTCGTGCTGCACGGTGACAGCTTCGATGACGCCTATGCCCACGCCCGCCAGTTGGAGGCCGAGACGGGGGCCACCTTCGTTCACCCGTTTGACGATCCCTATGTGATCGCGGGCCAGGGCACGATCGGGCTGGAGATCCTGCGCCAATACTCTGAACCCCTCGACGCGGTCTTCATCCCTATCGGCGGCGGTGGATTGGCAGCCGGTGTTGCCGCCATTATCCGCTTTCTGCGTCCCGAGACCCGGCTCATCGGCGTTGAACCGGCCGAGGCTCCCTCGATGAAGGCGGCGATCGAAACAGGCGAGGTCATCACCCTGGATCAGGTCGGCCTTTTCGCCGATGGCGTGGCCGTGCGCCGGGTCGGCGACGAGACCTTCCGCCTGTGCCGCGACCTGCTGGACGAGATTGTGCTGGTCGATACCGACGCCATCTGCGCCGCCGTCAAGGACATCTTCGATGACGTCCGCGCTGTGGCTGAACCCTCAGGGGCGGTGGCCCTGGCCGGGCTGAAGATCTGGTCCCAGCGCAATCCGGGGACCGGGGCCCTGGCGGCCATCAACTCAGGGGCCAATGTCAACTTCGATCGCCTGCGCCACGTCGCCGAACGGGCCCAGATCGGCCTGGGCACCGAGGCGCTTCTGGCCGTCTCCATGCCCGATGACCGCGCCGCCTACCACCGCTTCCTCAACAGCCTGCAGGGCCGCTCGATCACCGAGTTCAACTATCGCTTCAGCGGCGATGGCACGGCCCAGATCTTTGTCGGCGTGGCCCTGCGCGAAGGGCCGTCAGAGCGCCACGACCTGTGCGCCCGCCTGCGCGCCGCTGGCTATGGCGTTGAGGACATGAGCGACAACGAGATCGCCAAGCTGCACGTGCGCTATATGGTCGGTGGCCGCGCGCCGGTCATCTCGGGCGAGCGCCTGTTCCGGTTCGAATTCCCCGAACGTCCGGGCGCCTTCCTCACGTTCATGAACAGCCTGCAGCCTGCCTGGAACCTGACCCTGTTTCATTACCGCAACCATGGCGACGACGTGGGCCGGGTCCTGGCGGGTATCCATGCGCCCAAGGGCGAGCATGAAGCCGTCACTACCGCGCTGGACACCCTGGGCTACCCTTACATAGAAGAAACCATGAACCCGGCCGCCCGGCTGTTCCTGGCCTGATCACCCTAACTCAAGGCTTTCAGAAGACACCAGACAAAGGCCATAACCGCCACGACGAGTGCCAATACCGCGCGCACCAGGGATATTCTCGAAGCCGCGGCCTCCCTGGATTGCTGAAATTCGCCAAAAAGTTGAAGCGTAAGAAAAAGGGCGGACGCTCTCAGGAAGCCCGTTTCCCGGACGAACGGATTGTCGCGCGCAATCTCTATGACCAGCCAAAGCGCAGTCACCAGCCAAACGCTCCAGCTTGCGAGATTGACCGCGCGCTTGAGCCCGACTGTCCGGGGCTGACTGACCGGGATAATCTGCATCCGCGCCTCCCAATGCGAAACGGCCCGATGGTAACTCGCCACCGGGCCGCACCGTCAAGTCAATGCCGGATTTCTAGTCAGACCGCATCAATGGCCCGGATGATGTCCTCGGTCGTGCGACCGGTCAGGGTCTTGGTGATTTCGCACAGGATCGCGTCCTCGACCTCCTTGTGCCAGTGCTTGCGCAGCTCGCCCATGGTCTTGGGCGAGGC
>DLIT01000077.1:2015-3363 GCA_002483865.1 Brevundimonas sp. UBA7635
TCCTCGGCCTGGGTGTCATTGTCGGGATTGGCCCCCGTGGAAATCCGCCCGGGCGAGCCGACCACGCGATCCTCCAGAGGCGGGGTATCCAGAGCCTTCAGCTGCACATCTACAGCCGTCCCCTCATTTCGAAACAGGGACAGCTTCTCGCCATCCACCACGGCGACAAGGGCGTTCGACGGCAGATTCATAAGGGTCTCCTTCCAAGCTTTCCCCACCCGGACACAACGCGCCGCCCACCCAAACCGTTCTCGCCTCTCTTGGCCGGATGATAAAACCTTCATGGGTCCTAGCACCGGCTGATGACCCGGCTGACGACTGGATCGGCAGTCAGGCGACCTTTGTCCTGCCGGGTTTCAGGACGGCCGCCGCGATCAAGCGGCGTCGCGTGGCCAATCTTTAGTCTCTTCGCCAAAGGGCGAACTTGACCCACCACGCAGCAGCGCCTACCTGCACCGCGTCGAAAAGATTGTGAGGTCGGTGTGGTTATTCCGGCCCTCGTGAGGTTGCCTCGCGGGATCCAGTCGGGCCGCATGGTTCGAACCCGCGACGCCTTTCCTCAACAGGATGGCGTCGCCGGAGGTCTCGCTTTCGGTCGCGCCGTCCGTCCAATCAGAGATGTTCATGCACGGCAAGCCCGACCCCAAGACCCTGTTTCTGGCGCAGGTTTTCATTACCTTCTTCATGTCCCTGACCATGTCCGGCTTCATGGGGCTTCTGCATATGGGATTCACGCCCCAGTTCCTGCAGACTTGGCCGCGTGACTGGATCATCGCCTGGCCAGTGGCCTTTATCCTGACCCAGGGCTTCAGCCGCCTGGGCTTCAAGCTGGCCTTTGCCGTGCGCAGGCCCAAGGCCTGATCTACCCGAGAGGAAAGTCTTCGCGGCAGTTGGTCGTGGTGCCTTTCCTTTCGATGATTTCCCCGGCAAGCTGAGCCTAAGGGGAGTAGTTCATGTTGCATTCCGTATCCGTGCGCCCGCTCTTGGCGCTGGCTTTGGCTCTGGCTGCGGCCAGCCCCGTCCTGGCTCAGTCGGGACCGCTGCCGCAGTTGGAAGGCGTGGTCGGCCACGTCTCGGGGGAAAAGGTGACAGCCCCCGGGGATGTCCTGCGTTATTTCAAAGCACTGAAGGCCGCTGCGCCGGACCGGATGGTCATGGGCGACTATGGCCGCACCTGGGAAGGCCGCACCCTGCCCTGGGCCGTGATCGGCAGTCCGGCCAACATCGCCCGCATGGACCAGATCAAGGCCAACAGCCGCGCCCTGGCCGATCCGCGCCGCACCTCGCCCGAACAGGCCCGCGCCATCATCGCCGATATGCCCGCCATCGTCTGGATGGCCTATTCGGT
>DLIT01000022.1:0-7937 GCA_002483865.1 Brevundimonas sp. UBA7635
CGAACACGCCAAAGGGCGTCAACTGAATAACCCAGCGCGTAATACGGAAGATCAGGGCCGCACCCTCATCGACCAGCCGCCGCGCTGTCTGCGCCCGGTCGCCCAGGGCCACCAGTGCTGTGCCCAGCAGGGCCGAGAAGAAGATGATCTGCAGTACCTTGCCCTCCGCCAGAGAGGCAAAGGGATTGGTCGGCACGATGCCGAGCAGGACCTGCAACGGCGTCGGGATCTCGCGCGGCCTGACCTCGCCCAGGGGCAGGTTGGACAGGCCAACGCCCGGATTGATCAGGTGGCCAAAGGCAAAGCCGACCAGCACGGCCAGGAAGGAGGTGACCGCAAACCAGACCAGGGTCCGCACCCCCAGCCGCACTGCACCCACGCCTTCACCCAGCTTGGCGATGGAGCTGGCGATGGTGAACAGCACCAGCGGAGCCACCACCATGCGGATCAGGTTCAGATAGACATCGCCAATGGGTTTCAACCACACCACGGCCTGCTCGCGCAGGATCAGGCCTGCGACAATGCCAAGGGCGAACCCGGCGGCGGTGCGTTGCCACAGCGGGATTTCAAAGAAGCGACGGATCATGGCGGCCCTGAAACGAGTAAGCCGTCCTATGTGTTCGTCCGGACCTGTCGGGGCAACCAGCGGCGCCCCGGAATTTGGTCAGAAGTTCTATATCTTCAGATAGTTTTTCTACATGGTGAAAGAGGCGGGACCCCGGCGATGAAGCACAACCGCCCCGGCCAGAACCAGTAGTCCCGCAAAAAGCATCATCGCCCATTCTGACAGGCTTGGCACAAGGGCCGGCGAGGCATTCATGGTCAGGTCAGCTTCGAAAAAGAGATCGCGGCTATCGCCCGTCAGCGAAGAGAGGTCATACACCAGATCGCCCTCGGCATAGCCGTTGGCGATGGTTGACCGGTGAACAGCTGCACTGCTGCCGCTCACATACTCGACCCCCATGACATAGGTTTTTGACGCCTCAAGCGCGATACCGGGCGTGACGGGAAAGGACAGCTGCCGGGCAGAGGTGTTCGAGACGGTGACATTATTGCCCGCCCAGATCTCGGCCATTACGAGGGTACCGCCAGGGCCTGTCGCATTTCCCGATGTCAGCTCATACAGCTTGGGTGTCAGGGTAGTCCCTGTGCCTGTTGTCCTTATAGCCAGCGTGAAACCGTTGATCGTCCCGCCTGGATGGGGGACTACAAATCTCTGACCTACTGTGGGGATAGTGCCGTGAATAAAGTTGGAGCTGTAGTGATCCACCTGGCCAGTGCTGCCGATTGTCTGTGACTGGGCCTGGGCGGTTGCGCCACCGGTCAGCGTCATGACGCCGGCGAGGCACAGGGCGAGAAGATGTTTCATCATGCACAGGCTCTGAAATCGAATTTCCGAGGCCCCACTATCGAGCCTATTTCGGTCGAGACAGTTAACTCTGACCTGTAATATTCCGGTGTTACGAGATCGCCCCGCTCATCCGCATCTATGGCTGATATCAGACGCTGACGGCCATGTTCACATAGTGCTCGACCACGATCATATCGACCGCTTCTTCGATGTCTTCAAAGGCATCGACGATGACGTCGGGCTCCAACTCTTCCATGGGAACAGGCGTATAGCCAAAGGTTACGCCGATGACCGGCAGCCCGGCGTCGCGTGCCGTGCCTATATCGGGCGAGGCATCGCCGACCATGATGACGCGTTTTTCATCGCCGCCGACCAGCTTCACCGCCTCAAGCAGATGGGTTCCGCTGGGCTTCTTGGCGCTGACCTTGTCGGCCCCCACGATGGCGGCGAAATGGCGCGTCAGGTCCAGCTTGCCCAGCAGCATCTCGGACAGGTTCGTCAACTTGTTGGTCACAACCACCAGCCTGGCCCCGCGCTCGGCCAGGGCCTCAAGCGTATCGTGGACCCCTTCGAACGGCACGGATTCGTCGGCGATATGGTCGATGTAGTCGGCGATGAAGGCCTCGAACAGGGCCGGGTCGCGGGCGCGCTCGGGGTCGGCACCCACGGCTTCAAAGCCATGGGCCAGCAGGGCGCGGGCTCCGCCACCGATCAGTTTCTGTGCCCCCTCGGCGGGGACGGGCGGCAGGCCCTGGCCGACCAGGATGCGGTTCAGCGTGCCCACCAGATCAGGCGCGGAATCCACCAGGGTGCCGTCCAGGTCAAAGGCGATGGTCCAGCCTTCGAGGTCGCGTTCGATGCTCATGGGGGTCTCCGGGATGGTATTCGCGCCAGCACTCTGGGTCGCGCTTTGGGGGGCAATGGGCTAAGTCGGCCTTTACGACAAGTCGCCGGATCGATTCATGACCGCAACATCTTTGCAAAGCCGCGCCGCCATCATCCTTGCTGCCGGGCAGGGCACCCGCATGAAGTCGCCGCTCCCCAAGGTCCTGCATCCGGTCGGACACCGCGCCATGCTGGATCACGCCATTGATGCGGCTGAGAATCTGGGCTGCGAAAGGATCATTGTCATCGTCGGCAGCCACTCGCCCCAGGTCCGCGCCCATGTCGAGGCGCGCCTTGGCCCCGATGCCATCGCCGTTCAGGACCCGCCGCTGGGCACCGGTCACGCCGTGCGGGCCGCCGCCGATCTGCTGGCTGATTTCGACGGCCAGGTGATGATCACCTACGGCGATGTGCCGCTGTTGAAGGCCCACGACATCGCCCCTGTCTTCGATGGCGACCATCAGGGCGTCACTGTCATCGGCTTCGAGGCCCGCGATCCCGGTGCCTATGGCCGCTTGATCATCGACGGCGACAGTCTTCTTGCCATCACCGAGGCCAAGGAGGCCTCCGCCGAGGTCCTGGCCATCACCGCCTGCAACTCGGGCGTCATGGCCGCCCCGTCGCGGCTGCTGTTCGAGCTGGTGGCCGAGATCAAAAACGATAATGCCAAGGGCGAATACTATCTGACCGACGTGGTCGAGCTGGCCCGCAAGCGCGGTGCCCCGACGCGCGCCGTCTTTGCTGCCGAAGACAGCGTCATGGGCGTCAACGCCCAGTCCGAGTTGGCGCAGGCCGAGGCCCTGTTCCAGCAGACCCAGCGCGACCATTTCCTGGCCGCTGGCGTCACCATGAGCGCGCCGGAAACCGTCCACTTTGCCTATGATACCCAGGTCGGTGCAGGCTCCATCATCGAGCCCTTCGTCGTCTTTGGCCCCGGTGCCACGGTGGCCGAGGGCGCGCGCATCCGCAGCTTTTCCCATATCGAGGGGGCCAGGGTCGCCTCGGGTGCCGAGGTCGGCCCCTATGCCCGCCTGCGCCCCGGCGCGGACCTGGGCGAGAACACCAAGGTCGGCAACTTCGTCGAGGTAAAGAACGCCCGTCTGGACACCGGCGCCAAGGCCAACCACCTGTCCTACATCGGCGACGGCCATGTCGGCGCGAAGGCCAATATCGGCGCGGGCACCATCTTCTGTAACTATGACGGCTTCTTCAAGCACAGGACGACCGTAGGCGAGGGGGCCTTTGTCGGCTCCAACTCGTCCCTCGTGGCCCCCATCACCATCGGCGCAAGGGCCATGGTGGGCTCCGGCTCGGTCATCACCCGCGACGTTGAGCCCGATGCCCTGGCCCTCGCCCGCGGCGAACAGACCGCCAAGCCCGGCTGGGCCAAGCGCTTCATGGACACCATGCGCGCCAAGAAGGCGGCGAAGAAATAACCCTTCTCCCGGTGGGAGAAGGTGGCGCGCAGCGCCGGATGAGGGTCGGCGATTTGAGGGGTACCCCTCACCCTTTCGCCTTCACCAATCGCTGCGCTCCTGGAGGCTCAAGCCCTCTCCCGTCGGGAGAGGGACGATGGCAAAAAACTAATCAGGGCGTCATCCTCGGCGCTGTGCCGAGGATCCAGAACCACAGCCAGCGGCTATCAGGCCGACAGGGCCAACGCCTTCCCGCATTGTCTATGGATCCTCGGCACAGGGCCGAGGATGACGGCAAGGGGAAGAGCACAATACAGAATGACCTCCTGCACCGCAGGAGGGGGAGCAGGGTAGAACTCATGTCTAACATTCAGAAACAGCACGCTGGCGAAGCCGCCGCCGCCTATATCGAACCCGGCATGGTCGTCGGCCTGGGCACCGGCTCGACCGCCGCCTGGTTCGTCAAGGCGCTGGCCGCCCGTAACCTCGCTGGCCTGCGCTGCGTCCCCACGTCAGAGCGCACCGCCGATCTCGCCCGTGACCTGGGCCTGACCCTTTCCACCCTTGAAGACACGCCCCGGATCGACATCACCGTGGATGGTGCCGACGAAATCGGTCCTAAGCTCGCCCTGATCAAGGGCGGTGGCGCGGCCCTATTGCGCGAAAAGCTGGTGTGGGAAGCCTCCAGCCGCTGCCTGTGCATTGCCGACGCCGCCAAGGTTGTGCCGACGCTGGGGGCCTTCCGCCTGCCGATCGAGGTCGTCGCCTTTGGCCACAAGACCACGGCGGCCCGCGTCAATGCCGTCCTGGCGGCCCACAACATCGGCGAAGCCACGGTCCGCCAGGCCGATCGCGGCCTGGTCCGCACCGACGGCGGCAATCTCATCTATGACGCGGCCCCGGACCTGATCACCGACCCTGTTAAGTTGGCCTCCGACCTGAAAGCCATCACCGGCGTTGTCGAGCACGGCCTCTTCCTGGGCCTCACCAGCCTCGCTATCGTCGGTCAGGACGAGGGCGTGGATATTCTCGAAGCCTGACAGCTTTATCGAGACTTTGAACGTCTTCACCTTAAGGGGTGGTCTGAACGCGGCCTCGGAGGCCCCCCCGATCTGCGCTCCGGTGCCTGGCCCTTGCTCCACTGGTGCCCGCCCCCTATCTGCGAAGCTGGTTGCGGTAGAGGTTCGGGGGGATTGGACTCTCTGGACTCTCTGGACCCTGTTTTTTTGTTGCGATTGCGCGGAGCCCTTCATGTCCTCCTTCGACTACGACCTTTTTGTCATCGGTGCCGGGTCGGGCGGGGTTCGGGCCGCGCGTCTGACGGCCATGGGGGGCAAGAAGGTCGCGGTTGCCGAGGAATATCGCGTCGGCGGAACCTGCGTGGTTCGCGGCTGCGTGCCCAAGAAGTTCATGGTCATGGCTTCGGAAGTCAGCCACGCCCTGGAAATCGCCGAGGGCTATGGCTGGAGCGTGGACAATGCCCGCTTCGACTGGCCCCGCTTCCTTGAAGCCAAGGACGTCGAGATCGCCCGTCTGTCGGGCATCTATGCCGCCAACCTGGGCAAGGCGGGTGTTGACCTGATTCACGGCCGCGCCGTGCTCAAGGATCGCAACACAGTCGAAATCCTGGACGGCGACGGCAATGTCTCCCAGACCCTGTCGGCCGAGAAGATCCTGATTGCCACCGGCGGCCGCCCCTGGGTGCCTGAGGATGTGCCGGGCGTTGAACACGTCATTACTTCAGAAGAAGCCTTCCACCTGCCTGAACTGCCCAAGCGCATCATGGTCGTCGGCGGCGGCTATATCGCGGTCGAGTTCGCGGGCATCTATGCAGGCCTGGGGGTCGAAACGACCCTGGTCTATCGCGGCGACAACCTGCTGCGCGGCTTTGACGACGACGTTCGCGCGCACCTGGCCGGTGAAATCCAGAAGCGCGGCGTCAAGGTGGTCCTGGGCTGCGAGCACGCCTCGATCGAAAAGACCGACGCCGGTCTGGTCAGCCACATGAAGTCGGGCATGACCTTTGAAACCGATCAGGTCATGTTTGCGACTGGCCGTGCCCCCTACGTCAAGGGCCTGGGTCTGGAGAAGGCCGGCGTGGCCCTGACCGAGACGGGCGCGATCAAGGTTGATCAGTATTCCCAGACCAGCGTCGACAATATCTGGGCCATTGGTGACGTCACCGATCGGGTCAACCTGACCCCGGTCGCCATCCGCGAGGCGGTCTGCTTCCACGAGACCGTCTTCAAGGATAACCCGCAGAGCTTCAACTACGACGCCATTGCCACGGCTGTCTTCAGCCAGCCCCCGGTGGGGGTGGTCGGCATGACCGAATATGAGGCGCGCAAGGCCTGCCCCGGCGAGGTGGACATCTATGTGACCCGCTTCCGTCCAATGAAATATGCCTTCACCGGCTCGGATGAACGGATGCTGATGAAGCTGGTCGTTGATGGCGAAAGCCAGAAGGTGGTCGGTTGCCACATCGTCGGCCCCGACGCGCCGGAGATGATCCAGTTGGCTGGCATCGCGGTAAAGGCTGGCCTGACCAAGGCTCAGTGGGATGACACCTGCGCCGTTCATCCGACCGCCGCCGAGGAACTGGTCACGCTGAAGGACAAGCAGCCGCCGATCGTCAGCGCGGGCTGATACAGCCGTGGGGCAGGGCGGTCGCGTACCGCCTTGCCAGCTCGACCCTTGCCGGTGCTTATAGGGGACTGTCCGTCCGGGACCTTGTTCAAGGAGACCGCCGTGAAGCCCCATGTGTTTGCCCTCGCCCTGTCCATGGCTTCCCTCGGAGCCCTGGCTTCAGCGGCCCCCGCCCTGGCCCAGTCGGGTGCCCAGCATCCCGCCTACCAGGCCGCCATCACCGACAGCTTGCGGCCTGAGGATGAGCGCGCTCGCGATGCCTTTCGCCATCCCGACGAAATGCTGGCCTTTGCCGAGGTAAAGGCAGGTCAGAAAATCGCCGACATCCGCCCCGGTGCCGGTTATTTCACCCGCCTGTTCGCCCGCGTGGTGGGCGAGGACGGCCACGTCTATGCCTTCGTGCCCCACCGCACGGCCGAGCGCGAGAACCCTCGCGCCGACGCCCTCGTCGAGGCCTATCCCAACGTCAGCCGCGTCAACGGCGACCTGGATGCTCTCAGCTTTGACCAGCCGCTCGACCTGGTCTTCATGAGCCAGGAATATCACGACTTCCACATCCCTCGCTTTGGCGTGGACGTGGCCAAGATGAACGCGGACATCTTCAAGGCCCTGAAACCCGGTGGCCTCTATGTGGTGATCGACCACCAGGCCGCCCCTGGCAGCGGCATCACGGCGGTTGAGAGTCTGCACCGGATTGAGGGCGACGTCCTGCGCCGCGAAGTCGAAGCCGCAGGCTTCCTCTACGAAGCCGAATCCCCCGCCGTCGCTAATCCCGCCGACAACCACAGCCTCAACGTCTTCGACGACGCCATCCGTGGCCGCACCGACCAGTTCGTCTATCGCTTCCGCAAGCCCGGCTGAGCCGCTCAGCTTCCCCTCCCCATGCCAATGGGGAGGTGGCATGGCGCGCAGCGCCATGACGGAGGGGCAGGGCCTGCCGACGCCCTTTCCCGTTTTGGTGACTGGCGAACCGGGGCCAGAGCGACTAACCCTCAGGCAAAATCCATAAGCAGGGAAACGCTTCAGATGACTCGCATCGCCTTTATCGGCCTGGGCAACATGGGCGGCGGCATGGCCGCCAACCAGGCCAGGGCCGGGCATGATGTCGCCGCCTTCGACCTGTCTGCGGCAGCCCTGGAGCGCGCCGCTCAGGCAGGTTGCCGGCCGGTGTCCTCGGTGACTGAGGCTGTCAAGGACGCCGAGGTCATCATCACCATGCTGCCCGCCGGGCCGCACGTTCTTACCGTTTATAACGAGCAGATCATCGGCGCGGCCCCGACCAGCGCCCTTCTTCTGGACTGCTCGACCATTGACGTCGAAACCGCCCGTAAGGTCGCCGGTCTGGCAAAGGGCGCGGGCTATGCCTTTGCCGATGCGCCGGTCTCGGGCGGCACGACGGCGGCGGATGCGGGCACCCTGGCTTTCATGGTCGGCTGCGACGAGCCGGAGTTTGCCCGGGTCGAGACGGCGCTGGAGCCGATGAGCCGCATCACCATTCGCGCCGGTGACCACGGGGCAGGGCAGGCTGCCAAGATCTGCAACAACATGCTGCTGGGCATCTCGATGATCGGCACCTGCGAGGCCGTCGCCTTGGCCGAAAAGCTCGGCCTCGATCCGGAACGCTTCTTCGAGATCGCCTC
>DLIT01000022.1:8020-8376 GCA_002483865.1 Brevundimonas sp. UBA7635
GCCATGATGCTGAAGGACCTGAAACTGGCCCAGGACGCTGCCGCCAAGGCCGGGGCTTCGACACCCCTCGGCGCACAGGCTGAGGCCCTCTACGCCCTGTTCAACGGCCTGGGTTATGGCGGCAAGGACTTCTCGGCCATGGTCCAAATGCTGCGCGGCCAACTGGACAGTCTGAAGGCCTGACGGCTCTTAATCCTCCCCCGCGCGCGGGGGAGGGGGACCACGAAGTGGTGGTGGGGGCGGTGCCGGATAGGCCCCTCCGTCATGCCGCTGCGCGCCATGCCACCTCCCCATGGCTGCGCCACAGGGAGGAAACCACCTTTCCTCCCCACGTCGTGGGGAGGGGGACCACGCAG
>DLIT01000157.1:0-882 GCA_002483865.1 Brevundimonas sp. UBA7635
GTCGAGCACTCCTATCCTCACTCATGGCGCTCCAAGGCTCCGATCATCTTCAGGAATACCCCCCAGTGGTTCATCCGCATGGATGAGGAACTGGCCGACGGCAACACGCTTCGTGACCGCGCCCTGACGGCCATCGATGACACTGCCTTCTATCCGGGAGGCGGCAAGAACCGCATCCGCGCCATGGTCGAGGGTCGTCCTGACTGGCTGATCAGCCGCCAGCGCGCCTGGGGCACGCCTCTGGCCATGTTCGTTGACAAGACGACCGGCCAGCCGCTGATCGATCCGGAAGTCGATGCCCGCATCATCGCCGCCGTTTCTGAGGGCGGTGCCGACGTGTGGTTCACCGCGCCGGACGAGCAGTTCCTCGGCAACCACAATCCGGGCCAGTACGAGAAGATCACCGACATCCTCGATGTCTGGTTCGACTCCGGCTCGACCCACGCCTTCACCCTCGACCCGCGCACGGCCGAGAACGGCTATCGTGGCAACCGTCCGTCGCATTGGCCTGCAGACCTCTATCTGGAAGGCTCGGACCAGCACCGTGGCTGGTTCCAGTCGTCGCTGCTGGAAGGCTGCGGCTCGCGCGGTCGGGCACCTTTCAAGGCCGTCCTGACCCACGGCTTCACCCTCGATGAGAAGGGTGAGAAGATGTCGAAGTCCAAGGGCAACACCGTTGACCCGGCGACCGTGATCAAGGAATCCGGTGCCGACATCCTGCGCCTGTGGGTGGCTCTGGTCGACTATTCCGAAGACCAGCGCATCGGTAAGCAGATCCTCCAGACCACGGTCGATGCCTATCGCAAGCTGCGCAACACCGTCCGCTATCTGCTGGGAGCCGTCGCTGGCTTCGACGAAGCTGAGCGCATCACCGACTATGAC
>DLIT01000157.1:1038-1946 GCA_002483865.1 Brevundimonas sp. UBA7635
GACAGCCTGAAACGCCGCGCCGTGCGTACCGTCATGGACGAGGTGTTCGCCCGCCTGACCGCATGGCTGAGCCCCATCACCCCATTCACCATGGACGAGGCCTGGTCGTCGCGCTTCCCGGACGCCGAAGCCGGTGCCAACTCGGCCCGCGTCCTGCCGACCGCGCCGGCCCAATGGCAGAACGACGCCGAGGCCGCTCGCTGGGCCAAGGTCCAGCAGGTGCGCCGAGCGGTTAACGCGCAGCTTGAAATCACGCGTAACAATAAAGAGATCGGCGGTAGTCTGGATGCTCTTGTGAAGGTGGCTTTCTCAAAGGGCGGAGAAAGCTATTTTGAAGCGTTCGATGGCCTTGATGTGGCCGACGTTTTCATTACTAGCCAAGCTCAGTTGAGGCTGGGGGAGCCAGTGGCAGAGGATCATGCGATTACGGATGATTATGTGCCGACCATTCACACTGCCGTGGTTCGTCTACATACGCCCAAATGCGCCCGCTCGTGGCGCCGGGTGCCCGACGTCGGCTTGGACGCTGACTACCCTGATCTGTCAGCCCGCGATGCCGACGCGGTTCGGTATCTGGATGGCCTGAAGGGCTGAAGCTGAACAACAGAAAACGCCCCATCGGAAACGGTGGGGCGTTTTTTGATCCGCTCATCCCGCCTTGGCCGGGATGAGCGGTTTCTGGGGATCGGGGCCCTAGTCCCAAATCAGGCCCGGCGGCGTTGCTCGGCGTGCATCAGGGTGGCGCGGACGAAGTCGGCGGGCGGATCGGTCTCGGCCAGGACGGCTTCCTTGATCGCGCGCGGCTCGCCGAACAGGTGACCCTGGCCCATGTCGATGTCCAGTTCCAGCACGTCCACGACCTGCTTCTCGGTCTCGACCTTTTCGGCGATCAGCTGCAGGCCATGGCG
>DLIT01000157.1:2042-5703 GCA_002483865.1 Brevundimonas sp. UBA7635
AGGTCCGCCGTGACCTTGATGAAGCGCACGTCCGAGCGCTGCAGGTCCGAGAAGTCGAGGTCGAGGGTCTGCACCTTGTCGATCGAGAAGCGGAAGCCCAGGTCGGCCAGCTTGGCCATGTTGCGGGCCTCGGTCGCGCCGCGGGCATCAAAGGCAGCCTGGCCCAGCTCGAAGATCAGGGACTCGCTCAGGTCGCGGTTCTGTCCCAAGAAGTCGAGAAATTGCGGGAAGAAGGTTTCGTCGCCCAGGGATTCCAGCGAGATATTGCAGAAGACGCCCACGCGGCGGTCCTGGCGGGCCAGACGGCGCACGATTTGGGCGCAACGGAACAGCAGCAGGTTGTCGATGGCGGGCAGCAGGCCTTCGCTTTCAGCGACAGACAGGTAGTCGGAGGGCATCAACACCGCGCCCTTGGCATCGCGCAGCCGCGTGAAGCTCTCGTAAAACTGGATGCGCCGCTGCGGCAGGCTGACGACGGGCTGGAGATAGAGGTCGATGCGGTTCTGGCCGAGCGCTTCCTGGATTGTCTGGGGCAGGCTGTGGCCGTTGGTGTGCGCGGCTTCGGCGGCACCGTGGCCAGGCGTGGTCAGGCGCTCGTCGATCGATTCGCTCATTTGCTGGATCAGGCCTTCCAGCATCCGGACCTCGCCGGTCAGGGCGTCGGTCTTGGAAAAGGCGCTGTTCTCGATGGCCTGGGCCATTTCCGTCAGGGCCCCCTGGGTGGACTCCATGGCATCGGCCAGCAGACGGTGCGCCTCACGCAACTTGCTGACTTCCATGCGCAGGGCGCGGCGGTCCATGGCTCCAGACACCAGGGCATGAAGGGCAATCAGGATGCCGCCGGCACCCAGGGCTCCCGCGACGCCCGCGCCTGCGCCCATGCCGGCGCGCCAGATCATCGCCCCCACGGTGAGGGCGAGGAAGACGTAGCCAAAGACCAGAAATCCGCCGGTAATTTTGCGCATAGGACCGGAGTTGTATCGCCTTTCCCGTATGGAATCGGCCGAGTATCAGGCTAACTAAGAGTAACGGCTAGGGTTGCAACCGATAAATCCGGCCATTTGGGAGGGAAAGCGTGGAATTATTCGATCTTAGCGGCAAGACCGCCATCATCACCGGCTCGTCCAAGGGCATTGGCAAGGCCATTGCCGAGCGCCTGGCGGAACATGGTGCCCGCGTCGTCATCTCGTCGCGCAAGGCCGGGCCCTGCGAGGAGGTGGCGGTCGCCATCAACGAGAAACATGGCGAAGGCCGCGCCATCGCCATTCCGGCCAATATCGCCTCAAAGGAGGACCTGCAGCGCCTGGTCGATGATACCCGCGCCGCCTTTGGCCAGATCGACATCCTGGTCTGCAACGCCGCCACCAACCCCTATGCCGGGCCGATGGCGGGGATTTCGGACGAGCAGTTCGAGAAGATCCTCCAGAACAACGTCATCTCCAACCACTGGCTGATCCAGATGGTCGCGCCCGAGATGCTGGAGCGCAAGGATGGCTCGATCCTGATCATCTCGTCGATCGGCGGCCTGCGGGGCAATGCCCTGATCGGGGCCTATAATGTGTCCAAGGCCGCCGACATGCAGCTGGCCCGCAACCTGGCGGTCGAATATGGCCCGTCGAACGTGCGGGTGAACTGCATCGCGCCGGGCCTGATCCAGACCGATTTCGCCCGCTACCTGTGGGAAAATCCCGACGTGCTGAAGACGGTCACCGAACCCTGCCCGCTGAAAAGGATTGGCCAGCCGGATGAAATTGCTGGCACAGCCGTCTATCTGTGCAGCCCGGCCGCAGCCTATGTGTCCGGACAGACACTGGTAGTGGACGGCGGACTGACGATTGCCTGGTGACAAAGACAACAGGGTTGGACTGGCCCAGGACCTGAACTGGCGCCTGCAGGCCCTGGCGATGCGGGGCCTGTTCGGGCTGCTGCGGGCTGCCGGGGTCGAGCGGGCCTCGGCCTTTGGCGGCTGGTTCCTCAAGACCCTGGGCCCCCGGACCGGCACCCACAGGACGGTGATGCGCAACCTGCGCATCGCCTTTCCCGACATGGCCGAGGCCGAGCGCGACCAGCTGGCCCTGGACCAGTGGGAACAGACCGGGCGCACCTTTGCCGAACTGTCGGTGATGGATCGCCTGACGCCCGACAGCGGCCGGGTCGAGGTCGTGGGCATGGAGCGGCTGCACGCCATTCGCGACAGTGGCCGCCCGGTGGTCTTTGTCTCGGGCCACATCGCCAACTTCGAGGTCATGGCGGCGGTGATCATGGCCGCGGGCGTGCCGTGCCAGGTGACCTATCGCGCGGCCAACAACCCCTATGTCGACAAGCTGATCCGCGACAGCCGAGAGCGCTATGGTATCAAGCTGTTCGCGCCCAAGGGCGATGGCACGCGTGAGCTGATGGCGGGGATGAAGCGCGGCGATTCCATCGCCCTGCTGGTCGACCAGAAATACAACCAGGGGCCCGAGGTCGAGTTCTTCGGCCAGCCGGTCAATGCCTCGCCCGGGGCCGCGCGGCTGGCGCTGAAGTTCGGCACGGTGATGCAGCCCCTGTCGGTGGTGCGCCTGCCCGGCGTGCGCTTCCGCGTGACCGCCCATGAGCCGATTGCCGTGCCCGACACCGGCGACAAGGCCGGCGACGTCCTGAAAGGCATCCAGGCCGTGAACCGCTTTGTCGAGGACCGGGTGCGCGAGCATCCGGTGGACTGGTTCTGGGTCCACAAGCGCTGGCCCGATGCGGTCTATCAGTCCCTGGGATCGGTCGAGCGCCGATAGGGCCCGACATAGTCGGGGCGCACCGTCCTGCGCCGGTCCGGGCCGAAATAGTCGTCGGTGCGGATAAAGGGCCGCGGCTTCAGGATGATCGACTGGATGCGCGCCAGCAGGGTCTGGGCCGTGACCGGCTTGGCCACGAACTCGGTCACCCCGGCATCGCGCGCCTCGACCACGCGGCGGCGGTCGGAATGGCCGGTCATCATGATGATGGGCAGGTAGGGATTGGGGCTGTCCGGCGCGGTGCGGATCATCCGCGTGAAGCTGACCCCGTCCAGCGGCAGCATGCGGAAGTCGACAATGGCGATGTCCGCCGGGGCCTGCCTCAGGGCCTCCAGCGCCGAGGCCCCGTCATCGACCTCGCGCAGCCGGGTCACGCCGATCGACTTGAGCATGGCCATGACAATGGCCCGCATGTTCGGGTTGTCGTCAGCCAGAAGGATCTCGATAGATTTTAACGCGGACATGAAGCGGGTTCAGCCAGCCCGTTCAGCGGTCATGTATTCCAGCGGGCCAGCATAGGCTTCCTGGCGCAGGACGGACCAGTAGCGCAGGGCGGTCAGGGGAATCCGGGCCCCGCTGATGGCGCAGGTGACATAGGCTCCAGCGCCCAGCACCGCGAACTCGCCGTCGCCATAATGCAGCGTCGCGAGCACAGGAGCCGGCTGAGGGGGCGAATCCGTCGTCATGGGCTCAGGATAGGCACGGCTTTGCCCTCTAGACGAGAGGGATTAGTGCATCGCGACAAAGCGCCGGATCAAAACAGGTCACCCTGATCGGCTGGCTGGGGCCGGGACCGGGCCGGGCGGCTGGGGGCCGCAGGGCTGGCCAAGGTGTCCTTGCCCTCGATCACGGCCCCGCGCGCGCCATCGCCAAAGACGATTCGCACCGAC
>DLIT01000039.1:0-5845 GCA_002483865.1 Brevundimonas sp. UBA7635
AGGCGGCCCCGGCGGCCGAGGCGGCCATGGTCGAACGGGCCGTGGCCGCAGTGAAAGGCGCAAAAAAGGTCGCTGACCTGTTCTGCGGTGCGGGCACCTTTACCTTCCTCCTGGCCGAGGTGGCCACGGTGATGGCGGCTGATTCCTCTGCCGCGGCCATTGCCGCGCTGAAGGCCGGGGTGTCGACGGCGCAGGGTCTGAAGAGCATCGACGCCCAGGCGCGCGACCTATTCCGCCGTCCGCTGTCGCCGTTCGACCTGAAGGGCTGCGAGGCCATTGTCCTGGATCCGCCGCGCGCCGGGGCCCTGGAACAGACCCAGCAATTGCCAGGCACCAAGGCCAGCGTCGTGGTCGGCGTCAGCTGCAACCCGGTCACCTTCGCTCGTGATGCCCGTTTCCTGATCGACGCCGGCTTCTCGCTGGACGTCGTGACCCCGATCGACCAGTTCCTGTGGTCCACCCACGTCGAGCTGGTCGGCGTCTTCCGCCGTTGATGGCCAAGGTTAAGCCGATGACCGATATCCATGATGCCGAGGACCAGGACGGGGGCGGCTTTGACTACGACGACTGGGATCGCCTGACCCCCTTCGCGGGCAGGGTCGCGACCCTGGATGATGTGCAGGCGGGCCGGGCTGTCTTTGCCCTGGGCGATACCGAGCGGCCCTATCCGCTGGACATGGACCTGCCGCAGCCGGCCATCTGGTGGGACGAGGAGGGCGAAAAGCCGGTCGTCATCGTCCAGGCCGAGGCCCACACCAATGCCGAGGATGAGGAGATGGAGGTCCTGGGCCTTATCCTGCCGGATGGCGATGGCGCGGTTGCCCTGATGGAGGATGTCGACCTGGTGGATGCCAGCGATGTCACCTGGCGCAAGCTGGTGCAGGACTATATTGACCCGGCGGCGGCCGAGGACTGACCGGGGCGAGTCAGAGGGTCAGAATCTGGGCCTTGATGGCCAGACCCTGATCCAGCGGGACGTCATAGTCGATCTCGAAGGCGAACTCGCCGGGGCGGTCGGTACGCAGCCGAATGACATTGCCCTGCACCGAAACCTGGCCCTGGTTGGCCGTGGCCGATCTGATCGGCATCTGAGCCAGCGCGCCGTCCATGACGATGTCAAAGACAGGCGCATTGCAGGTGGCCCGCAGTTGCACCACGCCTTGCTGCGGATCGGTGGCGGCCATGCCGGTAAGCTCGCAGCGTTCCGGGATCGTCAGGGCGAGATGAAGCGAAGCCGTCTGCGCAGCAGCCGGGCTGCTGACAGTGGCGGCGAGGGCAAGCATCAGGGGCAGGCGCATGGGGCTCTCCTTCAGACCTGACCCTGTTAAGGCATGAACTCTAAGTTCGTCTTTCCGACCTTGGTAAAAACTCGGTGTGACTAACCGAACAGGTCCAGTTGCGCGCGGGCCCCGGCGGGGACCCTGAACCGGGATATGTCCAGGCTCGGCCGCGGGCCATCCAGGCTATAGCGTTTGCGCGCCGCCCGGAATCGGGTCGAAATCAGGCCGGCAACAGGACCGGACCCGATCATTCGCTGGTTCCAGTTGGGGTCGTAATCCAGCCCGCCGCGCGTCTGGCGAACCAGAGACATCACCCGAGCGGCGCGGTCAGGCCGGGCATCGCGCAGCCATTCGCGGAACAGGTCCTTGATCTCGAGCGGCAGACGAAGCGTGACATAATGGGCCGACACGGCCCCGGCCTTGCTGGATGCCTCAAGCACGGCTTCCAGTTCGTGGTCATTCAGGCCGGGAATAACCGGCGCAAAACTGACAGAGACCGGACAACCAGCATCGGTCAGCCGGCTGATGGCCTCAAGCCGCTTGGCGGGCGTAGAGGCCCTTGGCTCCATGGTCCGGGCGAGGCTGCGGTCCAGCGTGGTGATTGAGACGCTGGCTACGGCCAGGCCTTGGTGGCCCATGGCCCCCAGGATGTCGGCATCGCGGGCAATCAGGACCGACTTGGTGATGATGCTGAGCGGATGGTTGAACCGCTGCAGCACTTCCAGGATCTGGCGCGTGGCCAGGGTCTGGCGCTCGACCGGCTGATAGGGATCGGTGTTGCCGCCTATGTGGATCGGCTGTGGCGTGTAGCGGGGCTTTGACAGTTCCTGTTCCAACAGACGTGCGCCGTCTGGCTTGAAGAAGAGCTGGCTCTCGAAATCCAGGCCCGGGGATAGGCCCATCCAGGCATGGGCCGGACGGGCGTAACAGTAGATGCAGCCATGTTCACAACCTCGGTAAGGGTTGATGGAGCGGTCGAAACCTATGTCTGGACTGTTATTCCTGGTGATGATGGTCCGCGCCCGCTCGACCGACAGACTGGTGCGCAGGGGAGGGAGGTCCTGGTCCCCGTCGTTCCAGCCGTCGTCGAAATCCTCACGCCGGTCGGCCTCAAACCGTCCCGACTGATTGGATCGCGCACCTCGGCCCTTCACCGCCATACTCATGGACGCAGGATGACACAGCGTGGGAACAAATCAAGAACAAAACTCGCGGCAGCCTGACTGGCGAATTTCACGCACCAAATGGCCTGTTGGAGCGCTGCGGGGTAGGGTCCGATGAATTACCTCAGCTTGTGATCTGGGTATTTTAATACCGTTCAAAAAATACGCTTTGTAATCAACATTGTAGCTTAGTTTTTCATCATTCTCGGGTGTTGACGCAAGGCGTCGATGCCTCTATCACCCGGCCACTCGCTCATCCCGGTCCGGGGTGGGTTGCTTTCTTAGTCTTCTAGGACACTCATAATGCTGAAGAGCACTACGGCTTCTGCGAAGCCGGCTGAGGTCGAAAAGAAGTGGATCCATATCGACGCTGAAGGCGTCGTCGTGGGCCGCCTCGCGACCTTCATCGCTAACCGTCTGCGCGGTAAGCACCTGCCGACCTACACCCCGCACGTTGACATGGGCGATTACGTCGTCGTGACCAACGTCGACAAGGTTGTCTTCACCGGCAAAAAGAACACCGACAAGGTCTATTACCGTCATACCGGCCACCCGGGTGGCATCAAGCAAACCACCCCGGAAAAGGTCCTGAACGGCCGCTTCCCGGAGCGCGTTCTTGAAAAGGCCGTCGAGCGTATGCTGCCGAAAGAATCGCCGCTGGCTCGCAAGCAGATGACGCACCTGCGCCTGTTCGCTGGCGCTGCGCACGACCACGAAGCTCAACAGCCCGAGACCATCGACTTCAAGTCGGCCTCGCCCAAGAACACCCGGAGCGCCTAAGCATGACCGACGTGACTGCTGAAGCCACCGGCTTCGACGCCCTGAAGGGCCTGAGCGCTTCGGTTGAATCCGAAGCTCCGGTCTATACCCAGAAGCTGGACGCCCAAGGCCGCGCCTACTCGACCGGCAAGCGCAAGAACGCGATCGCTCGCGTTTGGGTCAAGCCGGGCACCGGCAAGATCACCATCAACGGCAAGGACCAGGAAGTTTACTTCGCTCGTCCGGTGCTGCGCATGATGATCGCCCAGCCGCTGACCGTTTCGGACCGCGCTACGCAATACGACGTCGTCTGCACCGTCGAAGGTTCGGGTCTGTCGGGTCAAGCTGGCGCCATCCGCCACGGCCTGGCTCACGCCCTGACCCACTACGAGCCGGAACTGCGCAAGGTTCTGAAGCCGCACGGCTTCCTGACCCGCGACAGCCGCGTCGTTGAACGCAAGAAGTACGGCCGCGCCAAGGCTCGCCGCAGCTTCCAGTTCTCGAAGCGCTAATCGCAACCGCGATTTGGTTTTGGAAAGGGCGCTTCAGGGAAACCTGGAGCGCCTTTTTCTTTTCTTCCTTCTCCCGGTGGGAGAAGGTGGCGCGCAGCGCCGGATGAGGGGCGACCCTCAGCCTTTCGCGCAGCCGATTGTCCATAGGGCTCTCGGGCGCTCAAACCCTCTTTCCTTGGAAGAGGGATGTGGAGTTGGATCATGCACACCATCTACATCGACGGCGAAGCCGGAACGACCGGTCTGGAAATCCGCGAACGTCTGGAAAAGCGTTCGGATTTGCAACTGATGCTGCTGGGTGATCGACGCCGCGATGTCGAGGCGCGCCGTGAAGCGTTGAACAGCGCCGATGCCGTGATCCTGTGCCTGCCGGATGATGCCGCCATTGAGGCAGTCTCGATGATCGAGAATGACAAGGTGCGGGTGATCGACGCCTCGACCGCCTATCGCGTCAATCCGGACTGGATCTATGGCTTTGCCGAGATGGATGCAGGCCAGCGTGAGGCCATCGCCAACTCTACCCGGGTGTCCAACCCCGGCTGCTATCCGACGGGCTTCATCGGTCTGATGCGGCCCCTGGTTAAGGCGGGTCTGGTGCCGTCAGACTATCCGGTCACGATCAATGCGGTGTCAGGCTATTCGGGCGGCGGTAAGTCGATGATTGCCGAGTTCGAGGCAGAGGGGGCATCGACCGCCTTTCGTGCCTATGGCCTGTCGCTGAAGCATAAGCATGTGCCGGAAATGACCCGGCATACGGGGCTGACCAACCCGGTTCTGTTCTCACCGGCTGTCGGCAACTATCGCCAGGGCATGTTGGTCGAGGTGCCGCTGCACCTGTCGGCCCTGCCTGAGACGCCGTCGATCGAGCGCCTGCATGGAGCTCTTGTCGAGGCCTATCAGGGCCAGAAGTTCGTCCAGGTCGTCGATCTGGAAGACACCGAGGCCATGACGGGCATCGAGCCCGAGGCCCTGAACGGCACCAATAATCTGCGGCTGCACGTCTTCGGCGATCGCGGCGGAGAGCAGGTGCGCCTGGTTGCTATGCTCGACAACCTGGGCAAGGGTGCCTCGGGTGCGGCGGTCCAGAACCTGAACATAATGCTGGGCCTGGACGAGGCGACGGGCCTGGTCTGAGGCCCGTCATACGCGACGCAGTGGAATCAGCCGCCTTTGCGGGCCTTCAGCGCTGATTCTACCGTTCCCGCGAACAGGATGGCGGCGATGATGATCAGCAGCCCATAGTCATGCCCCGCAAAGAAGAAGGGCACGGCGGCCAGGATCATCAGGATCAACGGAAACAGACTGGCCCACAGAGCAGTCGAGGGCGCATCCGGGTGGATCATGCTGGGGCGCTGGCGGCCCAGGCGTTTGGCCATGATCCCGTTCAGCACGACATACAGCGCTGTGCAGACCACAGTCAGGATGACGTATTTCAGCGTCTGGCCCGGCTCACCGAACAGGCTGGCCGTCATGATCAGCAGGATCAGCGGAATGGCCGTGGCGATGGCCAGCAGCAGGTTGGGTTCGATACGCTTCAAGACTTGACCTTCACATAGGATCCGGGCGCGGGCTCAAGCGGCTTGAGCGGGCCGGATTTGGGATCGCGCGCCGGGACCTGTTTGCCCGACAGGGGCTTCAGCCAGCCAGCCCAGTGGTTCCACCAGCTGCCCGGATGAGCTTCGGCTCCCGCTTGCCACTCTGCGAGGGTTTCGGGAAGGGCGGGATTGGTCCAGTGCTGATATTTCTTCGCCTCAGGCGGATTGATCACACCGGCGATGTGCCCCGATCCGGCGAGGGTATAGGTCACCGGTCCCCCGAACAGGCGGGCAGAGCGATAAACCGAGTTCATCGGGGCGATGTGATCCTCGCGGCTGGCCTGGAAGTAAAGCGGGATGGTGACGCGGGACAGATCGACGCTGGTACCCCCAAGCTCAAACTCGCCCTTGGCCAGGGCGTTTTGGCCATACATCTGGCGCAGGTAGGCCATGTGCAGGCGCTTTGGCATCCGGGTCTGGTCCGCATTCCAGAACAGCAGGTCAAAGGCCGGCGGATCCTTACCCATCAGGTAGTTGGACACGAAGAAGGACCAGATCAGGTCATTGGCCCGCAGGGCGTTGAAGGTGTCGGCCAT
>DLIT01000039.1:5899-6824 GCA_002483865.1 Brevundimonas sp. UBA7635
GGCCAGCCAGTGCTCGTCGGTAAAGAGCAGCAGGTCGCCGGCCTCGGCAAAGTCGTGCTGGGCGGCAAAGAAGGTCGCCGCCGCCACCCGCCGGTCGCCGTGCGCCGCCATATGGGCCAGGGCCGCGCCCAGCAGGGTGCCGCCGATGCAGTAGCCCACCGCGTTCAGCTGCTTCTGGCCGGTCTGCTCCAGCACCTTGTCGATGGCGCGATTAATGCCGCGTTCCAGGTATTGGTCGAAACCGTATTCCGCCTTGTCATGATCCGGGTTGACCCACGAGCAGACAAAGACGGTAACGCCTTGGGCCGATAGCCAGCGGATCAGGCTGTTCTGGGGCTGCAGGTCCATGATGTAGAACTTGTTGATCCATGGCGGAAAGATCAGCAGCGGAAAGGCGTGCTGCGTCTCGGTCGCCGCGTCGTATTGCAGCAGCTCGAACAGGTCGTCGCGCCAGACGACCTGGCCCGGAGCCGTGGCGACATTCTCGCCCACCCTGAAGCGGTCATAGTCGGCCTGGCTGATCTTGAGCTTGCCATTGCCGCGTTCCAGGTCGGCGGCAAAGTTCTGCATCCCCTTGACCAGGCTTTCGCCGCCCGTCTCGGCCAGGGCCTTCAGCGCCACCGGATTGGAAGCCAGGAAGTTGGACGGGGAAAAGGCATCGGTCAGCAGCCTGGTAAAGAACTCGGCGCGGCGTTTGACGCGAGGATCCACGTCCTCAACGCTGGAAACCAAGCCGTTCATCCACTGCGAGGTCACCAGATAGGACTGACGCATGATGTCAAAGACGGGGTTCTCGCTCCAGGCCGGATCCTTGAACCGTTTGTCGGCGGGCAGGGAAGGGGCCGGTATATCCTCGCCCATCGCACGGCGGGCGGTGATCGACCAAAGGTCTATATAGCGGCTGAACAGATCGGCCTGGGCCTGG
>DLIT01000138.1:0-6848 GCA_002483865.1 Brevundimonas sp. UBA7635
GTCCTGACCGGCGGCGACCTGACCGGCGTGGCTAATGCCCTTCGGCTGTCGCGCGCTACCATGCGCAACATTACCCAGAACCTGGTCTGGGCCTTTGGCTACAACATCATCCTGATCCCGGTGGCGGCGGGGNNCTGTCCAGCGTCAGCGTGGTGACCAATGCCCTGAGGCTGAAAACCGTGCGCCCGGTCGAGATCGGAGAGGCAAGATGAACATCGGCCAGGCCTCGCGCCGCAGCGGCATCTCGACCAAGATGATCCGCCACTATGAGAGCCTCGGCCTGATCCAGCCTGCGGCCAGAACCGAGAGCAATTACCGCGACTTCTCGGAGCGCGACGTTAATGACCTGCGCTTCATCAGGCGGGCCCGTAGCCTGGGCTTTTCCATCGAGGAAATCAGTCGCCTCCTGTCCCTGTGGCGCGATGGCAGCCGCCCCAGCCGCGAGGTCAAGGCCCTGGCCGAAAGCCATATCCAGGCTCTGGAACAGCGTATCGCCGAGATGCAGGCCATGACCGATACCCTGCGCCAACTGGCCCAGGGCTGCGCCGGGGATGACCGACCCGACTGCCCCATCCTGGCGGACCTGGCCGCTATCGCCCGCTAGCAAATCAGGATTTGACCAAAGTCTCATTACTCTGCACGGGCCGGTTGTTCTCGAACTAGAACGAGACCACTGGCTATATCCTTGCCCTGATGATCTTTGTTGCAGGCTTGAGCCAAAGTCTTCGGGGCGGCGGTGTCGCCGGCCTGCGGCGCGGTTCGGTCACTGGCCGCTCCCTTCTCTTAAAACCAGCCGACATGGTTTTCCTCTTGTCCCGTCCTGTCCGGTGACGTTGAGATGAGCCCGATGTCCAGCCTCGCCACACTGGCCCTTGTGGCCGCTTATATGGCCACCCTGTTTGCCGTCGCCTGGCGATATGACCGACCACAGCGCCCGGCGCGCGGCGGTATGCTGGGCCCGTCCCTCTACGCCCTGTCGCTGGCCATCTATTGTACGTCGTGGACCTATTACGGGGCGGTGGGCACCGCGGCACGATCTGGCTGGGAATACCTGCCCGTCTATATCGGGCCTATCGTGGGCATCACGATCTTGTTTCCGCTGTGGCGCAAGATCAGCACGGCAGCCCGGCATCAAAACGTAGGCTCGATGGCTGACTTCATCGCCTCGCGTTATGGCAAGAGCTCGCTTCTGGGCGCGGCCGTGGCCGTGGTCGCCATCATCGGCTCCCTGCCCTACATCGCCCTGCAGCTGAAATCCCTTTCGATGGCCGGCGAACTGCTGACCGCTGATACGGCCATTGCCGGGTCCGAGAAACTGACCGTCCTGGTCCTGGCGGCCTTCCTCGCGGGGTTTGCTATCCTCTTCGGGGCCCGGCGCCCGGACCTGACCGAGCACAATCGAGGCCTGATCCAGGCCATCGGCGTGGAGTCGCTCGTCAAGCTGGGGGCCCTGATGCTGGTGGGGGCCTTTGCCCTAGTTTTGCTGCTGCAAAGCGCAAGCCTGACAGAGGTCAAGGCCAGCCTGGGCCCACTGGCCGTGCCCCCGACCCTGGATGGTCGCTTCTGGGCCATTGCCCTGGTCTCTACCCTGGCCATCTTCTGCCTGCCACGACAGTTCCACGTCGGCTTTGTCGAAGGTGCCGACGGCCGCCAGATCCAGAAGGCCCGCTGGATCTTCCCGCTCTACCTCAGCCTTACCAGCCTCGCAGTCCTGCCCTTGGTGGCGGCAGGTGCCTTTTTTGCGCCGGACACCAATCCTGATCTGCTGGTCCTGGCCCTGCCAATGGGACAAGACCGGGGTCTGCTGGCCGCTCTTGTCTTCGTGGGAGGATTTTCGGCCGCAACCGCCATGGTGATTGTCGAGGCGGTAGCCCTGTCTGCCATGGTGTCGAACAACCTGGTCCTGCCGGTGATAGCCTCACTTCGCCCGCACAGCCAGAAGCCCGACGGCAACGCCGCAAACACCATCCTGACGATCCGCCGTCTGGCCATTGTCAGTCTGCTGTTCTTGGCCTGGCTCTACTATCTGGTCATTGACCAGTCCAGTGGACTGGCCTCGATGGGTCTGGTTTCCTTTGCCGCCCTCGCCCAGTTGGCACCAGCCCTGTTCGGAGCTGTGCTGTGGCGCGGCGGGCAGGCGCGCGGGGCGCTTGCGGGCATCATCGTCGGTATGATCGTCTGGGCTCTGTTGCTGGCGGCACCCCAGGTCGGGTCGGGCTTCGGGTTGAGCCTGCCAAATGACCTCAACCCTGACGATCACTTTGCGACGGGCGTCTTCCTCAGCCTGTCGCTGAATATCGCCGTCTTCATCGCCGTGTCGAAACGGGTGCCGCATCGCCTGATCGACCGGATTCAGGCGCGGGCCTTTGTCGACCGGCTGGACCCGGACTGGATAAAGGGCCGAGGTCGTTCTGCTGGCACTTCGGTCGGAGATCTCAAGGCCCTGGTGGCGCGCTTCATAGGGGATGAACGGGCCGGACTGGCCTTCAGGGCCTGGGCCCGAGAAACCGAGGTCAAGCTCGGCGATCATGACCCCGCAGATGCCGGTCTGGCCCGGGCGGCCGAGCGTATGCTGTCCGGTGCCGTGGGGGCGGTTTCGGCCCGGCGCATCATTTCCAGCGCCCTTTCAGCCCAGGGCGGGGCTCCCGAAGACGTGATGCGGATGCTGGACGAGGCGTCAGAGGCGGTCCAGTTCAACCGGGCGCTGCTACAGACTACCCTCGACAATATCGACCAGGGCGTGATCGTCGTCGATGACGAACTGCGACTGACGGCGTGGAACCGGCGCTATGTCGAGATATTCGACCTGCCCCCGGGCTTTGTCTATGTGGGCCTGCCAATCGCGGCCGTCTATCGGCTCAATGCCCATAAAGGCGAGAATAGCGGGGATCACGATGCCATTGAAACCTGGGTCGGGCGTCGCCTTGAGGCCCTGGCGCGGCGCATTCCGCACGATCACGAACGCGAACTGCCCGATGGCCGCATCCTGCGCTCGTGGGGCGCTCCGATCTCGGGCGGCAGCTATGTCACCAGCTATACCGACATCACGGCCCTGCGCGGTGCAGCGCGCGCATTGAAAGAGGCGAACGAGCGTCTGGAAGCGCGCGTGGCAGACCGCACCGAGCGGCTGGAAGAAGCCCTGCGCCTGGCCGAGAAGGCCACAGCCTCGAAAACGCGGTTTCTGGCGGCTGCCAGCCATGACCTGTTACAGCCCCTGCACGCAGCGCGACTGTTCATCGCCGCCCTGAAGGAAGAGCCGAGCCTGGCCCTGGGCCAGCCTGCGCGCGGACTGGCCACCAACGCCGACCGGGCGATCGAAAGCGCCCACCGCCTGCTGACCGCGCTTCTGAACCTGTCCAAGCTTGAAGCCGGTGGAGTAAAGCCTGCAGTGGTTCCATTGTCCCTGGATTCCCTGTTTGCAGACCTGAAGCGCGAGTTCGACCCCGTCGCCCTCGCCAAGGGCGTGCGGTTACGGGTCGTGCCCAGTGGCCTGTGGGTGTCCTCTGACCATGATCTTCTGCGCTCGATGTTGCAAAATCTGATCGGCAACGCCTTGCGTTATACTGATGAGGGACGGGTCCTGGTCGGTGCCCGGCGTCAGGGCCTTCACGTCCAGGTCCAGGTCAACGACACCGGGCGCGGTATTCCGCATACGGATCATGAGCGGGTATTTGGCGAGTTCGTGCGCCTGCCCGGTGCCCCGGTGGACGAACCGGGGGCAGGCCTGGGCCTGGCCATCGTGCATCGCCTGGCCCAGCTTCTGGGTCATCCGCTGGCGCTAAGCTCACGGCCGGGACGTGGCTCAAGCTTCTGCATCACCGTGCCACGTGCCAACCGTCTCCAGGCCATGCCGCGGCTATCCGAAACAGAGCAGCCTTTGCCGCTGGCAAGAATGAGGGTGCTCTGCGTCGATAATGAACCGGCCATCCTGCAGGGCATGACAGCGCTTCTGACCCGCTGGGGGGCGGTGGCGATCACGGCCCCGTCTGTCGAGGAGGCTCTGATGGCGACCGTCCCCTTTGACGCAGCCCTGATCGACCTGCATCTGGGCGAGGGTGCCGATGGGTTGAGCCTGGCCCAGACGCTGAAGCGTCACGGCTTGCGCCGGGTCGCTCTGATCACCGCCGACACCCGCGAGGGCCTGAAGGAAACAGCCACAGAGGCCGGGGCCATCCTTCTACCCAAGCCGGTCAAGCCAGCCGCGCTCAAGGCCTTCCTGTCGGGTTGAGCGCTGCTGGCCTCAGTCGATATTCAGTGACTGGGCCAGGATCACGGCCTGGGTACGGTTGTGGACGCCCAGCTTGCGGAAGACGCTGGTAAGATGCGCCTTGATGGTGGCCTCGGTCACGCCCAGGTCAAAGGCGATCTGCTTGTTCAGCCGCCCCGCCTTCAGACCTTCCAGAATGCGCAACTGTGAGGGCGTCAGGCTGGCCAGGCGGGAATGGATGTCGCTCTCGTCAGGCCCGGCTTCACCGACGTCGGGAGCCCAGGTGTCGCCAGCCATAATAGTCGAGATCGCCGTCACCATCTCGGGCAGGGCCGAGGACTTGGGAATGAAGCCTGACGCTCCAAGGTCCAGGGCGCGGCGCACCGTGGTCGCCTCTTCGCTGGCGGAAACCACCGCGACCGGCACGGCCGGATAGCCTGCGCGAATCCGACCCAGGCCCATCATCCCGTCGCTGTCCGAAAGCTTCAGGTCCAGCAGCACCAGATCAACCCCGCGCTTGGCCAGGTGAGCCTCTACCTCGGCCAGGCTGGCACATTCGATCTGATCCGCCCCGGGTACTGCGCGTTCGACGGCCGACTTCAATGCCGCCCTGAACAGCGGGTGATCATCAGCAATGATGATGCGGTCCATGAATACCTTTCTATGCCTGATCCTGTTGGGATCCGGCGAATAACCCAAGACATTACGGCTCGACTTTGGTCGAAAGTAGACGAACGGCTAATGGCCGCAATCCTGTATCGTGCAAATGCTGCCTTCCAGTGGCCTACGTCAGGGGACCCCGAGGACCCTGCCATGCCAGGAATCCACTGGATCAGCGGTGCGATGATAGCTGAACTACTCTCAACGTTCGGCTTCAAGCGGTCGCGGTAATCTGATCTGCACGCCCTTGACGGGCTTTGATCGGGGTGCCGAACTGAGCTTCGGTAGCCAAGAGATCGAAAGCGGGTGGCAGCGGGGAATGGCCCGCCTGACCTTCCGTCGAATACTGCTTTTGAGCCGACCTATCGGCGCGAACGGCCCCGGATCAGCCAGGGGGCGACCCGCCAGCATCGGAGGAATATCGCGTGCACGACCCGCTCATCTATCCTGTCTCGCCCGAAGTGGCCGCCCGCGCCCAGATGGACGCCATCACCTTTGAGCAGGCGCGCACGGCCGCACGCGAGACTCCTCAGGCCTACTGGACCGAGATGGCGCAACGCTTGGACTGGATGACCTTCCCGACCAGGATCAAGGACGTGTCGTTCAACAAGGACGACTTCCGCATCAAGTGGTTCGAGGACGGGGTGCTGAACGTCTCGGCCAACTGCATCGACCGCCACCTGCCCGCTCGCAAGGATGAGGTCGCCATCATCTGGGAAGGTGACGAGCCAACCGACAGCCGCAAGATCACCTATGGCGAACTGCATGATCAGGTCTCGCGTCTGGCCAATGTGCTGAAAAATCAGGGGGTCCAGAAGGGCGACCGCGTCACCCTCTATATGCCCATGGTGCCGGAAGCGGCCTATGCCATGCTGGCCTGCGCCCGTATCGGAGCCGTCCATTCGGTCATTTTCGGCGGCTTCTCGCCCGACAGCATCGCGGGCCGTATCGAAGACTGCCGCTCCACCTTTGTCATCACCGCCGACGAGGGCTGCCGCGGGGGCCGCAAGGTGCCGCTGAAGGCCAATGTCGACAAGGCGCTGGAAAAGGTGTCGGGCGTGACGGGGGTTCTGGTCCTGAAACACACCGGGGCCGATGTGGCCGTCGTCGAGGGCCGCGACATCGACTGGAAAACCGCCGTCGAGGCCGCCAGTCCCGATTGCCCGCCCGAGCCGATGAATGCCGAGGACCCGCTGTTCATCCTCTATACCTCCGGTTCGACCGGCAAGCCCAAGGGCGTGCTGCACACCACCGGCGGCTATCTGCTGTGGGCGTCGTGGACGCACCAGTATGTGTTCGATTACCGTCCGGGCGAGGTCTATTGGTGCACCGCCGATGTGGGCTGGGTGACGGGCCACTCGTATGGCGTCTATGGCCCGCTGTCGAATGCGGCCACCACCGTCATGTTCGAGGGCGTGCCCAACTATCCGACCGTCTCGCGCTTCTGGGACGTGATCGACAAGCACAAGGTCAATGTCTTCTACACCGCCCCCACCGCCATCCGCGCCCTGATGAAGGACGGCGATGCCCCGGTGAACGCGTCCAGCCGCGCCTCCCTGCGCCTGCTGGGCACGGTGGGCGAGCCGATCAACCCCGAGGCCTGGCGCTGGTACCACGAGGTGGTGGGCGACAGTAAACTGCCCATCGTCGATACCTGGTGGCAGACCGAAACGGGCGGCATCCTGATCTCGCCCCTGCCCGGCGCGACCGATCTCAAGCCGGGTTCGGCCACAAGGCCACTGCCCGGTGTCGAGCTTCAGATTGTCGATGCCGACGGTCAGGTGCAGGACGGCGCGACCGAGGGGAACCTGTGCCTCATAGACAGTTGGCCCGGCCAGATGCGCACCGTCTATGGCGATGACCAGCGCTTCTTCGACACCTATTTCTCGACCTATCCAGGCAAGTATTTCACCGGCGACGGCTGCCGCCGCGACGAGGACGGCTATTACTGGATCACCGGCCGCGTCGATGACGTGATCAA
>DLIT01000138.1:7054-17734 GCA_002483865.1 Brevundimonas sp. UBA7635
GGCAAGATCATGCGCCGAATTTTGAGAAAGATCGCCGAAAACGAGGTCGGTGCCTTGGGCGACACCTCCACCCTGGCCGATCCGTCCGTTGTGGATGATCTGGTCAAGAACCGCGCCGGAGCCTGAACCCAAGCAGGACCAGTCGCGTAGAGCCCCCGAGCCGTCTCGCCAGTCGGTTCGGGGGTTTTGCTTTTCAGAAGCGGATCGGCTTAACGCTCGACCTCCTTCCACTCGCCGGGGGCAAGGCCGTCCAGCGACCACATGCCGACGCTCCAGCGTACCAGACGCAAGCAGGGCAGGTTCACCGCCGCTGCCATACGGCGCACCTGTCGGTTACGACCTTCAGAAATCGTGATCTTGAGCCAGCAATCCGGTACGGTCTTGCGCACCCGGATGGGCGGTACGCGCTCCCAGAGCTGAGGATCCTCGATCAACTCGACCTCGGCGGGACGGGTCATGCCATCCTTCAGCATGACGCCACGACGAAGCTGGCCCAGCGCCTCATCGGTGGCTATGCCCTCAACCTGAGCCAGATAGGTTTTCCTGGTCTTATAACGCGGCTCGGTGATCCGCATCTGCAACCGCCCATCGTCGGTCAGCAGCATGAGGCCTTCGCTGTCCCGATCCAGCCGCCCTGCCGGATAGACCTTCGGTACAGGAATGTAATCGGACAGGGTCCGCCGCTCGGTCCCTTCAGTTCCCTTGTCGGTAAACTGGCTCAGGACATCAAACGGCTTGTTGAAGAGGATCAGGGTCATGGCACGTGTCTAGCGCCAGATAGGCAGCAGGTCGATTGGCGGCCCAGGTTTAACCCCCGCGCATCTTCGCCAGGTGCTGCCGGTCGTCCAGAGTCGAGAAAACCACGGCCAACAGGACACCAACCACAGCCCCGAGACAGGTCTCCAGCACCCGCTCGGGCGCGATTTCGGGCCCCAAGGCCTGGGTGGATCCCAGCCAGGTCATCATCAGGGCCATGGGCGTGACGAAAATCTGGCCCAATCCATAGTTGAAGCCGATGACCATCTCGGTCGCGGTCTGAAGACACGCCAGAACCAGGATCACGGTCAGGACATCGGGCGTCTGGCTCAGCAACATCCAGGCCAGGATCGCGCCGACTAAAGTGCCCGCCATCCGCTGGATTGCGCGGTTCATGACCAGGTGCAGATGCGGCCCCTGAAGCACGGCGACAACGCCCATGGCAGCCCAGGCCGGATGACCTCCGCCCAGGACATGGCTGATGGCCATGGCCAGGCCTGCGCCCGCCGCGCAGCGGGCCGAGTTGATCAACAGGTTTCCGACGGGCGGGACCGGCTCCTGCGGCACGACGGCCTGGACCTTCGGCTGGCCACGCAGCCCATCGGTCAGGACACTCAGCCCCCAGGCCAGGGCGGCCACGGCCGCGACCGCCATCACCCTCTCGCCGAGTTGAAACAGGGTGAGGCCCTGAGGACTGACCGAGGCACTGGCGGCAAAAACAAAGATCAATGGCCCTGGCGGACCGAGCCGCCGCCTCATGCCAATAAAATAGAGGCCCCCGCAACCCAGGGCCAGCAGGCCCAGTTGCAGCGTGCCTGAGGCCCCCAGCCAGGCGGCGGCCGACAGGACAAACACGGTCCCCATCTGGATCACCGCACATTCCAGCAGGCGCAGCTTTCGGCGTCCCGATCCGTCAAACCGGCCAAACAGGGCAACCAGGGCCCCCAGGGACGCAAAGCCGAGAAGATGCGGCCAGGGCGAAACATAATAGAACCATGGCAGGGCGATCAGGATGGTCAGGGCGGCCTGCGCTCCCGCCAGGGTCGAGTTGCGCAATGACACCTGGGGCCCCACGACCAGGCTGTCCAGAAACTGGCGCGGGTGCAGCATGTGCCGGACCATGTCGCGCCGACGCGCGCGCCGCGGCGCGCTCATGGCCGCTGCTCCGGGCGATCGTTCCTGGCTCCCGCCTCCACATCATCCAGGCCCAGGTTCATCTGTTCGAAGGCCGCCAGCATGGCTTCGATGGCACTGTCGGGCAAGCCGGACAGGATAACCGTCTCGGCCTCGAACAGGGCCGCACGGATCGCGCTCTCGCGCGCTTCGCCCCTCGGCGTCAGATGGATCAGCCTGGCGCGGGCATCCGCCGCGTCGCGCCGCCGCTCGATCAGGCTCTCGCGCTCCAGGATATCCAGCACCCGGACCAGGCTGGACCCGTCCACGCCAACGCGCAGGGCCAGTTGCTTCTGGGTCAGGCCACCCCCGGTTTCTTTTAGATGAACGAGCGGTAGCCAGGTCGCGTCGGTCAGGCCCGAAGCCGCCAGATGAATTTCCAGCGCCCTTCTCCAACGCCGGGCCAGGAGGGAGAATCGAATGCCAAATCTGGCGCGGGAATCAGACAACTGCATGCGCTACCATCTGCCAGATTAATTTGAATTACAAATCAAATTGTATAATGCGGGATAATTGTCCGGTGCCGATGGCGGCTCAATACGGTCACAGGCCTTTGATTAGAATCGTGTTTCACCGTCCTGACAGCAATCCGATCTTGACTGGCTACGTCAATATCGGACGCAGAAAACCGGATGACCTCAGCCCTGGAATGAGAACATCTTGTGAACCAGAACAAACCATGCACATAGTGCGTCTCACAGAGGGAGCGGGTCCTTGGCGGGTCTCTCCCGAAGCCGAAGAATGGAATCATGGCAAGGGAGAGAAAACCAATGGCACAGGCGGCATTGAAACTGGTGGGTAAGGAAGACGGTGAAAAGCAACGCGCTCTGGAAGCTGCGATTGCTCAGATTGATCGGGCCTTCGGCAAGGGCTCCGTGATGAAGCTCGGCAAGAGCGGTCAGGTGGCGGAAATCGAATCCGTCTCCACCGGCTCGCTGGGACTGGACATGGCCCTGGGCATCGGCGGCCTGCCGGTCGGCCGCGTCATCGAAGTTTTTGGTCCCGAATCCTCGGGCAAGACGACGCTGGCCCTGCACACCGTGGCCGAGGTTCAGAAACGCGGCGGCGTCGCCGCCTTTGTCGATGCCGAACACGCTCTTGACCCGGTCTATGCCCAGAAGCTGGGCGTGAACCTGGACGACCTGCTGGTGTCGCAACCCGATGCCGGCGAACAGGCGCTGGAGATTGTCGATACCCTGGTTCGTTCGGGTGCCGTGGACATCGTAGTGGTCGACTCCGTCGCCGCCCTGACCCCGCGCGCCGAAATCGAAGGCGAGATGGGCGACAGCCTGCCGGGCCTGCAAGCGCGCCTGATGTCCCAGGCCCTGCGCAAGCTGACGGCCTCGATCAACAAGACCAAGTGCATCGTCCTGTTCATCAACCAGATCCGTCACAAGATCGGCGTCATGTATGGCTCGCCGGAAACCACCACGGGCGGCAATGCGCTGAAATTCTACGCCTCGGTGCGCCTCGACATCCGTCGCACCGGCGCGATCAAGAACCGTGATGAGGTGGTCGGCAACACCACTCGCGTCAAGGTGGTCAAGAACAAGGTCGCCCCGCCATTCCGCGAGGTCATCTTCGACATCATGTATGGCGAGGGCATCTCCAAGATCGGCGAGATCATCGACCTGGGGGTCAAGGCCAACATCATCGAGAAGTCCGGCTCCTGGTTCTCCTACGACTCCACCCGCATCGGTCAGGGCCGCGAGAACGCCAAGGAGTTTCTGAAGAACAACCCCGACATGGCCCTGGCCATCGAAAAGGCGGTCCGGGCCTCCACCAACAAGATTGCCGACGACATGCTCGGCGCGCCTGAACCCGACGAAGGCCAGGACCTGGAAGGCTAAGGTCCCCACCCCATCTCCGCCGCCCCGGCGACCCGCCTACCGACCCCGTCAGGGCTGGCAGGAGACGGCCCACCCGCACCGCGGGTGGGCCTCTTTTTTTGCCTCAACCCGGATGCGGCTGTTAAGGTTTGCGCCGACATCCTCCCCGCGAAGGCCACCATGACCACACCCGCCACTGCCGACCTCTGTGACGCCCATCCTGACGAGGTGAAGGTCTGCCAGATCGCCTTGCGCAGCTTTGGCCAGGTGGCGGCCTTCTCCGGTCCGATCCACACCCTGAGCGTCCTGGACGACAACGCCCTGGTGCGGACCACGCTTGAGCGTCCGGGCCGTGGCCATGTCCTGGTGGTCAATGGCGGCGGCTCGATGAAGCGCGCCCTGGTCGGCGACAATCTGGCCCGGCTGGCCATCGCCAATGGCTGGGCCGGCCTTATCGTCCACGGGGCGATCCGCGGCAGCGCCGTGATCAACGCCCTGGCCGTGGGTATCAAGGCCATGGGCACCTGCCCCTTGCGCGCCGACAAGGACGGTATCGGCGAGGACGACATTCCGACCAGCTTCGGTGGCGTCATCTTCAGCCCCGGTCATTGGCTCTATGCTGACGCCGACGGGGTGATCCTTTCGCCGGAGCGCCTGACCTAGGTCATAAAAGCCCCATCACCCCGATCATCCCGCCCATGGCGCGACACAGGTGATGCGTTTGACGAAAAACCCCTATATGACGCCGGGTTCAATAGTCTCCCCGCGCCTCCATTCCAGAGCGACCCCGCCTAGAAGCGACAAACCATGACCAGCCTGAAGCAGATCCGCTCCACCTTCCTCGACTACTTTGCCGCCGACGGGCACGAGAAGGTCCACTCGGCCCCGCTGGTCCCACAGAACGATCCGACGCTGTTGTTCGTCAATGCTGGCATGGTGCCGTTCAAGGACTATTTCACCGGTGCTGCCACCCCGCCCTATCCGCGTGCCACCTCGTCGCAGAAATGCGTGCGCGCGGGCGGTAAGCACAATGACCTGGACAATGTCGGCTATACGGCCCGTCACCACACCTTCTTTGAAATGCTGGGCAATTTCTCGTTCGGCGACTATTTCAAGGATCACGCGATCGAGAGCGCCTGGGGCCTGCTGACCAAGGAGTTCGGCCTTGATCCCAGCAAGCTTCTGGTCACGGTTTACCACACCGACGACGAAGCCTTTAACATCTGGAAGAAGGTGACGGGCTTTTCCGACGACAAGATCATCCGCATCCCTACCGCCGACAACTTCTGGGCCATGGGCGACAATGGCCCGTGCGGTCCCTGCACCGAAATCTTCTACGACCACGGCGAGCACATCTGGGGCGGCCCTCCGGGATCGCCGGAAGAAGACGGCGACCGCTTCGTCGAAATCTGGAACAACGTCTTCATGCAGTTCGAGAAGGAGAACGACCAGATCGTTCGCGACCTTCCGAAGCCCTCGGTGGACACCGGCATGGGTCTGGAGCGCATCGCCGCGGTTCTGCAAGGCGTCCATTCCAACTATGAAGTCGACCTGTTCCGCAACCTGATCGCGGCGTCAGAAGAGGCCACCAGCACCAAGGCCGAAGGTGCGCTGCAAGCCAGCCACCGGGTGATCGCCGACCACCTGCGCTCCTCGTCCTTCCTGATCGCCGATGGTGTAACGCCGTCGAACGAAGGCCGTGGCTATGTGCTTCGCCGCATCATGCGCCGGGCCATGCGCCACGCCCACCTGCTGGGCGCGCAGGACCCGCTGATGCACCGTCTGGTCCCGGCGCTGGTAACCGAGATGGGTGAAGCCTACCCGGAACTGGGCCGCGCCCAGGCCTTCATCGAAGACACGATGAAGCAGGAAGAAATCCGTTTCCGCACCACGCTGGGTCGCGGCATGGGCCTGCTGGACGAAGCCACCAAGGACCTGTCCGAAGGCGGTGTTATCTCGGGTCACACGGCCTTTACCCTGTACGACACCTACGGCTTCCCGCTGGACTTGACGCAGGACGAAGCCCGTCGCCGTGGCCTTTCGGTCGACAATGACGGCTTCGAGGCCGAAATGGCCGAACAGCGCCAGCGCGGCAAGGCCAACTGGAAGGGCTCGGGCCAGACCGCCAATGCGGGCGAATGGCTGGCCATCCGTGACCAGCTGGGTGCCACCACCTTCACCGGCTATGACAACACCGACGGTGAAGGTGCCGTTGTTGCCATCGTGGCCGAGGGTGCCCGCGTCGAGGCCGCTGCGGCTGGCGACACCGTCGAAGTCCTTTTCGACCAGACCCCCTTCTATGGCGAAGGTGGCGGCCAGAACGGCGACAAGGGCACGGCCAGATGGGCAGGCGGCGAAGGCCGTATTCTGGACGTACAGAAGCACGCTGGCGGCGACCTCTATGCTCACCAGATCGAGGTCACCTCGGGTGAGCTGAAGCTCGGCACGGTCGCGACCCTGCACGTTAACGCTGACGAGCGCCTGACCACCCGTTCGAACCACTCGGGCGCACACCTGCTGCACACCGCCCTGAAGAATGTTCTGGGTGCCCATATTGCCCAGAAGGGCCAGATGGTCGATGCCGAGCGCCTGCGCTTCGACTTCAGTCACAATGCCCCGGTGACCGAGGAAGAAATCGCTCGTATCGAGGACGAAGTAAACGCAGTCATTCGCCAGAACGTCCCGGCCCGTACCGAACTGATGGCCCCCGAAGCCGCCATCGAAGCCGGTGCCATCGCCCTGTTCGGCGAGAAGTACGGCGAGGAAGTGCGCGTGCTTACGCTGGGCAACGCGCTGGACCACGCCGGCAAAGCTTATTCGGTCGAACTGTGCGGCGGCACCCACGTCGCCCGCACCGGCGACATCGCCCTGTTCAAGATCACCGCCGAAACCGGTATCGCCGCTGGCGTGCGCCGCATCGAAGCCCTGACCGGCGAAGCGGCCCGCCAGTACCTGCTGGAACAGGCCAATATCACCCGCTCGCTGGCCCAGAGCTTCAAGGTCCAGCCTGCTGATGTGACCGGCCGCGTTGAAAACCTGCAAACCTCGGTCAAGTCGCTGGAAAAACAGGTCGCCGACCTGAAGAAACAGCTGGCCCTGGGCGGCGGCGGTGCCTCGGCGACCCCCGAAGAGATCAACGGCGTCAAGCTTCTCGCTCGCGTTCTGGACGGCGTGGACGGCAAGGGCCTGCGCGGCGTGGCCGAGGACTTCAAGAAGCAGATCGGCTCGGGCATCGTTGCCCTTGTCGGCGTGACCGACGGCAAGGCGGCCGTCACCATCGCCATCACCGCCGACCTGACCGATCGCTTCAACGCGGCCAACCTGGCCCGCGACGCCGTCATCGCCATGGGTGGCAAGGGTGCTGGGGGCAAGCCGGACTTCGCCCAGGGCGGTGCCCCCGACGCCACCAGGGCCGAGGCTGGCCTAGAAGCCGTCAAGGCAGCGCTGAAAGCCTGAGGGCTCCAGGCCTTGGCAGATTGAGGGGGCGGTGCCGCAAGGTGCCGCCCCTTTTTCTGGGATCAGGGCGGGTGCCTGCCCCGCCCCCACCATGCTGCGCATGGTCCCCCTCCCCCGTTGCACGGGGCAGGATAAGGACGCCGGAGGGCTTACTGGGGCGGGCTCAGGTCAACGCCGGTCAGTTTCCAGAAGAACAGGTTGCGGCGGGTCATCAGAAGGGCCACCCGCTCGTCGGGCCTGTCATCGCGGGTCAGGCTGACGGCAAAGGTATCGAGGTCGCGGTAGGACCAGGACTGGCGCACCCGACTGTCGCGATCCTGTTCGGGCGTCGCCTCGCGCTCGACCGCCTGGCGGGGCGAAGGGGCCTTCCCTTCCTGGACCATGGTGGCGATGGTCTCGGGCGTCACCAGGGCATCGACTGCGCCGCCAACCAGGGCCGAGCCAAACACCATGCCCAGGGCGGCCAGTCCGCGATCGGACTTGCTACCGAGTTCGCCCATCAGGCGCTGGCTCAGTTCATCCTTCAGGCTTTCACGAAAGGCCGGAAAGTCGACGTGGCGCTCCAGTCCCGCGATATCCCCTGCCTTGGCTGCCTGGATCAGACCCCGCGCCGCGAACACAGGTGAGACCCCATAGGCCAACACAAAAAGGGCGAGCACGGCGACGACCAGCCGGATACCTGTTCTAGACATGATGGCCCCTTCTAAACATCCGGTTGGCCGAAGTGCGTTGGCACGACCACCCAAATACCCCTTCGGCCCATAAGGGCATGGTTGAAGCCGTGCCTCAATCCGAAATCACGTAACACCTTGTTTATCGTGCAGGCTTTCAGACCCTGGCCTCTGGCGCACGAAAAAGGGCGGGTGACCGAAGCCACCCGCCCTGTTCTCTTGACCGTGAAAGCCCCTTAGCCGAGACCCGGCAGGGCCTTCTTCAGGTTTTCCGAAACCTTGTCCAGGAAGCCTTCGGTCGTCAGCCAGCCTTGTTGATCGCCGACCAGCAGGGCCAGGTCCTTGGTCATGAAGCCCGACTCGACGGTGTCGACGACGACGCGTTCCAGGGTCTCGGCGAACTCGGCCAGTTCGGCGTTGTTATCCAGCTTGGCACGGTGCTTGAAGCCCCGGGTCCAGGCAAAGATCGAGGCGATCGAGTTCGTCGAGGTCGCTTCACCCTTCTGGTGCTGGCGATAGTGACGGGTCACGGTGCCGTGGGCGGCTTCGGTTTCCATGACCTTGCCATCCGGGGTCATCAGGACCGAAGTCATCAGGCCCAGCGAGCCAAAGCCCTGGGCCACGACGTCCGACTGCACGTCGCCATCGTAGTTCTTGCAGGCCCAGACGAAACCACCCGACCATTTCATGGCGGCGGCCACCATGTCGTCGATCAGACGGTGTTCATAGGTCAGGCCGCGTGCCTTGAATTCTTCCGCATAGTGGGCGTCAAAGACTTCCTGGAACAGGTCCTTGAAGCGGCCGTCATAGGCTTTCAGGATGGTGTTCTTGGTCGACAGATAGACCGGATAGTTGCGTTGCAGGCCATAGGCGAAGGAGGCGTGGGCGAACTCACGGATCGACTCGTCCTGGTTGTACATGGCCATGGCCACGCCTGCGCCCGGAGCCTTGTAGACTTCGTGCTCGATGACTTCGCCGTTGTCGCCAACGAACTTGATCGTCAGGGTGCCCGGACCCGGCATCAGGAAGTCGGTGGCCTTGTACTGGTCACCGAAGGCGTGACGGCCCACCACGATCGGCTGGGTCCAGCCCGGCACCAGGCGCGGCACGTTCGAGCAGATGATCGGCTCGCGGAAGACAACGCCACCCAGGATGTTGCGGATGGTGCCGTTCGGCGACTTCCACATCTTCTTCAGGCCGAATTCCTGCACGCGAGCTTCGTCCGGCGTGATGGTCGCGCACTTGACGCCAACGCCATGCTTCTGGATGGCCTTGGCGGCGTCGATGGTGATCTGGTCATCCGTGGCGTCACGGCTTTCCATACCCAGATCGTAGTAGTCCAGTTCCAGGTCCAGATAGGGGAAGACCAGCTTGTCCTTGATCATCTGCCAGATGATCCGAGTCATTTCGTCGCCGTCGATGTCAACGATGGGGTTGGCGACCTTGATCTTGGCCATGTTTGCCTCTGTCTCTGAACCTTAGGAAGGATGTGTGTGGGCGGTATAGCGAGGCAGACCGGCAGGCGCAAAGCCTCAACCGGGTGTTAGGCCCCATTTGCCCCCTGAACCAGGGGGCCGGCGGCAAATTGGCCCAAACCGTGTTCAGACACCGCCCCTGATGGGGCCAGCCCAGTCCCATCGTGCCCTTTAACCTCGCATCTGCTTTTCGAGCACAGCCAGAGGCAGGGAGCCGTGCATCAGCACCTGGTCGTGGAAGGCGCGCAGGTCAAAGCCGGGCGTGGCTTCCGCCTCTGCACGCAGGCGGGCGATGACCGTGTGGCCCACCTTGTAGGCGCAGGCCTGGCCGGGCCAGACACAGTAGCGGTTGATCTCGCTGTTGGAGGCATCCCAGGGCTTGGCCCCCGAGGCCGCCATGTATTCCACCGCCTGCTCACGGCTCCAGCGCTCGGCGTGGAGCCCGGTGTCGACGACCAGGCGCACGGCCCGGAACAGGTAGGACATCAGGAAGCCCACCCGCCCCAGCGGATTATCGGCATAGACATCCAGGTCGTTGGCGGCCACCGCCTCGGCATACAGGGCCCAGCCTTCGTTATAGGCGCTGAAGCCCCCGGCGCGACGCCATTGCGGCAGGTCCGCCGACTCGCGCTGCAGAGCGACTTGCAGGTGATGCCCAGGCGAGGCCTCGTGATAGGTCAGGGTTGGCAGGGCAAAGCGGGGCCAGTTCCCGCTGTCACGCAGATTGATGTAATAGGCCCCCGGCCGCGAGCCATCCAGCGGCGGCCCCTGGTAATAGCCGCCCGGCGCACCGGACTGGATCGAGACCGGCACGCGGCGGATCTCGACGTGGCTGCGGGGCAGGCGGCCAAAGACTTCTGGCAGTCGCGGCTCCAGCGCCGCCACCTGTTCGTTCAGCCATTGCAGCAGCTCGGCCTTGCCCTCGTCGGTATTGGCAAAGAGCTGTGCCGGGTCCTTGTTCAGGGCCTGGACCCGCTCACCCACCGTGCCCTGGGTATAGCCCTGGGTCTTAAGGATGGTGTCGATCTCGGCGCTGATTTCGGCCACCTGCTCGCGGCCCATGGCGTGGATCTCGGCCGCACTCAGGGTGGTGGTGGTATTGGCTTTCAGGCCGTTGGCATAGAGCGCCTCGCCGTCCGGCAGACGCCAGACGCCAGCGTCATGGACCGCCCTGGGTCGCAAGGCTTCCAAAGTCTCGATCTGGCGGGCCAGGGCGGGGCGCAGGCTTTGTTCGGCCAGGGCGATCGCGCGGGTGTCATAGCCGCTCAGATCCAGCGCCTCCGTCTTGCGAGCAAGGGCCCGGATCATAGACAACTCGCC
>DLIT01000178.1 GCA_002483865.1 Brevundimonas sp. UBA7635
TGGCTATCGCGCCCGTGACGACCGTCGCGCCGCCCGCAAGCAGGGCCTCGGTGCCGGTGATCACCGTGCTGGCCTCGACCGGGGCACTGGCGCTCTGGAACGCGTCAAAGCCCAGGCTGGTGTCGGTCGCCGTGCCCGCCAGGTAGTTGGCGCGCGACTGGACGGTGCTGACCACCCGGCCGTCGGTCTGGCCACCCAGAGACAGCTCCACCGCCGAACGGGTCGCACCCGCCATGGCCTGGTCGCTCAGCACATCGGCAGCCTGGCCTTCGGCGGCACCGATCAGGCTGTTGCCCTGGGCCGCGATCGAGACGTTCACCTGGGCGCTGGCATCGGTGACGTTCAGCCTCTGGCCAGCCAGGACGTCGCCCAGCTGCAGCTGTTCGTTCAGGACCAGGCTGCGGTCCTGGGCTGTGGCCTCAGTAGCGACTGCGGCGCACAGTGCCGTCGCGGCCATCGTGCCAACGAGACGGTTCCGCGCGGGTCTGACCATTGTTCGTGTCCGTATTCTGATAGGCCGGATAGTATCCGCCGGTCGCGCCGACCGCTGACGGGCCAAGAGGATCATTGTCGGGGCTCAGGCAGACCTCTGGACCGGGGGCCCCATACAGGTTGGCCATGAATTCGATGGTAGCACGCTCGACCAGGGCGCGGACCGCCAGCTGAACCGGTTCCAGCCCGCCGCTGCCCGCCGAGATGTCAAAGACATTGCCGTTCAGGAAGTCGAAGACGCCGGCGGTGATTTCTCGACCGATGATCTGCTTCTGATAGGAGATGACATCGACCACCTCCAGGGTGGTGGTCTGGACCATGCGCAGATCGATGGCGACGTTCATGACGAACACCTTGCCTGTGACCAGGCCCGAGCCGCCGGTGTCCTCGACCTCGCCGCCAGCGATATCGAACCCGGCGGAGCGGATGTTGTAGTTCACCTCGGTGATGCCGCCGACAATATAGAAGTCAGAGCCGGGCACCTGACCCGCCAGGATTCGGCGATAGGCAGCGTCCTGGGGCGCGCCATTGGGCTGGTCGTCGCTGATCAGCTTGTTGTTGGCATAGCGCAGCTCAAGCTCGGAAACCGAGGTGTCGTAGCGCTCGACGATCCGGGCTCCGGCCTTGGCCAGGGCCGTGTTCGCCATCAGGGATGCGCCCTGGGTGATCTGGCGACCACCATCGGCCGAGACCGTGCCGGTGTAGTCGCTGATCCGGCCCACCGCCATGCGCGGCGACGGCAGGTTATAGCGACGCGCATAGTCGGCCAGGCAGTAAAGCGCGGTCGAGTAGGGCGTCGGATTGGCCGTGACCGGTGCGTTGCCGATCGGTCGGGCGTACTGGCCCGACGATCCGGCGCTGAGGCTGACACAGCCGGACAGGAGGCTGGCGACGCAGGTTGACAGGGCAGCCAGTCTCAGCGCGCGCTTGGAAGGGGATGACGTCATCAGAGGTCCAGGTTTCCGTTGAGCGTGGTGCCCGCCTGGACATTGCCGGTGTTGGTCTGGTTCGAGTTGACCACGACGGTGTTGTTATTGCCCTGGACCACCACGTTCAGGCTGTTGCCGATGGCAGTTGACCCGCCCAGAGTGGTGCGCCCACCCGCCGCGCTTCCGACACCAGCCGTGGCGCTGGAATAGCTGCTTGCCCCATTCTGGATCAGGCCGTTGACCACCAGCCGGTTGCCGTTGGCGTCCCGGGTCGTACCGGTCGTCGTCTGGGCCGTGGTGTAGCGCGATGCGTTATAGCCCGCCTGGAACTGCGCCAGGCCCGCAGAGCCGCTGCTCTGGGCCTGAGCCGACTGACCGGCCAGCAGGCTCAGGCCGAGGGCCGCGAGGGTCGGGGTCCGTGCTCTCATGGGATGTTCCGGGACTGAAATCGAAAAACTGCGGGTGCCCAAGCAATGGTCGTGCCAGGCACAGATCGCGGTTCTAATATCAAGGTTATTAAGATGACCTTGAGATTGACCTGTTCATCCATCACCTAGGTCCCATGCAAGACCATCACGACGAAGCGACCCGGGCGCATGAGCCGATCTTCAAGGCTCCCTTCCTGGCCATTGTGGTCGCCGCCTCCATGCCCTTGCTGTTCTGGTTCCAGACGGGACTTCCCGACTTTGGCCTGGGCATGGCCTTTCGGCCGACCGACCTGGGGCAGGGGCATTGGTGGGGTCTGCTGACGTCGATGCTGCTGCACGGCAGCTGGCTCCATGTCATCATGAATGCGGTGGCCGCCCTGGCCTTCGGGACGCCGGTGGCGCGGCTGTTCTCGCGCGGGGTGGGACCGGCAGCCTTTCTGGCCCTCTATATAGCCAGCGGCGTGGTGGCCGCGCTCGGCTATGGCCTGCTGCACCTGGACAGCGACGTGCCGCTGGTCGGGGCGTCTGGCGCGGTGTTCGGCATGATCGGGGCCTCGACCCGGCTGATCGGCCCGGTGGGCTTCATCATCCCGTGGAACCATCCCATTGTCCTGCACCAGGCCGCCGGCTGGATGATCGCCAACCTGGTGATCGGCCTGATCAGCCTGGCTCCCGGGATGACCGGGGCCGCCATCGCCTGGGAAGCCCATGCCTTCGGCTTTGTCCTTGGCCTGTTCGCAGTCGGCCCCCTGGCGCGGCTGCTGGTGTGGTTCCGCCGGCGATAGGCGAGGGCGGCCCTGCGGATCCGACACCGGCGATCCGTCGAAACCGCTGATATAGTTGCCTCAGGGGCTTGTGCCCGGACAGCCAGGTCCGTATACGACCGCCTCGCTCGGAAACGGGCCGGCCCCGCCGCCCTGAAGGACCTGTTCCTTCGGTTCGGCCTCCAGAAAAATCGGTTTTGCCGCTTGATCTGGAATGGGGTTTCGGTTAGGTTCCGCGCTTCAACGAAATCGAAGTTGAGCCTTTGTGGGAAAGCCTCAAAGCTTTCGCTGGGATTTCTTTGCGGCCTGAAAGACCTCGGTCTGGCTGTCGCAAAAAGGTTGAAAAACCTTGTTGACACGGAGACGGTGGATCGGTAGATACCCGCCTCCCTCGGAGCGGCCCCGGTCGTTTCGGAGATGTCGAAAACTTCTTTAAAAAGAAGTGCTTGACACGAAAAACGAAGCGGTTTAGATAGCCGCCTCCGCCGCAGACCGGCGCTAAACAGTCTGACGGGCCTTCGGGTTCTGGTCTTTGAAATCGTTGA
>DLIT01000164.1:0-4198 GCA_002483865.1 Brevundimonas sp. UBA7635
GCGGGGGCGGGGGGGGGGGGGGGGCGGGGGGGGGGGTGGGGGGGCAAGCACCTGCACCGCCCCCTCCGTCAGGCCGCTATCGCGCCCTGCCACCTCCCCCGTTTCCGCAGGGGAGGATAAAGCGTCATTTCCTCCCCACGATGTGGGGAGGGGGACCGCGAAGCGGTGGAGGGCTCGGCCGCGCCAGTCTCCAGCGCGCCCCTCCGTCTCGGCGGCTGGTGCCGCCGATCCACCTCCCCATTGGCATGGGGAGGGAAAATCACCTACGCCCCCCCGTCCGACCATTCAGCCCTGGCCACGGGATCCGACTCTGTCGCGGCCCGCGTCTGGCGTTCCGTCTCGAACCGCTCGGGGTCCAGCCGGGACAGGGCCCAGATGGCGGCGCCGCGCACCACAGGGGCCGGGTCGTCTAGCAGGCTGGTAACCGGCGCGACCAGGGTCAGGTCGGACGAGTTGCCGGCGGCATAGAGCACATTGCGCAAGAAGCGGTCGCGGCCGATCCGCTTGACCGGGCTCTTGCTGAACAGGGCGCGGAAGGCAGCATCGTCCAGCGTCAACAACTCGGCCAGTGGCGGGCTTTTCAGGGCATCGCGGGCATGAAGCCGGGCCTCTGAGGCCCCTTGCGCGAACTTGTTCCACGGACAGGCAGCCAGACAGTCGTCGCAGCCGTAGATACGGTTGCCGGTAGCGGTGCGGAACTCGATCGGCCATGGCCCGGCATATTCAATGGTCAGATAGGACAGGCAGCGGCGGGCATCGATCTGGAACGGTGCCGGAAAAGCCCCTGTCGGGCAGGCATCCAAGCAGGCAGTGCAGCGGCCGCAATGCTCACTCTCGGCCTCATCCGGCTTGATCTCGGCGGCGGTCAGGATGGTGCCCAGGAACAGCCAGTTGCCATGGGTGCGGCTGAGCAGGTTGGTGTGCTTGCCCTGCCAGCCCAGACCGGCGCGCTGGGCCAAGGGCTTTTCCATCAGGGGCGCCGTGTCGACGAAGACCTTGACCTCCTGGCCCAGGCGGGCGGCGATCTGGCCGGCCAGGATCTTCAGCCGGCCCTTGATGACCTCGTGATAGTCGTCCCCGCGTGCATAGACGCTGATGTAGCCATTGGACGCCTTGGCCAGCTCAGGCCGGGGATCGGTCTCGGGGCCATAGTTCATGCCCAGGACAATGGCGGTGCGCGCCCCGTCCCACATGGCGGTAGGGTGGCTGCGGCGCTCCAGCGTCGTCTCCATCCAGCCCATGTCGCCATGACGGCCCTGTTCAACAAAGTATTGCAGCTGCTCGCCCGCGCTCCAGGGATCGGAGGCCGAGGCAAAGCGGCACACGCCGAAGCCCAGCTCGGCGGCGCGCTCGCGAATAAAGATGCGGGGATCGGCCGCCATGCAGGGGCCTTTGCCCCCAATGGCTGCGGAAGTCGAGGCCTAGNNCCTAGAAGTCCAGGTCGGTGTACCAGCTGGCTGGCTGCACGCCGGGGAAGCGGTCCGACAGCAGGGAGCGGAAACACGGCCGCGACTTAAGCTTGGAGTACCAGGTCTTCAGCGACGGATAGCTGGCCCAGGCGATCTCGCCAAAATAGTCCAGGACCGACAGGTGGCCCGCTGCGATCAGATCAGCCTGGCTGAGCCGACGCCCGGCCAGCCATTCGCGGCTCGCCGCCAGACCTTCCAGCATGGCCAGATGAACCTTCAGTGCCTCGCGCCCCTCGCGCAGCATCCGGGCCTCGGGCGGGCCCAGGCGCAGCAGCGGCTTTTCCATCCGCTCATGCAGCAGGACCGCATCGACATCGTCGATGAAGCGGCGGTTGAACCAGGTCGTCAGGCGGCGCACCTCGGCCCGTTCAAACAGGTCGCCCGGCATCAGGACATCGCCCTTGGCCCGATCCTCGATCCAGCCCAGGATGGCATCGGCTTCGCAAAGGGTCAGGATCTTGCCACGGTCGGCCACGGTCAGGACCGGCGGCATACCGGCCGGATTCAGCCTGTGCAGGGGACAGTCATCCTCCCACGGCTTGACCAGTTCCTCGCTGAACTCAATCCGCGCCTCGCCCAGGGCCAGGCGCGCCGTGCGCGAGCCGGGATGAAAGGCAAAATGATAGAGGATGGTCAGGTTGGACATTAATCAAGCCATGCGCCCGCGCTCGTTAAGGCCGCGTTTACCGCAACGGCCGGGCGGCCCCTGTGGCGCTTTTTGTGCCTATTCCCAAGGTCCCCTTATCCCGCGTTCGGGCACAGGGATCAGCTCGCTGGCGGGCCCGTCCACAACATCGTCATGGCCACGCGGATCGGCATGGATCAGTACATCGGCATGAGGGATGGCTCGGGCGATCCTCTGCTCTGCCCCAACGACGATTTCATGGGCATCATGCAGGCTGAGGCTGCCGTCCAGGTCGATGTGCATCTGGACCATCATGACCTGGCCGACCATACGGGTCCGCAGCTGATGTACACCACCAATGCGCGTATCGGACAGGACCGCCGAGACGATCTGCGTGCGCTCGGCGTCCGAGACCATGCCATCCAGCAGGTGATCTGCGGCCCCGCGCATCAGGCTCCAGGCACCCCAGAAAAGCCAGACAGCCACGACCAGGCCCGCCGCCGCGTCCAGCCCCGGGGCCTTGAGCCAGGCCCCCGACACCACGCCGATCAGCACCACGACATTGGCGGCCAGGTCGGCGACATAGTGGGCTCGATCGCCAGCCACGGCCATCGAGCGAGTCTTCTTCAGGGCCCGGGTCTGCAACCAGACCAGCCCTGCCGTAACCAGGATGGAGATGATAACCACACCCACGGCCCAACCGCCCGCCGTGATCGGCCGTGGATCGAACATCCGCTGGACCGCCTCCCAGCCGATAAAAAGCGCCGAGGCAAAAATCAGGCCTGATTGCACCAGGCTGGCCAGTGCCTCGGCCTTGCCGTGACCGTGGCGGTGCTTCTCATCCGCCGGAGCAGCAGCCCAGCGCACGGCCAGGAAGGCGGCGATCGAGGCGATCAGGTCCAGGCTGGAATCAGCCAGGGTGGCCAGGATGGACACAGACCCCGAAGCCCCCAGGGCAAAGGCCTTGAGCACGATCAGCAGGACGGCCGTCCCCACCGAAAGCACGGTAATGCGCCGACTGATGGCGTGGGCGTCATCAAGGGAAGGTGCGGAAGCAGTCATCTGCCCCTTGTCGCGCAAAAGCCTGCGCTCGCCAATGGCGGGACCGCGACTGCGGCGCTATGGATGGCCGATCCGCTGCGACGTTCGCATCGGACAGGATGGAGCTTCCATGGCGGACTGGCTGATTGCGATCCTTCTGGGTCTGGTTGAAGGATTGACCGAATTCATTCCCGTGTCCTCGACCGGGCATATGCTTCTGCTGGGCCACTTCCTGGGCTTTGAAAGCAAGGGCAAGACCTTCGAGATCGTCATCCAGCTGGGTGCCCTGCTGGCCATCATCAGCGTCTATTTCAAGCGGCTGTGGCACCTGGCCACGCGCTGGCCGACCGATCCGGAGGCCCGGCGCTTCCTGATCGGCCTGCTGATCGCCTTCCTGCCGGCCGTGGTGATCGGCTTTGCCGCCTATGGTTTCATCAAGACGGTGCTGTTCGAGACGCCGCTGGTGATCTGCGTCGCCCTGATCATCGGTGGCCTGCTGCTGCTGTGGCTGGACCGCATGAAGAAGGTGCCCAGCTTCCTGGAGGCTGACCGCTATCCGTTGCGCATCTATTTCCTGATCGGCCTGTTCCAGTGCCTGGCCATGATCCCCGGCGTGTCGCGCTCGGGGGCCACCATTGCCGGCGGCCTGCTGCTGGGCACCGACAAGCGCTCGGCCGCCGAGTTCAGCTTCTTCCTGGCCCTGCCGACCATGGGCGCGGCCGTGGCCTATGACCTGTTCAAGAACCGGGACGTCCTGGACTTCAGCGACCTGGGCCTGATCGCCATCGGCTTCGTCGCCGCCTTCCTGACGGCCCTGGTCGTGGTCCGCTTCCTGCTGGACTTCGTCTCGCGCCGCGGCTTTGGCCCCTTCGCCTGGTGGCGCATCATCGTCGGCACCCTCGGCATCATCGGCCTGGCCCTGACCGGCGGATTGTAAGGGCGCAGGCCGGCAGCCTCCAACGCAATCCCCACCGCCTGGGTCCTCCGGTCAAGCCGGAGGATGACGGAAGAGAAGGGCACAAGGGATCGAAGAAGCGTGGCTTTTCCTCCCCACGATGTGGGG
>DLIT01000164.1:4232-12730 GCA_002483865.1 Brevundimonas sp. UBA7635
ACGGCTGACGCCGCCGATCCAACTCCCCATTTGGCATGGGGAGGAAAAGATCACAGTGCCCCCGTCATCCTCCCCCGCTAACGCAGGGGAGGATTAGCCGCCACACAAGCAAAAACCCCTCCGGCCGCCGGGCCGGAGGGGTTTCGCATTTCAACCGTCGTTCAGGTGGCCGGGTTCTCGGCGTACTGCCCGCCGACGCGATAGCGGAACAGGTAGCTGGGGGCGATGGCTTCCAGACCCGAAGGCTCGATGCCCAGCTCCGACAGGCCTTCAGCCCCTTGCGCGACCACATTGTCGCTTTCCAGAGAGATGACCTGGTCCCTGGTCAGGGCCGGCTTGAGGCCGATCGCTGCCGGGATCTGGGCGATGGAGCCGATGATGCGGGCGATGGCAAACGGAATGGACACCAGGAAGCGCTCGCGCTTGGTCTCGCGCTGCACCAGCTTCAGGATGTCCTCGAAGGTCCAGACCGACGGGCCGCCCAATTCAAAGGTCTTGCCCTGGGCGTCCATGCGAACCGTGGCGCGGGCCACGGCCTCGGCCACGTCGGCGACATAGACCGGCTGGAAGCGGGTCTGGCCACCGCCGATCAGCGGCAGGGCGGGCGAGCCGCTCGCCATGGCGGCAAAACGGTTCAGGAAGTCGTCGCCCTTGCCAAAGACGATGGACGGACGCACCACCACGGCCCCGGGGAAGGCTTCGCGCACGGCGACCTCTGCCTCGCCCTTGGTGCGGGCATAGTCGGAAGCACCGTTCACATCGGCACCGATGGCCGAGATGTGGGTCAGGCGTTGGACGCCCGCAGCCTTGGCCGCCTCGGCCACGTTGCGGGCCCCCTCGACGTGCAGGGCGTCGAACTTGCGACCGCCGGTCTCGTAGAGGATACCGACCAGGTTGACGACGGCGTCGGCCCCCTTGACCGCCTCGGCCACGGCGGCCTTGTCGGTAATGTCGCAGCGGGTCAGCTGGATCTGGCCGACGTCACCGGCCATGCGCAGCTCATAGGCCGAGGCGGGCTTGCGAACCGCGACGCGCACGCGCCAGCCCATTTTGGCCATGGCCCGCACGACCTGGGCACCGACAAAGCCCGAGCCGCCGAAAACCGTGACCAGACCGGGGGCGAAATCAGCCATCTCAACGCTCCAAACGCCAAACCCGGCCGCGATGGCGCAGCCGGGGAAGAATTCCATGAGCGGGGCTTAACCGATGCGCCGCGCCACCGCAACGCACGCTTGGCGGCACCGCGGCTTTAGTCGGCCCGATAGACCACTTCGCCATCGACAATGGTCATCAGGGCACGCCCCCTGGGGATCTGGGCCACCGGCACGGCCATCAGGTCGATGTCAAAGACGGTGAAGTCGGCGCGCTTGCCCACCTCGATGGTGCCCAGCTCGTCCTCGCGGAAGCTGGCATAGGCGGGCCACAGGGTGAACATCTTAAGCGCGGTTGCCCGGTCCACCGCCTCATGGGCCCGCCAGTCCGGTCCCTGGAAGCCGTTCAGGTCCGCGCGCGAGACGGCGGCATAGAACTCGATCAGCGGATCGCCCCGCTCGACCGGAGCGTCCGAGCCCCCGACCACGATGACCCCGCGATCCACCAGGCTGTGCCAGGCATAGGCCCCGTCCAGCCGCGCATCGCCCAGCCGGTCGGCGGCGAAATGCAGGTCCCCGATGGCATGGCTGGGCTGCATCGAGGCCAGGATCGGCAGGTCGGAAAAGACGCCATAGTCCGACGGGCGGATGATCTGGGCGTGTTCGATGCGCCAGCGCGGCTCGGCCAGCTTCCAGTCCGTGCGCGGCACCGCCTGCATGGCCTCGGCATACCATTTGGACACCTCGAAATTGCCCCGGCCGCCGATGGCGTGGGTGGCGATCTGGATGCCCGATCTCAGGGCCTGGTCCAGGATGGGGCGGATCTCAGCCTCACTGGTTTGCATCAGGCCAGTGGTGCCCGGCTGGTCGCTGTAGGGCTGGAACAGGGCCGCCCCGCGTGAGCCCAGGGCCCCGTCGGCAAACAGCTTGATGCCGCGCGTGATGACCCGGCCATCGGCCACCTGGCGCGGACCCGATGCCATCAGGGCGGCCGCCCCCTCGGGCGTGACATTGTTGTAGAGGCGCAAGGGTGCCTCGCCCGCCTCGGCCATGGCTTCCAGCAGGGGCACGTCCTGCCACGGCGTCGACATATAGTGCAGCCCCGTCCAGCCATAGCGGGCATAAACGGCAAACCCGGCGCGATAAGTCTCACGCGTGGTGGTCTCGTCAGCCTGGGGCATCAGGGCCGAAACCAGTTGTTCGGCGGCATCGACCAGAAGCCCGGTCGGCTGGCCCGCCGCATCCTTGAGTATCTCGCCGCCTGACGGGGCCTGGGTCGCGGCGGTGACACCCGCAATCTTCAGCGCCTCGGTCGAGGCCACTACGGCATGGCCATCGGCGCGGGTCAGCAGCACGATCCGCCCCGGCGCGGCGGCATCCAGGTCGGCGGCATTCAGGAACCGCTTTTCGGGCCAGTGGGTCTCGATCCAGCCGCGCCCGACGATCACCCCCTCGGGATGGGAGCGGGCCCAATCCGACAGGCGCTGCATGGCTTCCACCACCGAGGCCGAGCCTTCCAGGTTCAGCGTCCTTTCCCGCTCGCCAATCCCGTTCAGGTGGGCGTGGCCATCGGTAAAGCCGGGGAACAGGGTCGCGCCCTCCAGGTCAATCGGCGTCAGACCATCGGCCGCCGGGGCCGTCGCGGCTGGCCCGGCATAGGTGATCCGCCCTGCCCTGACCTGGACCACCTCAGCGATCGGCTGAGCCTCGACCCCGGTGTGAATGGTCCCGCCCCGGATCACCAGATCCTGTGCCATCACCGCAGGCGCAGCCGCCAGCATCAGACTGGACAGCAGACAGGTTGGCAGGACGTTACGCATGTTTGAAGCCTCCACGTGCCCGTCACTGAGCGTCCGCGAAGACCCGCCGTCAAGTCTGGAAGCGAGAAGCCCGCGCGTTCAGGCGCAGGGTGATCGGGGCTATGACAGCCCCGATCCCTTCCCATTGACGGGCTGGCGAAGCTTTTACCGAGTGCCGTGCAGACTGGGCTTCGGCTCTTCCACCTTGGGCAGGGTGCCGCTCAGCACTTCCTCGGCGCTCGCCTGATGGTTCTGCACCGAACTTGTCCATTGGCCCCAGACGGTGGGATCGATGGCGTCACCATTCGCGCCGAGTTTTTCAAGGCGGCTCTGGTCCTCCTCGGTCAGCTGCTGCTTGGCCAGCGGCGGCATTCCGCGCACGTCGTCGGCGGTGACGCCGATCATATCGCCGACACGTTGGCCATAGTCGTCGTGCACCAGCAACATGTGCCAGACCATCCGCTCCTGCACGTCACGCTCACATTGCCCCAGCAGGGTTCCCATATTCAGGACGAGGTCATCGCGCTCCCATTCCATCATGGTGCAGTATCGGGCGCGGGCCTGAACATAGTCGTTGCGCCGCTCTATGACGCTGCGAGTCAGGCGACCACGAACCTCCGGCGGGTTGTTCGGCTCCTCCCGGGAGCTTTCGTTCAAGCCATTGTGCAAGGAGGGCTCAAAGTTCACATGGGGATTCTGACCCGGCGCGAGGTCACGTCTGTAGGACATCTGGCCGCCATTGAGATTGGTCGCGACCCTGGCGCTTTTGGGCTGATTGACCGGCAACTGCAGATAGTTGGTGCCAACCCGATACCTCTGGGTGTCGGAATAGGACAAGGTCCGGCCGATCAGCATCTTGTCATCCGAAAAATCGAGCCCATCGACAAGAACACCTGTGCCCATGGCGATTTGCTCGTTCTCGTTGAAGTGATCCTCGACGTTGCGGTTCAGGGTCATGACGCCGACATGGCGCAGGGGGAACTCGTCCTCCGGCCAGATCTTGGTATCATCCAGAGGGTCCCAATCAAGCTCGTCGTGCGCGTGATCCTCCATGATCTGGACATAGAGATCCCACTGCGGGTAATCGCCACGATCAATGGCTTCATAAAGGTCCTTGGAAGCAGAGCCGAGGTCCTGCCCCTGAACCTTGGCAGCCTCGGCCGCCGTCAGGCTGGCCAGCCCGCACCGGGGGTGGAAATGGTACTTCACCAGGACCGTCTCGCCCTCGGCGTTGACCATCTTGTAGGTATTGACCCCGAACCCTTCCATGTGCCGGTAGCTGGCCGGAATCCCTCGCGGGCTGAACAGATGGGTCAGCATGTGCATGGATTCAGGTGTCTGGCTCATGAAGTCGAAGATACGGTTCGGCTCCTGGCGGAACGTCACCGGATCGGGCTTCAGCGCGTGGATCACATCGGGAAATTTGATCGCATCCCGGATAAAGAAGATGGCCAGGTTATTTCCGACCAGGTCCCAGTTCCCATCTTCGGTATAGAACTTGACCGCAAAGCCGCGGGGGTCGCGCGCCGTCTCTGAGCTATCGCGACCGCCGATCACCGTGGAAAAACGTATGGCGAGGGGCGTCTTCTTGCCTGCCTCCTGGAACAGCTTGGCCCGCGTGTACCGCGAAGCGGGTTCATCGCCGATCTGGCCGGTCGCCTCGAACTCGCCGTAACAGACGAAGCCACGGGCATGGACAACCCGCTCAGGAATACGCTCACGATCAAAATGAGTGATCTTTTCCAGGAACTGGTAGTTTTCGAGAGTGGCTGGCCCTCGTGCGCCTATCGTCCGCTGGGACTGATTATCGACCACCGGGTGGCCCTGACGATTTGTGAGGGTCTGGTCTGCCACCTGATCCTGACTCGTTGGCCTGTTTCCACGATCGTCTTCCATGGACTTTCCCTCCTCCGGCAAGGTGCGATCAGGGATAAGCGCCGGGCTGACGGCCAGGGTTCCCCTCCGGCCTCCAAAAAGCCTTAGACGGGACCAGGTCCCTTGACCCGGCACCCCCGGCAAGGTGCATCCCGGCCACGCTTGGTGCAGCGAATGGCCTTCCTATCTGTGACCTATGGACCTGTTCACGATCGGATACGAAGGCGCGACCCTGGCGGAGGTGATCGCGCGGCTGAAGGCCGCCGGCGTGGCCCAGGTGGTGGATGTGCGCGCCATCGCCGCCTCACGCCGCGCGGGGTTCTCGAAGACCATTCTGGGCGAAAGCCTGAGGGCCGAGGGCATCAGCTATCTGCACCTGCGCGACCTGGGCACGCCCAAGGCAGGGCGCGATGCGGCCCGCAAGGGCGACGTGGCCACCATGCACGCCATCTTCGACGACCATATGCACGAGCCCGGGGCCGAGGCGGCCTTTCAGCAACTGCGCCATGAGGTCGGGACGAAGCGGGTCGCCCTGATGTGTTTTGAGGCCGAAGCCTGTGGCTGCCACCGCGCCATCCTGGCAGACCGGCTGGCCCGCGAGGATGGCACGACGGTGATCAACCTCTAGGGCTGGCCCACCACGGCATCGACCGAGCCGGTCGTGACCGGGTGATACAGCGGCCGGGCCTTGGCATAGATGCGCCGGGCATGGGCCTGGCCCCAGTCGCCCTGGTTCCACAGGGTCTGGAACAGCGGCAGGACGAACTTGCGGCGACCCATGCTGGTCAGGAAGGCTTCGGCCGAGGCGACCGAGGGTTCATAGCGAGCCGACAGAGCCAGTTGCAGCCAAGCGAACCGGACCTCGGAATTGCCTTCCTCGTTCAGCCTCAGCACAGTCTCCAGATCGGCCAACTGAGTCACACTGGCGATCGGTGCATCCGCATTGGCGATCGGCGGCTTCCAATTCAGGAAGCGCATGCGTTGCTGGGTATTCCAGCTCGACCACGGGATATCCGCTGCCTTGCCCTTCTGGGTAAAGAAGGCCCAAGCCGCCTCATCCACGCCAACGAAAGCGCTAGATACCGGAGCCTTGGCATTGGACGGCAGGCCCGGCTGATAGACCCAGTTGTCCAGTTGCAGAGCGGCTTCGAGTGCCGCATCACCCTTGACCAGATGCTCGCGCACATCCTTGAGGAAGAGCTCGGATGTCATGGGCACAAAGGCATTGCGCTCGAAATAACCGCGCAACCAGGCGTCGAACTTGGCCCGACCAGCGGTCTCTTCCAAGGTCCTTACAAAGGCGGCCCCCTTGTCATAGGCGATGGTGTTCATGCCTTCGTCCGGGTCGCGGCCCGTCAGGTCCAGGTGCAGGCGCGTATCCTCGGGCGGCAGCGACTTCAGCTCGTCCTGCAGCCCGCCCCAGGCCAGGACCTGTTCCTGCACAGCGGCATCGCGGCCATAGACCGCCTCCATGATCCGGTTCTCGAAATAGGAGGTGAAGCCCTCGTTCAGCCAGAAGTCGTCCCAGTTGGCATTGGTCACCAGATTGCCCGACCAGCTGTGGGCCAGCTCGTGGGCCACCAGGCTGACCAGCGAGCGATCTCCCGCGATGATCGTCGGGGTGGCAAAGGTCAGCATGGGGTTTTCCATGCCCCCGAACGGGAAGCTGGGCGGCAGCATCAGCAGGTCATAGCGCCCCCACAGGTAGGGGCCATAGAGCGCCTCGGCGGCATCGACCATCTGGGCGGTCGGCTCCAGCTCGTGGCGCGAAGCCTCCAGGCTGGAAGGCTCGGCCCAGACGCCGGTGCGCTCGTCCAGCGGGGCAAAGGCCAGGTCACCCACGCCAATGGCGATCAGATAGGGCGGGATCGGGTTGGCCATGCGGAAGCGCCAGGCCTTGTGGCCGGGGGTCGTCGCCTCGCCGCCGGGGGTCAGCATCTCGGCGGCCATGACCACGGTCAGGTCGGCGGGGGCCTCGATCCGGGCGGTATAGGTCTGGCGGATGCCGGGGCTGTCCTGGGTCGGGATCCAGGTGCGCGTCAGGATGGCCTGGCCCTGGCTGAACAGGAAGGGCTTCTGCTTGCCCGCCGTCTGCTGCGGGTTCAGCCACTGCAGGGCCGAGGCATCCGGCCGGGTGGCATAGTCGATGATGATCTTCTGCGTCTCGTGGCCGGCAAAGGTCGGGAGCTTTACCGTCAGCGGTTGACCCATGAAGGCCTGATCAGCCCCGACCGACCAGGCCAGGGCACGCCCCTGGGCATCGGTGACCGAGCGGATGTCCAGGTTGCGAACGTCTAGGATTACCTGGTCCACGCCGCGGCGGCCGGTGACGTCCAGTGTCGCCTTGCCCGACAGGACATGGGCGTCAAAGTCGGCCTTCAGGTCCAGGTCGACGTGGACGACGCGGGCATCAGCCGGGCGGGCATAGGAGTGGCTGTCGGCGATCCGGTTCACCGGCTTGGGCACGTTCTGGATCTGAGCCATCGACTCATCCACTGCCGCAGGCGCGGTGGCGCAGGCTCCGAGCGAGGCAGACAGGGCGGCGGCGAGGGCAAGGGCAGAAACCCGCCCGATCAGCTTCTGGGACATCAAACGCTCCGTATTCCGTTGCGCCCGACATGGCCTCCTGTGCCGCCAAAGATCAAGCCTTTGAGACGGGCGGTTGGTGCCGCGCCCTGAACAGTTGCCCCCGTTCCGCCCACAGGACCACTAGCAGGGCCAGGCTGGACAGCAGGGCAAAGCCCAGGGTCAGGGGCACGGTCGTGCCATTGAAGGCCTGGCCGATGCCAAAGCCCAGCAGGGCACCGGTGATGGTCGAGATGAAGCCCTGGACCGACGAGGCCGTGCCCGCGATATGGCCCATCGGCTCCATCGCCATCGATCCAAAATTGCCCGCGACCAGGCCAAAGCAGAACATCTTGCAGCCCTGCAGGATCGAGAAGGTCCAGATATTGTCCAGTCCGGCCAGGGCCACCGCGGCATGGATCAGGCTGAACAGGATGAAGCCCAGCAGGGCGGTATGGGAAATCATCCGCGAGCCCAGCCGCTCCACCAGGTGGGAGTTCAGCAGCGAGGCGACCGCAATGCCGCCCGCCACCAGGGCAAAGACCGTCGTGAACAGATGCTCGGCCCTGAAGATGTCGAAGAAGATCTGCTGCGACGAGTTGATGAAGCCGAACAGCCCGCCGATGACGCAGGTCATGGCCAGGGTATAGCCCATGGCCTGGCGGTTGGTCAGGGCCTGGCCAAAGGCCTGCACGATCGGCACCAGCCTAATCGGGCGGCGGTCCTCGGGGTGCAGGGTCTCGGGCAGGCGGATCACGGCCCAGGTCAGGAAGCTGGCCCCGAAGACGGCAAAGACCCAGAAGATCCACTGCCACGGTCCAAACAGAAGGACCGCCTGCCCCACTGTCGGAGCCAGGATGGGCACGCCCAGGAAGACCAGGAAGCTGAGCGACATGACCCGCGCCATGGTCCGCCCCTCATAGCGGTCGCGCACAATTGACACCGCCAGGACCCGTGTCGAGGCGACCCCGATGCCCATGCCGATCCGCGCCAGGATCAACAAGGTGAAGCTGTGTGAAAAGGCAGCTACGATGGAAAACAGCACATAGAGCCCGACCCCCAGCATCAAGATGGGCTTGCGGCCATAGCGGTCGGCCAGCGGCCCATAGGCCAGCTGCGCCCCGCCAAATCCCAGCAGATAGGCGGTAATGACCCACTGACGCGTGTT
>DLIT01000164.1:12952-17437 GCA_002483865.1 Brevundimonas sp. UBA7635
GCCTGAGTGGTGCGGGTGGTCGGGCTCGAACCGACACTCCTTTCGGAACCGGATTTTGAGTCCGGCGCGTCTACCAGTTCCACCACACCCGCACAGGTCCAGGGAGGCGCGCAATCTAGCGACGGAATGGCTGCGGTCAATCGCTGACTTGAACGAAATCAAGGACTCGCCCGTATTGCGTCCCAAACTGGAGTGGCCGGGGCAGACACCCCTTGAGCTTTGACCGCTGGTCTCGCCCCTGAGCCTCATAAAGCCGGGTCAGGAGCCCCCGGGCTTTCAAGCTCGTGCATCGACTTCACATCGGCATCTATAGTGGCCTTGCTGGTGGCCGAGACGTAGGCGGCCACAATGCCTAAGCCAGCCAGGGCAAGGCATATGCACCAGATGATCGTCTCTTTGTTCGAGAAGATTCTGAGATTTGCCATCGACTTCACCGTCGGGAGAGAGCGGCTTTCAGCCGAAGCAACTTGTCGCATGGGTTTCAGGTGCCGACCAGCGGGTGCGACCAAGTGACTACCCGTCCCTGACCGCCGCGTCCGCCTCCATCTCCTGAAAAGACTGGAGCGGCCGGCGGGAATCGAACCCGCGACATTCAGCTTGGGAAGCTGACGTTCTACCTCTGAACTACGACCGCGTGATCAGGACCGCAGGAACGAAAGAAGTATCCATGGCGCGTGTCCGATCGAAAGATCGTCCTATCGCTTGCATCATGATGGATCAAGGCGGGCTAGGGATTTCTTGTCAGGTCGAGGCCGCCTCTCACCAGGCCACTAGTGACTGGCCAGCAGCCATAGGGCGGTGGCCGTGGTGATGAGCAGCGCCACCTCGATCCAGGTGGGGCGCCATACGGGATGGGGTCGGCGATTACGTCGAGACATCTCGGTTACGAGCCATTCTCAAGGCCGGACACGGCCGAGACCATCATCCGGCATACATAAGATGACCCATTAGCGCACAGCCTGACCCATTGGGCGATTAGGTAAGATTACCCATTACTGGCCAAACACGCCCGGCATTCCTGCCGTGACAGGATCAGGGCGCGATGCGCTCAACCTGGATGCCGCGCTTTTCCAGTTGCACCTGAAGGCTGTCCGGGCCGGTTAGATGGCCCGCCCCCACGGCAATGAACTGGGTGCCGGAACCGGCCAGTACGCCCTCAACCTGCTGGGCCCAGTTCTGGTTCCGCCGGGTAAACAGCACCTCATAAAGAACCGGAGAGTCTTGGCGCAGGTCATCACTTGCCAGTTGATCCAGGCGGTGCAGATCCGCCGTCGACCAGGCGGTGACCATCTGGTCCAGCAGCGCGGTACCCTTTTCGAATTCGGCCAGGCCAGCGCGCAAGCCCTGAAGCTGCTCGGCCTCATCCAGGTCGGCCAGGAACCCGACCTGCTGGGCCATGGTCTCAAGACCCTTGATCGGGTGCCCGGTGGTCTCGGCCATGGCGTGCAAGACCTGGTCGCCGCCGTGTTCGGGCCTGTATCCGGCGTGGGTGATGGTGGCCACAGCCAGGGTCAGGCTGGCCAGCCACGGGCGCATGGGCTCCAGTTGCGCAGCTGAGGTACCGACCGAGCGCGCGGCCTGGTCCAGGCTGGCGATTTCCTCGGCCGTCAGCAGGCTCGACAGCGGCCGGTCAGGCGACAGCCCCTTGGCCTGGATGATGGGCAGGGCTCCGGTCATGTCGGTCAGGTCGGCGATTTCGAACCAGTATTCGTCGGCCTCGGCAAAGGCCCTGTCCACGGCCTGGGTCCGCCAGGCCACGTCCGGCTTCAGCGCATGAAAGGTGCCGAAAAGATAGACGGTTGAATCGTCATCGCGCACCACCCACAGGGCCGCGCCGGAGCCTTCGGCGGCATAGGCGCCGACCGGGGCCGGTTCCGGGGCGACGGCCTGGGCCTGGGCCAGAACAGTCTGCGGAGCCAGCAGGGAAAGGCTGGCCACGGCCGGAGCCAGCAGGCGGCGAAGATGGCGGGGAAGCAAGACACGCGACATCAGACAATCCTTACAAATAACGGCTGGCAGGGCATCAGGCCGCTTCATCGCTGAAAATGGCCTCGATCGGCATATCGAACAGTCGCGCGATCTTGAAGGCGAGGGGAAGAGACGGATCATAGCGCCCGGTTTCCAGGGCGTTGATGGTCTGGCGCGACACGCCCAGCTCGGTGGCCAGGTGCGCCTGGCTCCAGTCGCGTTCGGCGCGCAGGACCTTGAGACGGTTCTTCATGACACCCTCCCCTAGCGACGCTGAAGCCACCACAGGCCCCAGGCGATCAGATAGCCCACCATCATCAGCACGACGACCGCCAGGCCCCCGGTCACGGCATAGGCCATCGGATCAGCGCGCCCCGTTACCGTGGGAAGCTCCCATGTGCTGGATTCGGGCAGGAAGGACAGCAGATAACCGATCATGGCCACTGCCAGACCGGCCGAACCGCCCCAGTACCACGACCACTTGTGCGCTTCCCGGGCAGCCTCATCGATGGACTTCATCCAGAAGGCTCCGACCCAGAAACTGAACCCCACCAGGACAATGGCCAGGGGCAGGGTCACCCACACCAGCCCCCCGTCGTTGGCCAGCCCCAGGCGTCCGGTACCTTCCAGAAAGCCGACCATCCCGCCCACGAGAAAAACCAGGACAGCGAAACCGACCACCAGGCCGATCAGGCGCGCTGGCGAATTGGGACGGGTTTTGGGCATGGAATCCTTCCGAACAGCTAGACAAGTATGTTTTACATCTCGGCCGAAAAACTGTCAAGCGCGCTTGTCAGACCATAAGGTCACTCTGCCGCGTCCGTCAGGTCCGGTTCGATCTCAGGCGCATCCAACAGGGCGGACGTCACCGGCGCATCCAGCACCTCGACCCCGCGCAGGCGGCGCTCGACCGCGCGGGTCCGCTTGCCCGCCTCGTCCACGGTCTTGCGCGCGGTATCCAGCTGCTTGCCCAGCTTGTCCCAGACATCGCCATATTTCTGGAACTCGGCCTTGGCCGCGCCCAGCACCTGCCAGACCTCGCTGGAACGCTTCTGGATCGCCAGGGTGCGGAAGCCCATCTGCAGGCTGTTGAGGAAGGCCGCCAGGTTCGACGGTCCCGCCACCATGACGCGGCACTGGGCCTGGATCTCGCGGATCAGGCCCGGACGGCGCGCCACCTCGGCATAGAGCCCCTCGGTCGGCAGATACATGATGGCAAAGTCGGTCGAATAGGGCGGCTTGATATAGCTGTCCGAAATCGTCTTGGCCTGGAGCCGCACCGCCCGCTCCAACTGCTTGGCGGCGGCATCGATCTGGACGATGTCGCCCAGGTCATGGGCGGCCAGCAGGCGATCATAGTCCTCGTGCGGGAACTTGGCGTCGATCGGCAGCAGGATCGGCTCGCCATCCCCCTGCCCCGGCATACGCACGGCGAACTCTACCCGTTGGCCGGACGCCGGGTCGATCTGGGTGTTGGAGACATACTGCTCGGGGGCCAGCATCTCTTCCAGGATGGAGCCGAGCTGCATCTCGCCCCAGCCGCCGCGCGTCTTGACGTTGGTCAGCACCCGTTTCAGGTCGCCTACCCCGCTGGCCAGGGTCTGCATCTCGCCCAGGCCCTTGTGCACCGCCTCCAGACGGTCCGAGACCTGCTTGAAGCTTTCGCCCAGGCGTTGCTCCAGGGTTCCCTGCAGCTTTTCCTCGACAGTGGCGCGCATTTTTTCGAGCTTTTCCTCGTTGTCCTTACGCAGGGTTTCCAGATTCTGGCCAACCGTGGTGCGGACCTTTTCCAGCTCTGCCGCCATGGCCTCGCGGCCTTCCTTCTGCTGCAGCTGCAGGGTCTCGATCAGCTTGTTCAGGCCCTGGTTGGTCTCGGTCAGGCGCTTGTGCTGGCCGTCGGCCAGGTCGGTGCCGATCTTTTGCTGAAGCTCGGCAAAGGCGTTCAGCCGGGTGTCCAGGCTGGCGGTCAGGGCGGTCAGGTTCTGGCTGGTGGCGGCGGCGTTGGTGGCCAGGTTCTGGCTCAGCTCCTGGCGCTGGGTCGAGGCCTTGGCGTCGGCCTCCTGACGCAGCTGGGCCATCTCGCGACGGATCGCGGCCTCGACCAAATCTGCCAGGTCATCCGAGCCTGCCATGGCCGCTGCCCTTCGCGCCGCCAGCAACGTCAGGCCCGACAGGACCGCGCCCACAACGGCGATGACCGCCACGACCAGGATGAGAGTGTCTGCCACGTCTGATGCCTCTTTTCGAATGACCCGGCCGACCAAGGCCACCGCCCTACGCCAATCCGGGACGCACCCCGCCGACGTTCACAATCTGTTCCATGATTTAGCCAGATTCCAGCCCGGTGGCTATGCCCTGCGCCTTTCCTCCCCACGATGTGGGGAGGGGGACCGCGAAGCGGCGGAGGGGCGGCAGTCTCCACCCCCGCCTCAACCGCCTGGGTCCTCCGGTCAAGCCGGAGGATGACGGCGCAAAGCGTGGTGCCCGTTTCATCCTCCCCCGCCTGCGGGGGAGGGG
>DLIT01000164.1:17594-17744 GCA_002483865.1 Brevundimonas sp. UBA7635
GCCGTCGTCCAGCCAGTCCAGCTCGCCGCCGACGGGGACGCCGCGCGCCAGGCTGGTGACGGCGACGCCTTCGGCGGACAGGCGTTCCGACAGGTAGTGGGCTGTGGTCTGGCCATCGACGGTGGCTGGCAGGGCCAGGACAACTTCCTT
>DLIT01000011.1 GCA_002483865.1 Brevundimonas sp. UBA7635
GGCCGGTCGTTCAGGATCACGGCCACGCCCTGGGCCTGGGCAATGGGGGCCAGCCGCTGGACAGCCGCGCGGATCACGTCATCGGACACATCCTTCAGCCGGATCTGCAGGGCCGCAACCTCGCCCGCCGCCAGGGTGTCTTCCAGCACAGTGGCGAAAGCCTCCAGGTCGGGAATGGCCGGGGGCGTGATCAGGTAGAGCTGACAGGGCGGACGGGGCGGGACAGAAGGTTGACGAGCCATACCAGTGCCCCTGCCCTCCCCCGATGCGGACGTCAATGTCGCAGGTTGGTGCGAACGAGTTGCAATCGCCGCGCGACATGTTATAGCGAGTCATTCTCAGTCATTGCTTCCGGGGCAAATCGCCTTGTACGTCTGCAACTGTAACGGCCTTCGCCAACGTGACGTCGCCCAGGCCATCGAGGCTGGCGCGACCCGTCCCAAAGAGATTTTCGCCTCGCATAAGTGCGCGCCCCAGTGTGCCAAGTGCGTCTGCGAAATGCGCCAGATGATCCAGGAGACCCAGACCGCCTATGCGATGGCAGCAGAATAGGTCGACCCTGACCTATATGCAGACGAAATTCACTCGCACTATCAATGTAGTGATAAGAACTCGCAAATAATCATTTGTCCTTCGAACGTGCTAAAACCGGCACAACAGGTTACGGAACTACAGGGTCGGTCGACTGGACACCCGCTCCGCAGCCTTTGACGAAAGGCGAAGATCATGAAGGGCGATCCCAACATCATTCGCACCCTCAATGCGGTGCTGACGAATGAACTGACGGCAGTGAACCAGTACTTCCTGCACGCCCGAATGTTCGAAAGCTGGGGCCTGGCCCACCTGGGCGAGATCATCTACCAGGAATCCATCGGCGAGATGAAGCACGCCGATATGCTGATCAAGCGCATCCTGTTCCTGGACGGCCTGCCCAATCTGCAGGACCTGCACAAGCTCAAGGTCGGCGAAGATCCGATCGAATGCCTGGGCGCTGACCTGCAGTTGGAACTGGACAGCCGCACGGCCACCCGTGATGCCCTGACGCTGTGCGAACAGGCCCGCGACTATGTCAGCCGCGACCTGCTGCTCAAGATCCTGTCTGACACAGAACACCACATCGACTTCCTGGAAAACCAGCAGAAGCTGATCGAACTGATGGGCGCGCAGAACTATCTGCAGTCGGCGATGAAGGAAATCGTGCCCGAGGCGCACTGATACCCACGGGCATCGATCCGATGACAACAGGCCTGATCGACCCCGGCGGTTGGTCAGGCCTTTTGCATGGCCCATGCTTACCTCTGTCCGAATACAGCCTTTAAAAAAAACAGGGTCTAGAGCGTCTCAGGAGTCTATTCTGGTTCCTTGTTGACGGGCGGGCCTGCACCGGATGGACGGATGGTCGGCGCGCTGATCATGCCATCGCGGCCAACCCGGGCGTGCACAGGGATCGCTGGACGCAGCCAAGGCCAGGAAAATACCGGGTCTGGGGCCGCAAGACCTGATGGCTGCCACCCTGCCGGGCGCGGAAACTGACGCGCCCCATTGCCCTTTTAGTACTGTTCCTCTACGGCTCGCGCGATTTTGTGCGCCCGCCGTGTTCCTTGGCCGGGCCGCCTCCCAGCCCTTTGATCCAGCGGTTTTCATGAAGATCAACGCCAATACCATCAAACCCGGTATGGTCCTGCAGCACAACAATGGTCTGTGGGTCGTTACCAAGGTCAACCACGTCAAGCCCGGCAAGGGCGGTGCCTTCGCCAACGTGGAAGCCAAGAACCTCGAAACCGGCAACAAGCTGGCCGAGCGCTTCCGTTCGGAAGACCGTGTCGAACGCGTTACCCTGGAACAGAAGGACTTCTCCTACCTGTTCGACAATGGCGACAGCCTCGTCTTCATGGACGACGAGACCTATGAGCAGATCGAACTGCAGAAGGCCTGGGTCGGGGATGACCGCATTCCCTACCTGCAAGAAGGCATGAAGGTCGTCATCGAAATGCACGAAGGTCGCCCCATTGGCCTGGAACTGCCGGACCATGTTGTTCTGGTGGTTGCCGAGACCGAGCCGACCGTCAAGGGCCAGACCGCCTCTTCGTCCTACAAGCCTGCCAAGGCCGACAACGGCGTTCGCATCATGATCCCGCCCTTCATGGGTGTCGGTGAAAAGATCATCGTCGACACGGCCACCGGCGAATACGTCCGCCGCGCGGACTAAAAACCGCCGTCTTTCCCGATCAATATCGGGATCAGTAAACAAGCGTACCGGGGCGCGGCCTGTCCGCGCCCTTCTTGTTTTTTATTTTCAGCTTCTCCGTCTGTCCGGGCCTGATGCCTTCAAGGACAGCCGGACCAGGAGACTCCCATGGCTCTCGCCTCCTCGCTCGTCCAGGTCATGATCGGTGCCGTCCGCAAGACCGCTCGACCTCTCCTTCGGGACTTTGGCGAAGTATCCCAGCTTCAGGTTTCACGCAAAGGACCAGGCGATTTCGTCACGGCCGCGGATCTGAAGGCCGAAGACAGCCTCTACGAACTGCTGATGAAGGCCCGCCCGGGCTATAGTTTCCTCGGCGAAGAACGCGGTCTGGTCGAAGGCACCGACAAATCGCATATGTGGATTGTCGATCCGATCGACGGCACCACCAACTTCATGCACGCCATGCCGCATTTTGCGATCACGGTGGGCCTGCAACGCACTCATCCCGATGGCTCAACCGAAATCGTTGCGGGCGTCACCTACAACCCGGTGATGAATGAGCTGTTCTGGGCCGAAAAAGGCAAGGGCTGCTATCTGAACGACCAGCGCATCCGCGTCTCGGGCCGTCGCGACCTGTCCGAGGCCCTGGTGGCCACCGGCCTGCCCTTCATCGGCAAGACCGGCCATGGGCAGGCGATCAAGGACATCCACGCCGTAGGTCAGCGCGTCGCCGGCATCCGGCGCCTGGGCGCAGCCTCGCTGGACTTCGCCTGGGTGGCCGCGGGCCGCTATGACGCCTTCTTCGAGCGTAACCTGCAGCCGTGGGACGTGGCCGCTGGCCTGCTGTTCGTCACCGAGGCCGGTGGCGTCGTCACCACCATCGACGTGGACGGCGATCCCAAGAACGGCAAGCAGATCGTGGCCGCCAACCCGGAACTGCAGCCGCAACTGCGCAAGGTACTGCAAGGCGCCTGATCCCCGGATCAGCCAAATCAGAAAGGGTCAGGCCTCCGGGTCTGGCCCTTTTTCTTGGCTGTATTCGCTTTTAGTGTTGATGAGCCATCTTGCGTCAATTGCTTCCGTCATCCTCCGACCAGCCGCATGGCGGCGCAGATCGGGGGACCCAGCGGCACCGAAGGTGATCTGTAATCCGAAGTGCTGCCTGCCCATTTTCGCCCAGCCCAGTCTGCCATGACGCCTGACCATTCCGCGCCCTTCATCATCGCCCATCGTGGGGCCTCGGGTGAGCGGCCCGAACATACCCGCGCAGCCTATGAGCGGGCGATTGAGCAGGGCGCGGACATCATCGAACCTGATCTGGTCATGACGCGCGATGGCCAACTGGTCGTGCGCCACGAAAATGAGATCGGCAGCACCACGGACGTGGCCGTGCATGCCGAGTTTGCTACCCGCCGCACCACTCGCCTGATCGACGGGGTCGAGGTCAGCGGCTGGTTTACCGAGGACTTCACCCTCGACGAACTGAAGCGTCTGAAAGCGCGTGAGCGCCTGCCCGACCTGCGACCGGCCTCGGTCCGTTTCGACGGCCAGGACGCCATCCTGACGTTTGAGGAGGTCCTCCAGATCGCCCACGAGGCCAGCCAATGCACCGGCCGCGTCATCGGGATTGCGCCCGAGCTGAAGCATCCCAGCCATTTTGCCGCCCTGGGCCTCGACATGGAAACGGCCGTGGTCGGCGTGCTGGAAGCCCATGGCCTGACGGGATCCGATGCCCCGGTCATCCTGCAATGCTTCGAGGTCGGGCCGCTGGAGCGCCTGTCGCGGCGGATCGACACGCCCCTGCTGCAACTGATGACGGGCAAGGGTGGCCCCTTTGACCGCCCGGACATGGCCTATGCCCAAATGGCCACGCCAGAGGGGCTGAAGGCCATTGCCACCTATGCCAGCCATGTGGGGGTCGAGACCGGCCTGATCCTGCCGCGCGACGCCGAGGGGCGCAGCACCACCCCGACCCGCCTGATCCCCGATGCCCATGAGGCCGGGCTGAAGGTCGTCGTCTGGACCCTGCGCGCCGAAAACGCCTTCCTGCCCGTCGAGCATCGCTCAGGCACGAACCCGGCCAACCATGGCGACATGGCGGGCTACCTGGCCCGGTTCCGCGCCCTGGGCGTCGATGCCGTCTTTACCGACTTCCCTGCCCTCGCCCGCTGACACCCTCCCCCGACGGGAGAGGGCTCAACGCCATCTCAGCCTTCGTTGAACTGCAGCTTGGCCAGCCGGGCATAGAGGCCGCCCCTGGCCGTCAGCTCGGCATGGGTGCCTTCCTCGACCACGCGGCCGCCATCCATGACCACGATGCGGTCGGCCCGCAGGACCGTAGCCAGGCGGTGAGCGATGACGATGGTCGTGCGCTTTTCCATGGCCTGATCCAGAGCGGCCTGAACCAGTCGCTCGTTTTCGGCATCCAGGGCACTGGTGGCCTCGTCCAGCAACAGGATCGGGGCTTCGCGCACCAGGGCGCGGGCGATGGCCAGACGCTGGCGCTGGCCGCCGGACAGACTCTTGCCGCGCTCACCCAGGGGAGTGTCGAACCCTTCGGGCAGGGCCTCGATGAAGCTCAGGGCCTGGGCCTCTTCGGACACGGCCCGTGCGTCGTCCAGGCTGGCGTCTTCACGGCCAAAGCGGATGTTCTCCAGGGCCGAGCCGGAGAACAGCGGGGCCTCCTGCGAGACCCAGGCAAAGCGGCTGCGGACCTCGACCGGATCAGCGGCACGCACGTCCACCCCGTCCACCGAGACCATGCCTGCTTCAGGATCGTAGAAGCGCAGCAGCAGGCGGAAGACCGTCGACTTGCCCGCACCCGAAGGTCCAACCAGGGCCACCGTCTCACCCGGCCGCACTGTCAGGCTGAAGCCCTGGAGCGCGGGAAGATCGGGTCGCCCCGGATAGGCGAAATCGATCGCTGACATCGAGACCTCGCCTCGCGGCGGGCTGGGCAGTGGGCGCGGATGGGCGGGCGCGGCGATGGCAGGCACGGCCTGCATCAACTCCTCGATCCGCTCCATGGCACCGGCAGCCTTCTGCACGTCACCCCAGCTTTCCCCGAGGGCTCCGACCGCACCGGCCGCAAAGACCGACAGAAGCACGAACTGCAGCAGGGCCCCGGGCGTCATGGTCCCGGCGATCACGTCCTGGGCACCCAGCCACAGCACCAGCGTCACCCCACCGAACATGACCACAATGATCATGGCGGTCATCACTGCCCGCGCCCTCATGCGGATCAGCGAGACCCTGAAAGCCGCCTCGACGGCCTCAGTAAAGCGGGTGATGGCGCTCTTTTCGCGGCCAAAAGCCTGGACCGTCTCGATGGCGTCAACGCTTTCACCGGCAAAGCCCACGGCATTGGCGAAGGTGTCCTGGGACTTGACCGTCAGCTTGCGCACCTGACGGCCAAAGACGAACAGAGGCACGATCAGGATCGGCACGATCAGCAGCACCAGGGCCGTCAGTTTCGGGCTGACGAAGAACAACAGGATGGTGGCCCCGATCAGGGTCAGGAAGTTTCTCAGCGCATAGCTGATCGAGGTGGTCAGCAGGGTATCGACCAACTGGATGTCCGTCGTGAGGCGCGACAGGACCTCGCCGGTCCGCATATGGGCAAAGAAGACGGGATCCAGCGTCAGGATGCGCCCGAACAGCCCGGAGCGCAGGTCGGCAATGATCCGCTCCCCCGTCTTGGTGACGTAAAAATATCGAAGGGCCGTGGCCAGACCCAGGGCCAGGGCATTGACGCCCAGAATTATGAACCACAGGTTCAGGGCCTGCCCGCCATTATCAAAGCCGTTGTCGATGGCTCCGCGCGCCGTCGCCGTCAGCCCCAGCGAGGCCGCAGTTGAGGCCAGAAGCCACACACAGGCAATCGCGGCATTCAGCCGATGCTTCAAGAGATAGGGGATCAGTCGGGCCAGAGGCTTGATGCTTCGGGCCTTGGCCCGCTTGCCGGCCGCCTCATTCATCTGTTCGGCCAGAAGGGCCCCGGCTCCTGGACGACCGGGGGCCGTGCGTACTGGGGTCGAAACGGAAGGACTTGCCTGTGTCATGACTGCGCTCTTGCCCCGGAACGCCCCCCGGTGTAAACGCCGCGGCTCATTCCCGTCGAAACTTCGGCGGGATTCTCTATTTCAAGCGCAGTGACGGTCGGAATCGTCGTCGCGCAGAGACGGATCAGATCGATGAAAGCGGACACGCACCCCGACTACCACTTCATCACGGTTGCACGACCGGATGGCTCCACCTTCCAGACCCGTTCGACCTACGGCAAGGAAGGCGACACCCTGGCTCTGGACATCGATCCGACCACCCACCCGGCCTGGACCGGCGGCAACGCCCAGCTGCTGGACCGCGGCGGTCGCGTCTCGCGCTTCAACAACAAGTTCGGCGGCTTCATCAAG
>DLIT01000114.1 GCA_002483865.1 Brevundimonas sp. UBA7635
GTAGCGGAGCGTGTGAAAGCTGAGGCCCAGCCCAAGCCGAAGGCTCCCACGAGAAACTGATGGCCCGCCCTTCCCAATTCACCCAGGAGATCGCAGACGAAATCTGCGACCGGATCAGCAAGGGCGAACCACTAGCCGCCATTTGCCGCGACGAGCATATGCCGAGTGATCGCACTGTTCGTAACTGGCAGAAGTCCAACGAGGCATTTTCTTCCGCCATCGCAGGCGCGCGCGAGACCGGGTTCGACGTCATCGCGGCTGAGTGTTTGGACATTGCCGATGAGACTGGACGCGACACGATCTACGGCAAGGAGGGTGAGGAAAGGCCCAACACGGAGTGGATCAGCCGGTCAAAGCTTAGGATCGAGACGCGCCTCAAGCTCCTCGCCAAGTGGGACCCGAAACGCTACGGCGACAAGCTGGACCTGAACCACAGCGGCGGCATCAGCATCAATATCACGCCGGACGACGCCGAGCTTTAGGGTGGCCTTCTCCCTGACGCCGAAGCAGCAAGAGGCCAACCGGCTTCTCGCTAGCAAGGCGACGAACATCATGCTTCGGGGCGGGTCTCGCTCCGGCAAGACGTTCCTGATCATCCGAGCGATGTGCATTCGGGCGATGAAGGCCCCGAACAGCAAGCACGCGGTTTTCCGGTTCCGCTTCAATCACGCCAAGGCTTCGATCTGGAAGGACACCCTGCCCAAGGTCATGCGGCTGTGCTTCCCGCAGGTCCCGCTGGGGCTAAACGAGACCGATCTGGTAGCGACCTTCCCGAACGGGTCTCAGCTGATCCTCGGCGGTTTGGATGACAAGGCCCGCGTCGAGAAAATCCTCGGCGGTGAGTACTCGACGATCTACTTCAACGAGAGCAGCCAGATCCCCTGGTCCTCGATCGAGGTGGCCATGTCACGCCTCGCCGAGAACAGCGGCCTCGCACTCAAGGCCTACTTCGACTGTAACCCGCCTTCGAAGCTGCACTGGTCCTATCAGCTGTTCCGTCTCAAGCTGAAGCCCGGCACGAAGGAGGCGCTGCCAGACCCTGACGACTACGTGGAGATGCTCGTCAATCCGGCGGATAACCGGGCCAATCTGCCAGCCAAGTACTTCGATATCCTCGGAGGCATGTCGGCCGCTCAGCGACTGCGCTTTGAGCGCGGCGAGTGGGCGTCTGAAGTCAACGGGGCGCTCTGGTCCATCGAAGACCGGAAGGCTCACGACGAGCGCGTCATCCCTGGCATCGATAGCACCCGCATCACCAAGGAACAGTTGCCCCAACTTCAACGCGTCGTAGTCGCTGTAGACCCTTCTGGCACCAAGGGCGATGGCGGCGGGGATGACATCGGCATCGTGGTGGCCGCCAAGGGCGTTGATGGCCGGGCGTACATCCTGGCTGACCGTACTTGCCAGCTTTCGCCTGACGGATGGGGCCGGATGGCCGTGCAGGCCTATCACGAGTTCAGCGCCGACCGCGTGGTCGGAGAGTCCAACTTCGGCGGCGACATGGTCCGCTTCGTGGTCCAGACGGCGGACAAGCGCGTCTCCTACCACGACGTGAAGGCCAGTAGGGGCAAGGTCGTGAGGGCGGAGCCGGTCTCAGCCCTCTACGAGCAGGGCCTCGTCTCGCACGTCGGCACATTTCCGGATCTGGAGGACCAGATGTGCAATTTCACGCAGGCCGGGTTCGTGGGGGAGGGGTCGCCTGACCGGGCCGACGCCCTCGTGTGGGCCCTGACCGAGCTGATGCTGGGCGAGGCTTCGACCGTCGCCATGTTCCTTTCCAGGCGGAACCGCTCATGAACCCGATCCGCCTTGTCGTGAACAATGCCGTTCGTCGCCTGAACCCAGCGCTGGCGCAGCTACTGTACCCCCAGCAGAAGCACAACTATGCCGATGACTTCGGCTACCCCACGACGCTCGGTTTCGCGCAGCTGTTCGACGTCTATTGCCGCAACCCGCTGGCCACGGCCGGCGTGGACAAGACCATCGGCAAGACGTGGCAGGACAATCCCTTCCTGCAGGAGTACCAGCGGGACGGATCGAAGAAGGGTAAGCAGGAGGAAACCAAGCTCGAGGCCGACATCCGCCAGCGGTTCGGCGACCTGCGCTTGTGGCAGCACATGGCCGAGTGCGACCGCCGGGCGATGGTCGGCAAGTACTCTGGCCTGATCATGCGGCTCGCAGATGGCAAGTCCTTCCGTGAACCGGTGGACCGCGTGCCGGGCGGCCTGCTGGGTCTGGTAGAGGTCATCCCCGCCTGGGAAGGCCAACTGACCGTAAGCGTATGGGACACTCAGGAAACGTCGGACACCTATGGCCAGCCCCTGATGTTCCAGTTCAGCGAGGCGGCATTCGGCGACACTCCCCAGCCCCGGCAGTTCCAGGTCCATCCGGACCGCGTGGTGATTTGGAGCCGGGACGGGACCCTAATGGGGCGCTCTGCCCTGGAGCCCGGCTACAACGCCCTGCTGGACGCCGAGAAGATCCGAGGTGGTGGTGCTGAGGGCTTCTGGAAGAACGCCAAGTCCGGCCTGAGCCTTGAGATCGACAAGGACGCCAATATCGAGAACATGGCCCGAGCCATGGGCGTCCCGACCGAAGAAGTGGTCGACCGGATTGATGAACAGGTCGATGGCTTCAATCGGGGCTTTGACAAATCACTGCTGCTGCAAGGCATCAAGGCCACCCCGATGCAGGTCAACCTGATGTCGCCGGAGCATTTCTTCGCCATCACGGTCCGGTCCTTTGCGGCCTCCGTGTCCATGCCGGAGAAGATCCTGCTGGGCAGCCAGACCGGTGAGCGCGCCTCGACCGAAGACAATGCCGAATGGGCCCGGGTGAACATGGCCCGCCGGACCAATCAGGTGATCCCCACGG
>DLIT01000058.1:0-147 GCA_002483865.1 Brevundimonas sp. UBA7635
TTCTGGTCGAACAGCTCGCCCAGGGTCACGCGGCCATCGTCATCGACCGGATCGGGCAGCAGGGCGACTGGACCTGCGGCGGCCGGGGTGGCCAGGACCACCAGGGCCAGCACGGCAAACAGCTTACGGATCATCGTCATCAGCCTA
>DLIT01000058.1:210-3723 GCA_002483865.1 Brevundimonas sp. UBA7635
GGTGATCTCGCTGACCGCGTCCACGTTCGAGGCCTCGGTATAGTGCTGTAGCACCGTGCCGAAGCCGGGCTCGCCGGGGGCGGCAATATTGGCCGGGCCCGAGGCGGCGGTTTCCAGCAGCAGGTTGTCGCCGATGGCTTCCAGCCCCGCCTCGTTGAAGAAGGTCGCCAGTTCCAGCTGGCCCACGACCTGGGGCTCGGGCTGGCCTTCCAGGATGACCTGGACCTGGCCGGACTTGGAGATGGCTACGTCGACAGCTTCCTGGGGAATGGCGATGGCGGGCTCGACCATATAGCCGTCGTCCGTCACCAGTTGGCCTTCGCCATTGACGGTGAAGTTGCCGGCGCGGGTATAGGCGATCTCGCCGGACGGCAGGGTGATCTGGAAGTAGCCCTTGCCCTGGATGGCCACGTCATAGGTGTTGCCGGTGCGGTTGGGGCTGCCTTGTTCGGTGATGCGGTAGACGCTGCCGGCCTTGACGCCCGAACCGACCTGGATGCCGGTCGGCACCACAGTGCCCTGGGCCGAGGACTGGGCCCCCATGCGCTCGACGTTCTGGTAGAGCAGGTCCTGGAACTCCGCCCGCTGACGCTTGAAGCCAACCGTGTTCATGTTGGCGATGTTGTTCGAGATGACCTCGACGTTCAGTTGCTGGGCCAGCATGCCCGAGGCGGCGGTTCTCAATGCGCGCATGGTTCAGACTCCGACTTAGCTGACGCGACCCAGCCGCTCGACCGAGCGGCGGGACAGGTCGTTGGTGTTGTCAATCATCTTGGAGATCCGCTCATAGGCACGGTTGATCTCGATCAGATTGGTGATCTGGGCCAGGGTGTTGACGTTGGATCCCTCAAGCATCCCCTGGCGGATCTGGGCGTCGTTGGCGGCGACCGGCTGCAGGTTCGAGGTATTGCGGTATAGGCCGCTGCCGGTCTTTTCGAGCACCGCCAGGTTGTCGAACCGTACGACCGTCAGGCGGCCGACCGCCTGATCGTTCTGGGTGATGGTGCCGTCCATGGCAACGCTGAGCGGGCCCAGCTCGGGGTCCACAAAGATCGGGCCGCCGTCGCCCAGGACCGGCAGGCCCTTTTGGGTGGTCAGCAGGCCTTCGGGATTGATCGTGAAGGCCCCGTCGCGGCTGTAGAGCTCGGTGTTGCCGTTCTGGATCTGGAAGAAGACGCCTTCGGCCTCGATGGCGAAGTCCAGGCTGCGGCCGGTCTGTTTCAGCGCGCCCTGGCCGAAATCACGACCCACGCCCTTGTCCATGACAAAGCTGGCCGAGGGGCGGATCATGTCATTACGGGCACTTCGGCCGATCTCGGTCGCGACCATCAGTTGCTCGACCTTGAACCCGGTGGTGTCGGCATTGGCGACGTTGTTCGCCGCGATATCCAGCTCGCGGCGAAGCGTCATCTGACGGGACAATCCGATATAGGCGGCGTTTTCCACGAAAGGCTCCTTCGCTTCTGAGCGTCGCAACCTCCGTGCCAATAGGGTTAATCCAGTGCTGGCGGGCATTTGGGGCGAATCGTGGATATCGGTACCCGGCAGGATTTGCCGATTGTAAAGTCCTCGTTAACCAAACCCGGTCAAATGTGAGCTGGACTGATCGGGGTGGCGTGAATGCTGAAGCTCAAGCTTGGCAAGAAGAAGGATTCGCTGGCTGGCGAGGCGGGCCTGCCCGTGCCTTCTGACGTCGATGGCCAGGAGGTTGAGACCAGGAAGAAGCCGCCCCTGCTGATCATCATTGCGGCGGCGGCCCTGGTCGTCCTGGCCGGGGGAGGAACGGCGGCCTTCTTCATGCTGAAGCCCAAGCCTGCCGCTGCGGACGGCGCGACCGATGCGGGCGAGGGCGCTCATGCCCCCGCCGATGCTGGCGGTGGCCATGGGGCTGCCGCGCTGCCCGAGGGTAGCGGCACTGTCGCGGCCGGGCCCGATGGCGTGACCTTTTACACCCTGCCCGACATGATCGTGAACATTCAGTCGGTCGACGGTCGCCCGACCTATCTCAAGCTGCGCCTGACGCTGGAGATGAAGGACGCCAGCCTGGCGGCCCGCCTGCAGGGCCAGCACCCGCGCATGAATGATATGTTCCAAAGCTTCCTGCGCGAACTGCGCCCCGATGACCTGGCCGGTTCGGCGGGCTCCTATCAGCTGCGCGCCGAGATACTGCGTCGGGTCAACCTGATCGCGGCACCAGGCAAGGTGGATGCGGTCCTGATCGAAGAAATGCTGGTGCAGTAGGCATGACCGACAGCTTCGGCTCCAGCGGTAGCGGCTTTGGCGGGGACCCTGACGGCGGTCCGCTGAACGAGCGCGTCCTCAATCAGGACGAGATCGACAGCCTGCTGGGCTTCGACATGGGCGACAGTGATGACGGGGACCGCAGCGGTATCCGGGCCATCATCAACTCGGCCCTGGTATCCTACGAGCGTCTGCCGATGCTCGAGATCGTCTTTGACCGCCTGGTGCGGTTGATGACGACCAGCCTGCGCAACTTCACCTCGGACAATGTCGAGGTGTCGCTGGACACCATCTCCTCGATCCGTTTCGGCGACTATCTGAACTCCATCCCGCTTCCGGCCATTCTGGCGGTGTTCCGCGCCGAGGAGCTGGACAATTATGGCCTGCTGACGGTCGATTCCAACCTGATTTACTCGATCGTGGACGTCCTGCTGGGCGGCCGTCGCGGCACGGCGGCGCTGCGGATCGAGGGTCGGCCCTACACCACCATCGAGCGGGTCCTGGTCCAGCGGATGGTCGAGGTGATCCTGAACGACGCCCGTCAGGCCTTCGAGCCGCTGACGCCGGTGCATTTCAAGCTGGATCGCCTGGAGACCAACCCGCGCTTTGCCGCCATCGCGCGCCCGGCCAATGCCGCCATCCTGGTCAAGCTGCGCATCGACATGGAAGACCGCGGCGGCCGGGTCGAACTGCTGCTGCCCTATTCGACGCTTGAGCCCATCCGCAAGATGCTGCTGCAGCAGTTCATGGGCGAGAAGTTCGGTCGCGACAACATCTGGGAAGGCCACCTGGCCACCGAGCTGTGGACCACGGATACCGAGATCCGCTGCGTGCTCGACGAGCAGCAGATGGCCCTTTCTCAGGTGCTGGATCTCAAGGTCGGCGACACCCTGATGCTGAATGCCACCCCGGATTCAGACGTCTCGGTCCGCGCTGGCAATATTGCCCTGACCACCGGAAAGATGGGCCGCAAGGGCCAGCACATCGCGGTGCGCGTCGAGGCTCCCATCACCACGGACGCTGCCGTCCGCATCACTCGCACGAAGGGCTGACATGACCGGTATCATTCTGGACTCCCTGCTGATCGTGCTGTTGCTGTCGGCCATTGCCTATGGCGTCAAGCTGGAGCGCAAGCTCAAGGCCCTGCGCGACGGGCAGCTGGCCTTTGCCGGGGCGGTGGCCGAGCTGAACTCGGCGGCAGGCCGGGCCGAGAACGCCCTGGCCACCCTGCGCGCTTCGGGCCAGGAAACCGACCTGCTGCACGACCGCATC
>DLIT01000145.1 GCA_002483865.1 Brevundimonas sp. UBA7635
GACGCCATCCTGCCCGACATCATCGCCTGAAAGCCCGTCGGGGCGTCAGCGGCCTTCCTTCTTGCGCAGCCACATGGCCGCATCAGCCTGGGCCAGCCACAGTTCAGGATCGCCCTGGTCTTCCAGCGCCCTGACCCCGAATGAACCGCGCAAGGGTGTCGATTGCCCCTTCCAAGGGAACGGTTCCGTGTCTAGCAGATGGGCCAACCGGCGCGCCTTGGCCTGCGCCTCTTCGAGCCCGGCGTTCATCAGCAGCAGCGCAAACTCGTCTCCGCCCATGCGGCCGACCGCATCGGACTCCCGCACGTTCGCCAGCAGACGTTCAGCCACGCTCATCAGGGCCGCGTCCCCCGCCGCGTGGCCCAGTTCATCATTGATCTGCTTGAAGCCGTCCAGGTCGAGATAGATCAGGGCCGCTGGAACCTCGTGACGCTGGCAATAGGCCATCATCCGCGACACCACGGTCATGAAACCTCGTCGGTTCAGGACCGGCGTCAGCACATCATGGTCAGCCAGGGCCTCGGCCCGCTCGGCCCGCTCAGTCAAGGTTCGGACCTGAGCGCGCAGGCGCTGCACCTCGTCCAGCAGGAACTCGGGTGCCGTCAGATCAGCCACAGTCGTCAAAACAGGCTCCGGCCCTAAAACGGGAAACGGGACAATATTGCCCGTGATTTGCGTGATTCTAGCGCAGTTGGTTGCGGGCGCAACGCGCGTGCTGTAACCGGCCGCTTTCCGACGCAGGAACTGTGCCCATGACCGCATCCGTCCCGCCCGTAGCCATTATCATGGGCAGTCGCTCTGACTGGCCGACGATGAAGCTCGCCGCCGAGCGTCTGGATCAGCTGGGCGTGGCCTGGGACGCCAAGGTGGTCAGCGCCCACCGAACGCCCCACCGTCTGTACGATTTCGCCACCACGGCCAGGGACCAGGGCGTCAAGGTCATCATCGCCGGGGCTGGCGGTGCTGCCCACCTGCCGGGCATGGCCGCCTCGATGACGGACCTGCCGGTGCTTGGCGTGCCGGTCCAATCCAAGGCGCTGAAGGGCATGGATTCCCTGCTCTCCATCGTCCAGATGCCGGGCGGCGTGCCCGTCGCCACCCTGGCGATCGGCGAGGCAGGGGCCGCCAATGCCGGTATCCTGGCCGCCCAGATCCTGGCCCTGTCCGATCCTGAGCTGGCGACGCGCCTTTCCGCCTTCCGCGCCGCCCAGACCGAATCTGTCGCCGAGACGGTCGAAGACTGATGACGCACCTGCCCCTGCCCCCCGGTTCGACCCTTGGAATTCTTGGCGGGGGCCAGTTGGGCCGGATGCTGAGCCAGGCTGCCTCGCGCCTGGGCTTTGACGTCGTCATCCTGGATCCACAGCCGGATTGCCCGGCAGCCCGCGTCTCCAAGCGTCAGATCACCGCCGCCTATGACGATGCCGAGGCCCTGCTGGCCCTGGGCCAGGCCAGCGACGTGGTCACCTTTGAGTTCGAAAACGTGCCCGCCCGCTCGGTCGAACTGCTGGAACAGGGCGGGGCCCTGGTTGCCCCTGGCGCACGCGCCCTGGCCATCGCGCAGGACCGGGTCGAGGAAAAGACCTTCCTGAACAGCGTGGGGGCCACCACCGCAGGCTTTGCCGCCATCACCACCGTGGCCGACCTGGCCCCGGCACTGGAGACGCTCGGCCTGCCAGCCCTGCTCAAGACCCGCCGTGAAGGCTATGACGGCAAGGGCCAGGTCTGGATTCGCGACGCCGCCGACGCCGAGGCCGCCTTTGCCAGCATCGGCCAGCGCCCGGCCGTCCTGGAAGCGGCCGCCCGCTTCACCCGTGAGCTGTCGGTGATCGCCGCGCGCGGCCACGATGGCAGCGTTGCCGTCTATCCGTTCGGCGAGAACAGCCACGAGAACTCGATCCTGAAGACGACGATCGCGCCCGCCAGCGTCGATGACGGCACCCAGGCCCGCGCGGTCCAGATCGCCACCGCCATCCTGAACGGGCTGGACTATGTCGGCGTCATCGGCATCGAGCTGTTCGACATGGGCGACGGCCAGCTGCTGGTCAACGAGATCGCGCCGCGCGTCCACAATACCGGCCACTGGACCCAGGACGGCTGTGCCTGTGACCAGTTCGAGCAGCACATCCGCGCCATCACCGGCTGGCCCCTGGGCTCGGCCGAGGCGCATTTCCGTATCGAGATGACCAATCTGCTGGGCGATGAGGTCAACCAGTGGCCGACCCTGGCCGCCGACCCGTCGGCGCACCTGCATCTCTATGGCAAGCACGACATCCGTCCGGGCCGCAAAATGGCCCACGTGAACCGGATCTTGGGCAGGCTGTAGGCCCCTTCCCCCGCCGGGTCAGGCTTCCTTCGGGCCGTAGCGCAGGCGGCCCAGGAAGTCGGTCACGGTCCGCATGGGGGCGTCAAAGTCCTTGCCCGCCTTCCATTTCTCGAACTGCATGACGTTCTCGATGCGGCGCGCGACAAAGGCCTCGGCCGCCTCGCGTCCCTGGAACCAGCGCAGGGTCAGGGCGGGAATCAGGATGCCGCCCAGGATCGCGCGCTTCGAATAGTGATTCTGGTCCGTGGCCGTATCGCCCGCCCAGCGCCACAGGTGGTCGGCGCTTTCCCACGCCAGCTTGAAGCCCAGGTCGGCATTGTGCGGCAGGGCCAGGAAGCCGGCACAGCGCTTGGCCGCGTCCAGGTCCTGGGCCCCCGCCTCCATCCGGGCCGATACGGCGGCAGAGATCCGCTCGCGAATCTTCATCGACTCAGCCGGCGTGGCCTCCAGCGCCTTGAGCGCGCGCTTGTCGTGACGGCGCGACAGCAGGACGGCCAGGTCCCGCGGGCCATTGGGCAGCAGCAGCTCCTGGTCCCCCAGCGACAGTCCTGCCGCCTCGCACGCGGCGCGCACCATCTGGCTGTTCCAGCCCATCGCCGGGGCCTTGCCCACGGCAATATCCAGCACGGCCTGCTCGGTGCGGGCTGCCCAGTCCATCTCGGGGGCCTGATCGGAGTCTGAGGGGGGCAGATCGGTCATATCCCCAAGATAATGCCAGACGGCCTGCAATTCGACCCATCACGATTGCCTGTGTCGATCTGGACAGGCGCGCCTTGCTGTTGTATCAGCGCGCCTTCATCCGAGAGCCCTGCAATCGGACACGGTTTTTATTTTGTCTGCCCGTCTCCCTTGGTTAAGGACGCGGCGGGCGGCCAAAGGAGAGATAACCCTGGTTCAGATTTTCGTCCGCGACAACAACGTCGATCAGGCGCTCAAAGCCCTGAAGAAGAAAATGCAACGCGAAGGCAGCTTCCGCGAAATGAAGCGCCACGTGCACTTCGAAAAGCCCTCGGAAAAGCGCGCTCGCCAGAAGGCTGAAGCCGTGCGCCGCGCTCGCAAGCTGGCTCGCAAGCGCGCCCAGCGCGAAGGCCTGCTGCCGGCACCGAAGCCCCGCGCCGGTCGTTAATCGACCCGCTACGGCTGAGAGATTTCAAGGCCCGCTCCGGGAAACCGGGCGGGCCTTTCTCATGCCCGCCATCCCGCTTGGCGGCCCTGCCTACGAAAAAGCCCCCTCTGGTGACAGAGGGGGCTTTCGTCGTTCAGGCTTTGGTAAAACCGCCTAGCTGCGGCTGCTGACAGCGCCCATGAAGCTCTTCCAGCTCAGCTTCACGTCGGACAGGGCACCGGCGCGGAACGCCCGGCTGGACAGCCACATCATCAGAGCCGCAAAGGCGAACATCATCACCACCCCGGCAATCACCTCAACCAGCGGCGGCTCGCTGGGCGCGCGGGCGGCCATGATGAAGGGCGTGAAGGGCGGAATCAGGCTCATCACCTTGAGGACCAGGGCATCGGGTGAACGCAGGGCCATCTGCATGAAGAGCAGAGGGACCACCAGGGCCATCATCACCGGTCCCATCAGGGTCTGGGCATCACGCGGCGTCTCGCAGAAGGCCCCGATGGCGGCGAACAGCACTGCATACATCAGGTAGCCCCCCACCAGGAACAGCAGCAGGTAGAACCACAGGCCGTTGTGCAGCAGGACGGCCCCGATATCGCGGGCGACATCCGGCCAGGCCATGGTCAGCCCGACCGCGCCGATCAGACCCCAGCCCACCATGACCGTCAGGGTCAGGATGGCCACGCCCAGGACCTTACCCACCAGCAGCTCGGTGGCGGTCACCGAAGACAACAGGATTTCGAGGATCTTGTTCGACTTCTCCTCCATCACCCCGTTCATCAACATGGTGGCCCCGGTGATGATCAGCGACCACATCAGAAAGCCGCTCATCAGGCCAATCACAGCGGGCAGACGATCACGCAGGCCAACCTCTCCGCCGGAAGCCGCGCGGGGCGACAGCAGGGTGATGTCCGGTCGGAAGCTCTCGACCTGGCCGATCAGGGCCGCATCGACACCCGCAGCGGCAAAGGTCTGGTGGCGGTGGGCGTCGCTGATAGCCTTGCGGACCTTGGACTCCAGATCATTATTGGTGGCCCGACGGCTCCAGATACGGGCTGACGGCGCGCCCTCCTTTTCTGACAGAATCACCACGGCCGACACCGTCCGGTCCTGCAGGGTCTCATCGGTCTGCACCCATTCACGCGCCACGGTGTCCAGGGCTTCTCCTGGGGCGGCCTGGGCCAGGTCCGCCGGGGCAGGGAGTTCGACAATGTCGGCGCGCGGCGGCTGGAAGCTGGCACCGGCGCGCGGTGCAACCGTCTTCAGCTCAGCCAGACCGGCATCATAGCCGCCCTCATTGACGGCCTTGGCCACGCGATCTCGCCCCGCCATGCCCGCTTCGCCAACCGCGGCCACAGACAGGGCTGATGCAGCGTTGCGCTGGTTGTCACGCTCCAGAGATTCGCGCACGGCTGCGGCCAGACCGGCATTCGGGGTCTCATCGACCATGACATAGGCATGGACCGGCTCGGCCCGCTTCATCAGCATCGGCACGAACCCGCCCAAGGCCGCAAAGAAGGGCAGACTGAGCAGGGACAGCCAGAAGCCGACTGTCTTCACATAGGCCATCACCTCGCGGTGGGCGATCAACAGGATCGGGCTCATGCGCGCACCTCCATACCTTGAGCATCGAGCGGCTTGTGGCGCTGGTCCTCGTCTGGATTGGCCCCGGTCAGGGCGATGAAGGCGTCGTGCAGCGTCGGTTCGCGCAACTGGAACCGCCGGACATCAAGATTGCCGACAAAGGCGGCGCGAAGCGTGGTTTGGGCCTCTGCCCCCGG
>DLIT01000146.1 GCA_002483865.1 Brevundimonas sp. UBA7635
CCACCTGATCGACACCAAGACAGGCGAGGTGATCGAGTTCTTTGACGCCGAGATCGAGCGCCTGAAGACCGAGATCGCCAAGCGCCTGGGCTATGAGCTGGTCGGTCACAAGCTGGAACTGTACGGCCACGTCATCCCGGGTGCCGAGCCGACCGACCGCGAAGGTCTGATCTACAAGCGCAACGCGGCCCGGGTGGACCCTGAAACCCTGGGCGAATGAGGCCTGGCCGACCGCTGACTTGCCGCCTCGACCAAGGACGATCATAAGCCGGGTATGACTGATACCCTCGAAACTTCGGCAGCGCCTGAAGGGGCGGCTGAGGCTGCAGCGCCCGCCCAGGGCGAGACCCGGCGTCTCTTCATCAAGACCTATGGCTGTCAGATGAATGTCTATGACAGCGAGCGCATGGCTGATGTCCTGCGCCCGCTGGGCTATGCCATGACCGATGCGCCCGAGGCGGCTGATTTCGTCATCCTGAATACCTGCCATATCCGCGAGCGGGCGGCCGAAAAGGTCTATTCGGAACTGGGCAAGATCAAGCAGATGCGCGAGGCCAAGGCGGCCCGTGGCGAGGGCGGCATGACGATCGCCGTCGCCGGCTGCGTGGCTCAGGCCGAGGGGGAGGAAATCATCAGGCGCCAACCTGCGGTGGATCTGGTCGTAGGTCCCCAGGCCTATCACCAGCTGCCCGAGTTGCTGACCCGCACGGCGCGTGCCCGTGGCGAGCGGATCGGGGCCGACTTCGCGCCCAATGAAAAGTTCGACGCCCTGCCCGTCGCACGTGAAGCCAATGGCGTCACCGCCTTCCTGACCGTCCAGGAGGGCTGTGACAAGTTCTGCACCTTCTGCGTCGTGCCCTATACGCGCGGGGCCGAGTGGTCGCGCCCGGTCCAGGCCATTCTGGACGAGGCCCGGGCCCTGGTGGATCGTGGCGTGCGCGAGATCACCCTGCTGGGCCAGAACGTCAACGCCTTTGACGGCGAGGGCCCCGATGGCAGGCCCTGGTCCCTGGCCCGCCTGGCCTATGCCCTGGCCGAGATCCAGGGGCTGGACCGCATCCGCTATACGACCAGCCATCCCAATGACATGTCCGATGACCTGATCGCGGCCTATGCGGACCTGGATGCCCTGATGCCCTATCTGCACCTGCCGGTGCAGTCAGGGTCCGACCGCATCCTGCGCCTGATGAACCGCAAGCACGGACGCCAGAAGTATCTGGACCTGATCGCCCGTATCCGCGAGGCGCGTCCCGACATGGCCATGGCCGGTGACTTTATCGTCGGCTTCCCCGGTGAGACCGAGAAAGACTTTGAAGACACTCTGGATGTTGTGCGCCAGGTGAACTACGCCCAGGCTTTCAGCTTTGCCTATTCGCCGCGCCCTGGAACTCCTGCCGCCACCATGGCTGCCCATGTCGATCCCGCCGTGGCGCAAGACCGGCTGCACCGGCTTCAGGCGCTTCTGTTCGAACAGCAGACGAGCTTCAACCGGGCCCAGGTGGGGCGCACCCTGCCCGTCCTGTTCGAGCGCAAGGGCCGCCGCGAGCGGCAGGCAGTGGGCCGCTCGCCCTATCTTCAGGCGGTCCATGTCGATGGTGCGGATCATCTGATGGGCCAGATCGTTCCGGTGACGATCACCGACAACACCCTGACCAGTCTTACGGGCGTTGTGACCGACTAACCTTTCCCCTTCGGGAACACGAGCCTGCATGGAGACCTGATGGCGCGAGAGTCTGAGTTCCTGTCGCTGAGCGACGAAGCGCTGCGGGCCATCATCGGGCCGAACAGCCGTCACGTCGCCCTGGTCGAGGATGCCTTCAAGGTGCTGATCGAAGCGCCGGGCGGCGGAGTTTCGATCCACGGTTCGGCTCGCGACCGGGCCCAGGCCAAGCGTGTGATCGAAACCCTGGCTACGCGGGCTGATACCGGGGCTGAGATCACCGAGTCGGATGTTCGCATGGCCCTGGGGGCTGCGGTCAGCCAGCCGCGTCCAGCGGATGCGGGCCGGGTGGTGCCGGATGCCGTCGCCCTGCCCGTTGGTCGGCGCGGAGCCATTGCGCCCAAGACGGCGGCTCAGGCCAATTATCTGGAGATGCTGGGGCGCTGCGAACTGAGCTTCGGCGTGGGCCCGGCGGGTACGGGCAAGACCTTTCTGGCCGCCGCCTATGGGGCCAGCCTGCTGCGGCGAGGCCAGGTCGATCGTTTGGTCATCACTCGCCCGGCGGTCGAGGCTGGCGAAAAGCTTGGCTTCCTGCCCGGTGATCTGAATGAAAAGGTCGATCCCTATCTGGCCCCGATCTGGGAAGCCCTGAATGACATCCTGGGCATCGAGGACGTGCGCCGCCGCCGCGAGAAGGGCGAGATCGAGGCCGCTCCCATCGCCTTCATGCGCGGCCGCACGCTCAGCCATGCCTTCATCATCGTCGATGAGGCCCAGAACCTGACGCGGCTGCAGATGAAGATGGTCCTGACCCGCCTGGGCGAAGGCGCGCGCATGGTGGTGACGGGCGATCCGTCCCAGATCGACCTGCTGAACGCCCGCGATTCCGGTCTCAGCCACGCCCTGCGCATCTTAGAGGGGGTCAAGGGTGTGGGGGTCCAGGTCTTCAAGGCCGAGGATGTCGTGCGCCACGCCATGGTCGAACGCATCGTCAGGGCCTATGACGCTGACGCGGCCCGGCATCGTCCGGCCCCGGAGCGCGAGGACGACCACAACCATGATCGAGATTGAAGTCGAGGATGATGCCTGGACCTCTGCCCTGCCCCAGGTCGAGGCGATGGTCGAGACGGCCGCCCGCGCAGCCCTGGGCAGTGTCGAGGGCGATGTGGTCATCCTGCTGACTGATGACGCCGCGGTTCAGGATCTGAACGCGCGCTTCCGCGACAAGGACCGGCCGACCAATGTCCTGTCCTTTCCGGCGGCTGAAAGTGCCTT
>DLIT01000090.1 GCA_002483865.1 Brevundimonas sp. UBA7635
AAGAAGAAGCGGCTGGATATCTTCGACATCTTCGACTGAGACCCGGTCAGGCCGCCAGGCCTGCCGCCTGCATCAGGGGGCGAAGGGCCTGGACCGCCTCGGGCGACCTGATCAGGTCTTCGCGCGCTTCGGGCTGACGGAACAGACGCAGCGCCTCGGCCCTGGCCCGCTCGGCGACCGGGCCGGTGGGGCCTGATTCCGACGCCGCCAGTCGCAGCAGGGCCATCAGCTTCTGGGTCAGGGGGGCCGGTGCCCGCCCGATCTGGGCCACCAACTTCACGTCAGCCTCGACCATGGCCCCTACATTGCCCAGGGCCTCTACCACCTGCTGGGTATCATGATCGGACAGCGAGGCCTTGCTCACCGTTTTCTGCAGACGCGACAGCATCATCAACCGGTGCGACGCGGACATCGGCTTGGGCCCTTCCCCCGGGATCGTCCCCTGGGCCTGACGGGCTTCGCCGCGCATTTCGGTTTCAAACCTCAGAGATGTGACGCAGGCCTGGAGCCAGCGTCCGGCCGCGCGCTTGTTGGCGGCCCCCGTCACGTTTTCGCACAGTCGCGCCAGCCGTTCGGCCTCGTCCTGAAGTCCGGTGCAGGAGTGGGTGTACAGGGTGACAAAGTCAGCCGTGACCAGGCTTCGGGACCGCTCGACAAAGGCCAACTGGACCGCATCAGGACTGAGCAGTCGGCCGGAGGTGGCGGTCAGGGCCGAGGCCAGGGCTCGCAGGATCTCGATCTCGCCGACCGGGTCATCGGGGCGCAGCCGCCTCTGGCTCATCAGTTCGCGCAGGACCATGCGCGCCAGCGCCGCCGCCAGCGACGGAAAGTCACCCGCTTCAAGCCGCTCGCCCAGCCGCGCCGGGGCCCCTTCGACTGGCGGAATCATCAGGGCCAGCTTGGGATCGTGGGTGGTCAGTATCCGAATTTCTCGCGGTGCGACCATGCGCACCACGGCGGCCAGGCTGGCACCCTGATCAAGAGAAGGCCCCAGGATCTGGGCCAGATAGGTGCGGGTCGCCATCAGCTCGCATAGAATCTGCTCGACCGGGGCCAGGATCAGTGCCCGCAGGGGCCCTTCGGGCGGGGCGGCGTCACAGATATCCATCAGCCGGTCCAGGCGCGCCCGGCTGGAGCGAATGCCGATCAGGCTGGAACAGATTGTGCCGCCCATGAGGAAGGTGCGCTCGGCCTTTTCGATCAGGCTGCGCGCGATGTCGGTGATGCTGTGCTTTTCCAGACTGGGGAACAGCTGCTTGCGCCCGGTCTGCAGGACGCGGTCGATCGCCTGCTGGGCCAGGTGCTGGTAGTGGCGCACCAGGTCATGCACCGACTGGCCATCAGCCTGACTTTCGGGCACGGCGATCTTCTGGACCGCGTGCTGCAGCTCGACGCCCGAGGCTTCCAGCTGCTCGGCCAGGTCCGGGCGGTGCAGAAGCTCGAACGGCGTGACCGCGCGTCGGCCCAGCCAGTCCTCCAGCACCCGACCGATCTTCTCGCGGGCATGGGCTGTATAGAGGTCCTGGACCCCGCGACAGACAGGCCCGGCGGCCTCACTGGTCTTGCGCAGTGAACGCTTCGGCTCAGGCTCGCCCCGGGTCAGGATTACCAGGCTTGTGAACTCCATGGTCTCGGGGTTGAGCGTCTCCTTGACGACCCGCACCGCGCAGGCCTGCTTCTCGCGCAGCATGTCGTGCGCGCTGTCCATCGCCTGCTGGCGACTTTCGGTGGCCTGAGCCAGGGACCAGGCCGCCGGAGGCGTTTTTCGAATGTAGATTTCGTAGTGGACGGGCGAGGCCATGGGGCGCTTGAGCATTGAAAACCGTCCATATCTGAACGGAAAATTTTAAGAGGCCCTTTCAATCCTTGGTCTAAAGGTTGAAATCTACCTATGGCGGACCATCTGCTGTGCCGTAATGTCACCCGGATCGGGCGAGAACGGTTACGCTTGTGGCGCGTTCAATCGTCGATAACCATTCTATACTCGATCCCACGGCGCGCCGCCTGCACTGAGGAGAAGCCATTTGGCCAACATCACCCTGGTCGACGACGACGAAAACATCGTCGCCTCTGTCTCCCTGGCTCTGGAAAGCCACGGTCACAAGATCACGGCCTATCACGACGGTGCCTCGGGCCTGGAAGCCCTTGAGAACTCGCCGCCGGACCTGGCCATCCTGGACGTCAAGATGCCGCGGATGGACGGGATGGAAGTCCTGCGCCGCCTGCGTCAGACCTCGCAGCTGCCCGTCATCATGCTGACCTCCAAGGATGAAGAGATCGACGAGATCCTGGGCTTTAACCTGGGCGCTGACGACTACATCCATAAACCCTTCAGCCAGCGCCTGCTGCTGGAGCGGGTGAAGGCCCTGCTGCGTCGCTCAGGCGTCGATGCCAGCGAGGCCGACATGATGTCGGAAACGGCAGGCAAGGCCATCAAGCGTGGCAAGCTGTCGATGGACCCGGCCCGTCACGAAAGCACGTGGGATGGCCGGCCGGTCAAACTGACCGTGACCGAGTTCCTGCTGCTGCAGGCCCTGGCCCAGCGTCCCGGCTTCGTCAAGAGCCGCGACAGCCTGATGGACGCAGCCTACGACGACCAGGTCTATGTCGACGACCGCACCATCGACAGCCACGTCAAGCGCATGCGCAAGAAGTTCCGCATGGTGGATCCCGAGTTCGACGCGATCGAGACCTTGTATGGCGTCGGCTACCGCTACCGCGAAAGCTGAGCTGGACGAAACACGACCCAAACGTCGGTTCCGCCTAGGCGGGTCGCGTCTGGGCGGTTTCATGCTCAGCCTCAACCTGCTCAGCCTGCTGATCCTGCTTGGCGGGGCGCTGGCGCTGAATGAATGGAGCCGTGGCCTTATCCAGGCGCGGCAGGAATCCCTGAGGGTCCAGGCCGAGCTTCTGTCCAATGTTCTGGGCGAGCTGGGCATCTCGCAGGGTGATCCCTATCCGATGCTGGATGACCGCGCGGCTGCCTTCTGGCTGCGCGACAACTTTATTCCGGTGGGCCAGCGCGCCCGCCTTTTCGACGTCGATGGCCTGCCGGTCTCGGATTCCTACAACGTCTCGGACATGATCCCGGGTGAGCCCCTGCCTCCGGCCAGTCCGGCCGGTACGCCCACCACCGCCCCATCCGACGAGGCCCCGCGCAACGCCGTGGCCGATGCCGAGCTTGCCGCCGAGGTCGAGCGCGCCCTGCAAGGGCAGGCGCAGGCCGGCATCCGCCAGAACGAGGAGGGTGAGCGCGTCGTCTCGGTCTCCCT
>DLIT01000106.1 GCA_002483865.1 Brevundimonas sp. UBA7635
GCGCGAGCGTTCGGTGGGCCTGGGCCTGATGGGCTTCCACTCCTTCCTGCAGTCGCAGGGCGTGGCCTTTGAAAGCGCCATGGCCAAGAGCTGGAACATGCGCCTGTTCAAGCACCTGCGCCGCGAGGCCGACAAGGCCAGTCGCACCCTGGCCGAGGAAAAGGGCCCCTGTCCCGACGCCGCCGAGCGCGGCGTGATGGAGCGGTTCTCGCACAAGATGGCCATCGCCCCGACCGCCTCGATCTCGATCATCTGCGGCGGCACCTCGGCGGGCATCGAGCCGATCCCGGCCAACATCTATACCCACAAGACCCTGTCGGGCTCGTTCGCGGTCAAGAATCCCTATCTGGAAGCCCTGCTCGAAGAAAAGGGCCAGAACACCGATGCCATCTGGAGCTCGATCCTCGAACATGAAGGCTCGATCCAGCACCTCGACTTCCTGTCTGACGACGAGAAGGGCATCTACAAGACTGCCTTCGAGTTGGACCAGCGCTGGCTGATCGAACTGGCCGCCGACCGCGCGCCGGAAATCTGCCAGGCCCAGTCGCTGAACCTGTTTGTGCCGGGCGACGTGAACAAGTGGGACCTGCACATGCTGCACTGGTCGGCGTGGGAGCGCGGGGTGAAGTCGCTTTATTATCTACGCTCCAAGTCGGTCCAGCGCGCCGCCTTCGCCGGTGCCGTGGACAAGGAAGAGGCTGAGATCGATCCGAACCAGCCCGACCTCTTCTCTGCGGCTCCAACCGACTACGACGAGTGCCTGGCCTGCCAGTAAGGCCCAACTGACTGATAACCCTGCCAGCTGGCGATGGAGCCCCTTCCGTCGCCAGCTTTTTTCTTGCCCCGGACCGGGTCACGGCACAGGTCCCGGAACCGGCAGCGGTTGGCCCCGTTGGTTTTATGCCCATGTCGGCAAAACACCGTTGCAGGCCGAAACCCCGGATGTACTACTGGGCTCAGGTATGGCGGTAAGGGAGGACCGTAATGCGACTGCATGCCTGTCTTGTCAGCCTGATACTGGCCACTCCGGCGGTGGCCGTGGCCCAGGTTGACTGGCGTGTGGCCCAGGCGAGACCGGTAGACCTGTCCACTGCCCTTCCCGACCAGATATCCCTGATCCCCCACAGCGAAGTCCGTTTTTCCGGCCCTGGGTTCCATGATCGCCTGCGTGTGTCGGTCCGCGACAACTTTTCGACCGACGCTCTGAACCAGCCGTGGACTCTACAGTCGGACCCCGCAGACCGGGACCTTGATGTCTCCTATCGCCGCGACTGGGTGGCCGCGACCGGTCGCACCGCCAGCGGTCTTGAAGTCTCTCTGACCCCCCATGCCGGCCTGGGCACCCAGGACGGCAACCCCCTGGCCGAGGCGGGGGCCACCTTGCGCATCGGCCAAGGCCTGGACCGGCTGGTCTCGGACGGACGCGAGACCTTTGGCGAGCGCCCGCGCTGGTATCTCTATGCGGCGGGGTCCAAGCGGGCGGTGGGCTATAACTTCGCCCGCACCCGCGATGGAGACTTCGCCCGCTCGGGCGTCAGTCACGACAGCGGGGCCTTTATCGGTGATGCCTCCATTGGCGTGGCCTATCGCAAGGGCCCGGTCCATACCTCGTTCGGACTGGCCTATCGCGAGATCGAGGCCAAGGGCCTACGCAGCTACCAGGGCCTGACCACGGATGTGGCCGAGGGCCTGGTAGCGTTCCAGCTGTCGATCCGGCCCTGATCCCCTCATACGACGCCTAATCCAGCGACCGCGCCACGCCCTCGCGCCGATCATCCGCCCCGGCATCCCAGCGCCCTTGGCGCCACAAAACCCCGTGCAGGCCCGAGTTTTCGGACGCATTGGGCCGAAGTTCTATGCCGCGCGCGGCCAGCCCTGCTTTCAGGTCCGCAGAGAATCGTTCGGTATCGGCACCGAAACCGTCGCCCTTGGCCACCAGATTGGGCAGGTCAAAGGCCGTCTGTACCGGCAGGCCCCATGACAGGGTCGCGATCAGCGCCTTGGCATTATAGGCCAGGATCGAGGATCCGCCCGGCGATCCCATGGCCCCGACCAGCTGGCCCTGACGGTCCAGCACCAGGACGGGCGACATGGACGACCGCGGCCGCTTGCCCGGGGCCACCGCATTGGCAGCTGGCGTCCCGTCCGCGGCCGTCGGCACCATGGAAAAGTCGGTGAGCTGGTTGTTCAGGAAAAAGCCGCCCGCCATCCGGCCCGAGCCGAAGATGCTCTCGACCGTCGTGGTCATGCTGACGGCGTTGCCCTTGGCATCGACCACAACAAAGTGCGATGTGCCGGCAGGCTCCCGGGTGGCGTCAGGGCCGACCTGTGGTGCCCCTTCAGGCTGGCCAAAGGGTGCGGCCCCTGTCAGGCCTGGGGCCAGGCTGGCGCGCGCCCGCACATAGTCCGGTGCCAAAAGACCCCCGACCGGCACGGTCACAAAGGCCGGGTCGCCAAAATATCGGTCCCGGTCAGCATACATCAGCCGTTGCAGCTGGGCGAAGGCGGCCCAGGCATCAGGGCTGTTCGACCCCTTGTCGATATCGGGCGTGACCTCGGCCATGGCCAGGAGTTGCAGGATCGAGGCCCCGCTGGATGGCGGCGGCGGCACACAGACGACATAGACTTTGTAAGGTCCGCAGATCGCCTCCCGCACGACCGGGCGATAGGCGGCCATGTCCTGCAGGGTCAATCCGCCCGGACGCGGTCCTTCGCGCACAGCCTCGACCATGGCCTCGCCCACCGGTCCCTGCAGCAGGCCCGCGGGTCCTTCGGTCGCGATCCGTCGCAGGGTGTCGGCATAGGCCGGGTTCTTGAGGATATCGCCCGCTTGATAGGCTTGGCCATCAGGGCGGGTGAAGTAGGCTTGGGCGGCGAGCGTCTTCGACTGGGGCGAGTTGCCAACGATCATGCCCGCCAAACGCGGCGAGACCGCAAAGCCCTCGGTTGCCAGCCGTTCGGCCTCGCCAAACAGTTGCGACCATTCCAGGGATCCATGCTCGGATTGGGCCAGGGCCAGCATGGCAATGGCACCGGGCACCCCGGTCGAGCGCCCGCTGAGCACGGCGTCGACAAAGGCCAGCGGCTGACCGTTCTCATAGAAGAGCTCTGGCGTAGCGGACGCCGGGGCCGTTTCGCGCCCGTCATAGACCGTGGTCGCGCCCGTGGCCGCCTCGTAGTGCATCATGAAGGCCCCGCCACCGATGCCTGACGACTGGGGCTCGACCAGACCGAGAGTAGCCTGAACGGCGACCGCCGCATCCACCGCCGATCCGCCCTGGGCCAGTACCTTCAGCCCCGCCTCGACGGCCAAAGGATTGGCGGCCGTGACAAAGCCCTTCGTCGTTGCCGGATGAGCTGCGTCAGGGACCTGAATTCTTTGGGTTTCTGGCAAGACCTCTGCGGTAACACAGGCTGTTGAGAAAAATACCAGGCTCGCGCAGCCTGCCAGCACGACCGTTTTTTTGCGCAGACCCTGCATCAGGGGGAAAGAATGGACGCTCACAGTCAGGATCCTCTTGGGGCGAAAGAGAGGTTTATGCCTAGTGCCTCCGGGCCGCTTGGCCAAGCCCGCATTTTCTCTCACGTTTTTTAGAAAAACCGCTTGCACCACAAAGGGCCGGGGGCTACATAGCCGCCCTGCCCGCAAGGCGGTGCGCACCCGTAGCTCAGCTGGATAGAGCACCAGACTACGAATCTGGGGGTCAGGAGTTCGAATCTCTTCGGGTGCGCCAT
>DLIT01000027.1:0-2366 GCA_002483865.1 Brevundimonas sp. UBA7635
CTCAATGACGGGGATGCTCAGGGTCTTCAGGGCATCATAAAGGGCGACCGAGGTGTGGGTATAGGCCGCCGGGTTGATGATCAGCGCCGAGGCTTCCTTGCGCGCCTGCTGAATCCAGTCGACCAGCTGGCCTTCGTGATTGGATTGCAGGAAGACGACGCGGGCGTCACCGGCCGCCGCCTCACACCGTTTCTGAACGTCCGCGAGGGTCTCGCGTCCATAGATATGCGGCTCACGCTCTCCGAGGAGATTGAGATTGGGGCCGTTCAGAACATAGAGGACAGGCGCTTGGGGCATTCGCTCGGTTGAAAGGGCGCACTGACGCGCGCGCGGAATCGGGGGCCTTTGTAGCCTGACTTGTAGGGGGACGCCAAGCATCCGACAGATTTCTTGACGTAAGGTCAGTGATTAAGCCGATTCGCGGGGCGTCCACGGGCCTCACGGTCATGCTGATTGAGTTGGGCAGCAGCGCGCCCCATATAGCAACCAGTCCGGGATCAGGACTGTGTGGTCATTTCAGGAGTGAGACCTTGCGTATCCAGGTGAACGGCGAAGACCGCGAGACCCAGGCCACGACCGTGCTTGAACTGGTGCTGGAACTGTCGCTGGACCCGCGCAAGGTGGCTGTTGAACGCAATCTGGAGATCGTGCCGCGTTCGCTGCACGAAATCACGACCCTGGCCGAGGGCGACCGCATCGAGTTGGTGCAGTTCGTCGGCGGCGGCTGACTCGCCTGCACCCTGTCTGATCCGACAAATCAGGGGGGGGTGAGCATCAAATCAGACTGGCCTGCTTCCCCCCGCGCCCGGACGGCGCTAGGTCAGGGGTATGACTGAAACCGCCCCCCGCTCTGACACCTGGACCGTTGCCGGTCGCACCTTCAACTCGCGCCTGATCGTGGGCACGGGCAAGTATCGTGACTATGAGCAGAACGCGGCGGCGGTGGTCGCCTCGGGTGCCGAGATGGTGACGGTGGCGGTGCGCCGCGTGAACCTGACCGATCCGGGCCAGCCGGTCCTGACGGACTATATCGATCCCAAGAAATACACCTACCTGCCCAATACGGCGGGCTGCTTTACCGCCGAGGACGCCATGCGCACCCTGCGCCTGGCCCGCGAGGCTGGTGGCTGGACCCTGGTGAAACTGGAAGTGCTGTCGGAACAGAAGCACCTCTATCCGGACATGGAAGAGACCCTGCGCGCGCTGAAGTTGCTGACCGCCGAGGGCTTTGAGGTCATGGTCTACTGCACTGACGACCCCGTCTATGCCCGCAAGCTGGAAGATGCCGGTGCCGTCGCCATCATGCCGCTGGGCGCGCCGATCGGCTCGGGCCTGGGCATCCAGAACCCGATCAACATCCGCATGATCGTGGAGCAGTCCAAGGTGCCGGTGCTGGTGGACGCCGGTGTGGGCACCGCCTCTGATGCCGCGGTGGCCATGGAGCTGGGCTGCGACGGGGTGCTGATGAACACGGCCATCGCCGAGGCTCGCGACCCGGTGCTGATGGCCAGCGCCATGAAGCACGCGGTCATTGCCGGTCGTGNNATCCTATCTGGCGGGCCGGATGAAGAAGCGGATGTTTGCCGACCCATCCTCGCCGCTGGCGGGGCTGATCTAGGGTTCAGACAGGAAACGGGGCGGCCTGATCGGGCCGCCCCTTTCTTGTATCAGGTCTTGTCCCGAGCTTCCTGGATCAGGCGCGAAACCTCGGCAGGATCAATGCTGGGGCTGGCCTTGCCGTTGATGATGAAGGACGGCGTACCATGCAGGGAGAGCCCGGCGGCGACCGCATGAATGTCGGTGACGTGGCGGGTCATCTCGAGCGAGACCATGGCGGCCTTGGCCCTGGCCAGATCAACGCCTTGGTTGACCAGGATGGCGTCAATGGATTCAGGCGTCAGCGAGGGCTCAGCCATTAGGGCCTCATAGACCAGCAGATACTTGCCCTGCTGATGCGCGGCCAGGGCAGCGCGGGCGGCATACTGCGAAGTGGTATCGTCGCCGCGATCCAGGATCGGCCAGTCCTTGAAGACGAAGCGAACGTCAGGGTTGGCGTCAACCAGAGCGCGGAACTGACCCGCCACGGCCTTGCAGCCGGGGCAGCGGTAATCAAAGAACTCATACACCGTGATCTCGGCATCGGCCGGGCCAAAGGCGGGGTCGCGTGGGTCGGCGGCCAGCAGAGCCGGGTTGGCTCGGATGGCTTCGTCGATGGAGCCGACGCGAACCACCTCGGCCTGTTGCTCGCGGGCCTGGATCATCTCGTCGAGCACCTGGGGGTTTTCGACCAGGTAGGTGCGGACGCGGCTGCCGAAGTCCTGGCCCCCGCCCAGTGAAAGGGCAGTAAACCCAAGCGCGATGACCGA
>DLIT01000027.1:2416-2928 GCA_002483865.1 Brevundimonas sp. UBA7635
AGGTAAACTCTTGGATCAGATCAAGGATTGGAAATGATGACGCCGCGGCTCGTGCGCTGCTGGTTACGGCGCTCTGCGTCCTCGATGTCTTTCTGGGTCGCGCCCGAAGACAGGACAATATCGGTCGCGCGACGCCATTCAATCGTGTTGCGATCCAGCATGTCGCGGGCGCGCATGGCGAACTGATTGGCCTGATCGGAGCGACCCAGGGCGAAATAATACTCAGCCGAGGCCAGGCGCGCCTCGCCTTCCTTCCCCTGGCTGGCGAGGGCCTGGGCCATCAGGCGCCACCCCATGCTGTTGTCCGGTTCCAGTGCAACGGCCCGCTTCAGTTGGTCGACGGCCAGGGGCAACTGGTCCTGCTCATGGGTTTCAATCATGGCGTGAGCCAGGTTGATCCGCAGCAGAGGGGCGTCCGGCTTGTATTCCACAGCCTTCTGGTGAGCTGAAATCGCCTCACCAGGGCGGCTTTCCTCGAACAGTATCTGGCCCCTCAATTCCCAGAAGTAAGG
>DLIT01000027.1:3012-4806 GCA_002483865.1 Brevundimonas sp. UBA7635
GGATAATCCCTTAGCGTTGCATTGGGCGCTTCCATGAAGGACTTGATCTTGGCCAAGACCAGGGCGTGCTGGGCCATGCGCTCGGGGCTGTCGGTCTTGTCATAGTTGGACGCGGCTTCCACCGGTCGACGCAGGGCCTCGATACGGGCCGAAGATAGCGGGTGGCTTCGGAAATAGGGGTACCGACGCTGGTCGGAAAAGACCTCCTGGGCGCGGAAGTTCTCAAAGAACTCGACCATGCCCTTGCCCGAAAGCCCGGCGCGTTCCAGGGCGCGGGCTCCGGTGATATCGGCCTCTCCCTCCTGGCTCTGCATATAGCGAAGCGCGCCCAGGGTGCCGAAATACTGGCTCGACGCCAGAAGGGCCGCACCTGCATCAGGGGCACCTGCCAACGCTGCCAGGGCACCGAGAGCCATGGTCATGATCATCGGCTGCATGCCGGCGTTCTGGGCACCGTCACGCAGGGTGTGGCGGTTCTTGATGTGCCCGGCCTCGTGAGCGATCACGCCGAGTAACTGGTTCGGGCTCTTGGTGCGAAGGATCAGGCCGGTGTTCAGGCCCATGATCCGGCCGCGGGTCGCGAAGGCGTTCAAATCCGCGTCATTGACCAGCAGGACCTCAACTTCATCAGGATCCAGCCCCATCGAGACGAAGACGGGGTTCGACCATTCCTCGATGATTCCTTCGATCTCGGTGTCCCGGATCAGGCTCTGGGCGGAAGCTGTCGCGGCACTGGCAGCCACCACGGCAAAGGCCGCAGCGGCAGCGGTCAGACGGAGTGCAACACGGGGAAGTCTGGTCATGAAGGTCTCCAGAGCAGCGATCTTCCCCGTGTTGTCACGCCTAATCGTGTCCGATCAACGGCGCCACCAGCCCCGCTTGGGCTTGGCCGGGGGAGCGACGATCTGATTGGGATCCTCGGCGATCAGGGCCGCGACGTCCACTTCCGGTGTTGTCGCACCCGCCGCAGCAGGGGAGTCAGCCTGGGTGAGAGTTTCAATGGCGGCTTCCACCAGGGCTGCCTCGTTCGGGGTGATGTCCAGCACCACCGGCGCGGCGAGGATGGGCGCTTCCGGCTCTGCAGCGATCTCGGCAACCTCGGCAACGCGAGCCTCGGGCTGGGTCACTTGGGAGCTTTCGACAGCGGGTGCATCGGCAAGGGTTTCAGGCGCGAGGGCGTCGCTGACCTTGCGGCGCACGCGGCGACGCTTGGGCGCTTCGATCGATGCAGCCTCGGCAACAGTCTCAACTGCCGGAGCCGTCTCGGTGGCGTTCTCGCTCGACACCGGAGCGATATAGGTCGCCATCGGGGTTTCCGGCGAACCGACGGGGGGCAGGCCCTCATTGGTGGCGCGGATCTCGACCTTCTGGTCGTGGCTCAGGCCCTCACCGTTGCGATCACGGCCACGGCCCCGAGAGCGACGGCGGCGCGAACGGCCTTCGCGACGTTCACCCTCAGCCTGCTCACCGCCATTATCCTCGACCTCGACGCTGGGCGCGTCAGACGCAGACGCCGAACGCTCGGCGGCATCGTTGGCCGGATTGATCGGGTCGAACCAGACGTAGGGGTCTTCCAGCGAGGGCGTGCGGCCACGGACCCAGGTAAAGGCGTCGCGTTCGCCGTCCTCGCGGATGCGGCGACCACCGCCACTGCCCCGGCGACGGCGGCGGCCACCTTCGGAATCCTCGTCGTCCTCGGCAGAGCCGATGTCGACCGAGCTCTCATCCGAGCCCTCCGCGTCGCGGCGACCGCCACGGCGGCGTCGGCGGCGGCGACCGTTACGGCCCTCGCCA
>DLIT01000003.1 GCA_002483865.1 Brevundimonas sp. UBA7635
GACGGCCTGCAGAACGAAAAGGCCATCCTTGACCCTGCCCTGCGCGCCGAGTTGGTGGAGCGGCTGGAAGCCGCCGGGGCCCGACGCATCGAGGCGGTCAGCTTCGTCCATCCCAAATACGTGCCCCAGATGGCCGGTGCCGAAGAGGTCATGGCGGCCCTGTCCCCCAGGCCAGACCGCAGCCGCATTGGCCTGGTGCTCAACGGGAAGGGCTATGATCGCGCGCTGGGGACACCCTTGGATGAGGTCAATGTGTCCCTGTCGGCATCAGATGGCTTTGGACTGAAGAACCAGGGCATGACCACCGCCCAGCAGGTGCAGATGCTGTCCGACATCATGGCGGGCCGGGCCAATTCGATATCAGGCGATCAGAACGTGCCGACGATCTCGGCTACCCTGTCCTGCGTCTGGGGTTGTCCGTTTGACGGCGAGATTGCCGTAGAGCGGATAACCGCTCTGGTCAGCCAGGTAGCCGCGCTGGGGGTGGATGAAATCGCCCTGGCCGACACCATAGGCGTGGCCGATCCCTGGGGCGTCACGCGCAAGGTCGAGGCGGCGCGCAAGGTCGCGGGCGACATCCCCCTGCGGCTGCATTTCCACGACACCCGCAATACCGGCCTGGCCAATGCCTATGCCGGGGTCCAGGCGGGCATCGACATCCTGGATGCCTCGGTCGGCGGCATCGGCGGCTGTCCCTTCGCCCCAGGGGCCACGGGCAATGTGGCGACCGAAGACCTTGTCTATATGCTGGAACGGGCAGGCTACAGAACGGGTTATGACCTCGATGCCCTGGTTGCCTGCGCGATCTGGATCGGACAAAAGATCGGTCGCCCCGCTCCCAGTGCGCTGAGCCGCGCCGGGGGCTGGCCTGCTCGCGGATAAAGCCGCCCGACCATGTCGTCCTCTGGCGGCCTTAACACCACGGACCTGACCTTGCCCACGTCACCGCTTCATTTCTTCAAGCGTCGCAAACGCCAGACCCAGCTATGGCTAGACGTCACAAAGAACACCCCGCGCCAACTAGACCAGATCATCCAGCTGCTGATGGAGCAGCAGCGCGAGATGCGCACCCTTTACAACAGCCTGGGCCTTCCTCCTGCGGAACAGTGGCTGAACCAGCCACCGCCTCAGGCGGGCAGCGCGGGGGCCAAGGTCTTTACGGCCTGCTCGCCCTGCCGCCAGGAAAGTTTCTCGGAGCCTTATTTCTCCTATTGGAGCAACGAGTTACGGCAGGTCCTGCGCTATCACCGCAAGCTGTGGGAGTTCGTTTTCATCTGCCAGGCGCTGCACGAGCGCGGCATGCTGGTTCCTGGCCGCAAGGGTCTGGGTTTCGGCGTCGGAGAAGAACCACTTAGCGCCTATTTCGCCGCCCAGGGCTGTCAGATCGTGGCGACGGACATAGACCTCGAATATGCACAGGAGATGGGCTGGACCGACACCAACCAGCACGCAACAGGCCTGGAAGCCCTGCGTGATTCTCATCTGTGTCCTGATGACGTCTTCGATGCCAATGTCACTTTCGAGACCTGTGACATGAACCAGGTGCCCGATCACCTGACCGGCTTCGACTTCTGCTGGTCAGCCTGCGCTCTAGAGCACCTCGGCTCGATCGAGCATGGCCTTGCCTTCATCGAACGCTCGATCGAAACCTTGAAGCCCGGCGGCTGGGCCATTCACACGACCGAGTTCAACACCGGCTCGAACGAGGAAACCGTCGATAATCTTGGCACCGTGTTGTTCCGTCGCAGGGATTTTGCCGAACTGGCCCTGCGTCTTTCCAAGAAGGGTCACCGGCTGGCTCCACTGGACTTCAATCTGGGGTACGGGGCCATCGACCGCTATATTGATGTGCCGCCCTATCGCGAACAGCCGCACCTGCAGATGATGCTGTCCGGCTTCCCCACCACCTCCTATGGCCTGATCGTCCAGCGCGGACCAGCCTGACGGAAACCTCCGGCTCGGCCCCCGTTATCTGGTCCCGGAAAAGGCATTACCTGACAGCTTGCGGCCAAGATCACGCAGCAGCCGCCCCAGCGGCCGGGGGCGAAGGCTGCGGGCCTGATCCTGCGCCTCAGCTTCCTCGGCCCGGATCGCCGCCTCATAGGCCTCAATGGTGACGGCGAAATGAGGGTTCAAGACGTCGATGGCCTGGGCCCTGCGGACATGATCCATCGCCGTGTCGGGCTCATAATTGCGCCAATGCAGATGGCCTTTCCACGCCAACAGGTGAGCCCGGTCGGGGGCCAGCGCCACGATCTCCTCAGCCAGGCGGATAGCGCGCTCCAGATCCCCTGCCTCGGCCAAAACCTCTGCGAACTGAATCCGATAAGAATCGTCGGCATCCGGCCCAGCCAGGGTTTCCATGGTCGCGATTGCCTCTTCGTGCCGGCCCTGACGCGACAGCATCCTGGCCAGGCAGGCCCGGGCCAGATCACTGTGAGGGGCCACGGCAAAGGCCTGCTGGGCCAGGCTGAGCGCCAGTCCGGAGCGGTGCGGCGGCTGGGCCATGGCCAGATTGCCCAGATAGCTGGGGCTGCGTCGGCGCAGTGAGCGCGCCTGCCGCTGGAAAGCGACCGGATCCAGCTCGCCTGACAGGGTCTGGAAGACCAAAGGCTTCAACTGGCCTATTTCGGACAGGCTGGTCGTCACCGGATGCCCCGCATAGGGCAGGCGGATGGACTGGATGGCGATGTCCTTGCGGATCATCTCGACGTGCAGCCGGTCCTCGATGCAGCTGTCATGGACCACAACCGGGACAGCCCTGGTCTTCAGCGGGGATTCGAATTGGGCAAGCCATTGGATCTGCCCGCTCGCCTGGCTCCAGCGGTGCTCGAACGGGGCCAGGGCCGGGTTGATCGAATACTGGGGCGACAGGGCCAGCACAGCCTTGGCCCCGGCGCTTTCGGCAAAGCGCAGTGCCGCATATCCGCCCATGCTGGAGCCATAGGTCATGACGCGCTCGGCCCCCTGGACAGCCGCGCGCACCGCCGCCATGGCCTCGACCATTTCGGGATACTGGTACCAGTCGTCGCCGACACCCATGACATGGATGGCGGAGATCCCGGAGGCTTTCAGGAAGCCCTGGCCAAAGCCGGGACGGTCAAAACCGGGACCGATTCCAAAATTGTCGAAGGTCACGACCCACCGGCTGGTATCCTGCGAGGGGATACTGCGGACAAGGACGTGATCCGTACGGAAAAGTTCGATCATCAAACACCTAGCCGGTGGCTTTAGACCAAACTTCCGGCCTCTGCGATGACTTGTTTGCAGAGGCCGGGTTTACGGTGGTTATCAAAGATTCAGCAGGGCCGGGTCACCGCCCTGGGCGGCGATGTTGATGCTGATGGCCTTTTCGGCGGCGTAGCGGATCAGGCTGTTTGGGCCGCCAGCCTTCGGGCCGGTGCCCGACAGACCTTCGCCGCCGAAGGGCTGGACGCCGACGACGGCACCAATGATCGAGCGGTTCACATAGACATTGCCCGCCGGGACCAGGGCCATGACCTCTTCGGCAAAGGCGTCAATACGGCTGTGCACACCCAGCGTCAGGCCAAAGCCGCGCGCAGCCAGTCGGGACGCAACATCCTTCAGGTCCTTCGGGTGATAACGATAGACGTGCAGGATCGGGCCGAACACCTCGCGCTCGAGGAAGTCGGGCGTCGGGATCTCGGCGATGACCGGAACGAACAGGTCGCCCTTGCCGCTGTCAGCCGGCAGATTACCGCGAGCGATGATCCTGGCTTCCGTTTCCAGACGGGCAACGTGCTTTTCGAGGTTTTCGCGGCTCTCGGCATCGATCACCGGACCGATGTCGGTTTTCGGATCGGTCGGATCGCCCAGCACCTGAACATCCAGAGCGCCCTTCAGGCCTGCGATCAGGCCATCGGCCGCATCATGCGGGACATAGAGGATACGCAGGGCCGAGCAGCGCTGGCCCGCTGAACCAAAGGCCGACAGGATGACGTCATCGATCACCTGTTCCTTCAGCGCCGTGGTGTCCACGAACATACCGTTCAGGCCGCCCGTCTCGGCGATGAAGGGGATGATCGGGCCGTTGCGGTTGGCCAGCCCACGGTTGATGGCATTGGCGGTGTCGGTGCCGCCGGTGAAGGCCACGCCGTCGATCATCGGATGGGCAGTCAGGGCCGCACCGACTGTCTCGCCACGACCCGGCACCAGAGCCAGCAGATCGGGATTCAGGCCCGCCTTGTAATAGAGGCGCACGGCCTCGGCGGCGATCAGCGTCGTCTGTTCGGCGGGCTTGGCCACCACGGCATTACCGGCAGCCAGAGCGGCCACGATCTGGCCGGTGAAGATGGCCAGCGGGAAGTTCCACGGGCTGATGGCGGCGAATACGCCACGGCCATGCAGGACGAGCTGATTCACTTCGCCCGTCGGCCCCTTCAGCGTCTCGCGACCGCCAAAGTCCTTTTCGGCCAGCATGGCGTAGTAGCGGCAGAAGTCTGCGGCCTCGCGCACCTCGGCCACGCCATCGTTCAGGGTCTTGCCGGCTTCCCGCGACAGCAGGGCGACAAGACGGTCCATGTCGCCTTCCAGCGCATCGGCCATGGCGCGCAGGATCGGCGCTCGGCCAGCGCCGCGCATCTTGTCCCAAGCGACTTGCGCTTCGGCGGCCTTTTTGACGGCCTGATCAACCTGTTCGGCGGTAGCGTCCGACGTGCGGCCCACGACCTGCGAACGATCATAGGGGTTGGTAACGTCGCGAGCCTCGACGCCCGACAGCAGTTTGCCGCCAATGATCGGGCCGGATACCAGCGCCTCGGCATCCAGAGCCTTTACGGCCTTCGCATGGGCTTCACGGGCTTCAGCC
>DLIT01000171.1 GCA_002483865.1 Brevundimonas sp. UBA7635
ATGGTGGACGCGACAGGGATTGAACCTGTGACCCCTACGATGTCAACGTAGTGCTCTCCCGCTGAGCTACGCGTCCGCCTGTTCTGCGGCCCGTCCAAGTTGCCTTGGTGGGCGGGAAGGCCGGTCGTATAGCCCGCAGTTTACGGACCACGCAAGAGGCTTGTTGCTTATTTTTTCGTCTTTTTTTGTTCGGCTAAGCGGCGATCATCCGTTCGACCTCGCCGACCAGGTCGCGCAGGTGAACGGGCTTGGAGAGGACCTTGGCCTGGGGTGCGCTCTGGGCCGCGCTCAGAGCCACGGCGGCGAAGCCGGTGATGAACATGATCCGGATACCCGGATGGCGGCTGGCCGCCACGCGCGCGACCTCGATTCCATCCGCACCTGGCATGACAATGTCGGACAAAAGCAGGTCGAACCCCTCTTGATCGAGCGCCGAAATAGCCTCGTCGCCGTTGTCGCATTCGACCACATGGTGACCGGCGCGCTCCAGGGCGCGGGCCAGGAATTTGCGGAGCGAGCCGTCGTCTTCAGCCAGCAGGATTCGCGCCATGAGGGTTAGTGTCCTTGGATAACCCGGTCATTCTGAACCAGAATTTGTGAATCGGCGGTGAAAATCGCGGCCCTGGGCGCGAAAGTGGGCAGGCTGACAAAATCAGACTATGGCTCGGCCATGATCGACGAAGCCACCCATGCCTATCGTCTGGTGCGACCTGAGGCGGCGGATAGTCTGCTGGTCTTTGCCTCGCCCCATTCGGGCCAGGTAGTGCCGACGGATATGAACCCGGCCAGGGCCCTGACCGAGGCCAGTCTGCACAGCGCCTGTGACATCGGCATGGATAGGCTGGTGGCGCGCGCATCAAGGGGGCAGGTGCCCCTACTGACGGGGCAGGTCAGCCGGGCCTATGTCGACCTGAACCGCGCGACTTCGGAGTTGGACCCTTATCTGATCTGCGACAGCCCCGAAAATGGTCTGGCAGGACCAAAGACCCGCGCCGGCTATGGCGTGGTGCCGCGTCTCAGCGGAGATGGCCAGCCCCTTTATGATCGCTTCCTGTCCATGCAGGAGGTCCAGGCCCGTCTGGATGAAGTTCATGCCCCTTACCATCAGGCCCTGGCCGGACTGATGACCTCGGTCCGTCAGCAGCAGGGGCGGGCCGTGCTGATCGACTGGCATTCGATGCCACACCGGGCAACCGGGCCGGGCGGTCCTGACGTGGTGCTGGGAGATCGGTTCGGCACAGCCTGTGACATCGAACGGGTGCGGCATCTGACGCGGTTGTTTCAGGACATGGGCTGGCGGGTGTCGCTGAACCGCCCCTATGCCGGTGGCTTTGCCACCCAGGTATGGGGAAGACCCGACGATGGCTTCGAGGCCCTGCAGATCGAGTTGAGTCGTCGACTTTACTGGGATGAAACCCAAGGCAGGCCTTCGGATGGCTGGCGACGGTGCCAGAACGGTATCGCCCGGGTGGTTGCCGCCCTGCTGGAAACCTGCGGGACCTGAGCCCAAGGCAAAAAAAAGCCGCGCTCGAAAGCGCGGCTATGAAAAGTCTATAGGGAGGAAACGCCCAGGAAGGGCATGACGCTCGGAAGCGTCGAAAGACAAGTTAGGTTGCGGTGCACAAAATATCAAGAGACGAAAAGCTGTTCTCAATCACAGCCTGTTACGAAAAACCCATCCTGTGAAAGGCTTGCGACTTTGGTCTTGGGGGATAATTTGTTCGCGCCTGCAATGTGACCGACGATCAGCTACGTTCAAGCAGAGCGCGTGCCCGATGGATGGCCCGCGCCGCTGGCGATAGCTTCTGTCTGCCAGCCAGTAATCCGACCGCCAGAATTGCGCCCAGACCCAGCCAGACCGGACCGAACAGCCAGGCCGCGGCGGCGAGGGCAAAATAATAGCCGCGCACACCCTGGTTGAAGCTGGACAGGGCCGGGTTCAGCACCTGGCCCACCGCCTGACCATAGGCGACCCGGTCAACCTCGGGATTGATCTCGGGCGCGGCCCCGATCAGGGCCAGGGCATAGTTCATCTGGCGCAGCGACCAGATGAAATCCAGCAGGCCGCGCGCCAGGCATACCAGGATCAGCGCCAGCTTGGCCTCAAGCATGGCCAGGGGCACGGGCTCGGCCCCGACGGCGGCCACGCCCCGCAGCGCCGCCTCGCCGCCGAACAGAATGCCCGCCACCGCCGCGATCAGCAGCAGGTTGGTCGAGGCAAAGAAGCTGGCTGAGTTGATCGAGTGGCCCATCAGCTGGCTGTCGACCAGCTTCAGCTCGCGATGGGTCATGGCCATCATCCAGCTGTTGCGCACGACCAGCATGTCGTGGTTCAGCGAGCCGCGCCGGCGCGCGATCAGGCCCATCACCGGGCCATAGCCCAGCCAGGCCAGGAAAAAGAGCGAGATGGCAATCCAGTCGATCAGTGGCATGAAGCCTTGATGCCCTTATTGCGGGCCCGCGAACAAGACCCCCGCGAACAGTGGCCCATGACGTTGAACCCGGTGTGACGCTTGCCGTTCTGGCATACAGAGCTTATCACGCGCGCACCTCTCCCGTTCGCATCTGCAATAAGAGCGCATCATGAACATCGAAGCCATTCCGGTTGGCCCCAACGCCCCTTGGGACGTCAACGTCGTGATCGAGATCCCGCAAGGTGGTCTGCCGGTCAAGTATGAGATGGACAAGGAATCGGGCGCTCTGTTCGTCGACCGCTTCCTGCACACCGCCATGTATTATCCGGGCAACTATGGCTTCATCCCGCACACCCTGTCGGATGACGGCGACCCCTGTGACGTGATCGTGCTGAACCCGACGCCTGTGGTGCCGGGCTGCGTCATCCGCTCGCGCCCGATCGGTGTGCTGAAGATGGTCGATGAAGCCGGTGGCGACGAAAAGATCCTGGCCGTGCCGGTCGACAAGCTGAACCCCTACTACACTGAGGTTTCCAGCTATCGTCAGCTGCCCGCCATCCTGATCGAACAGATCGAGCACTTCTTCACTCGTTACAAGGATCTGGAAAAGGGCAAGTCGGTCACCGTCAACGGCTGGGGCGACGCCGGCGAAGCCGCTGAGCTGATCGCCGCGGGCATGGCTGCCCACCAGGCCAAGCTGGCCAAGGCCGCTGCCGAAGCCGCCTGATCCCATCAGCCGCTGAATAGCGAAAAGCCCCGCCCGGTCCGCCCGGCGGGGCTTTTTCTTGGCTGTCTTTACATTAAGTCTTGGCTGGTTATCCGCCTCATCCCCATACCATCATCCTCCGGCTTGACCGGAGGACCCAGCGGCGCGCGATAGCGCGAAATGGGTAGGCAGCCCTTCGGATTACAGATCACCTTCGGTGCCGCTGGGTCCCCCGATCTGCGCCGCTATGCGGCTTGTCGG
>DLIT01000151.1:0-3543 GCA_002483865.1 Brevundimonas sp. UBA7635
CTCGGGCGCATTGGGGGTCAGGAGGGTGGCGCGCGGCACCATCAGGCGACGCACCGCCTCGATCGCCTGCTCGGCCAGCAGGGGCGATCCGCCCTTGGCGATCATCACCGGGTCGACCACGGCCGGCACCCCGTCCGCATAGTCGATGATCTCGGCCACGGTCTGCACCACCTCGACCGAGCCCAGCATCCCGGTCTTCAGGCAGTCCGCCCCGATGTCGTCCAGCACCACCCTGGCCTGAGCTTCAATGACGTCCAGCGGCAGGGGATGAACCCCATGGACGCCCATGGTATTCTGGATAGTCACAGCCGTAATCGCCGTGGCGGCAAAACCACCCAGCATGGTCACCGCCTTGATGTCGGCCTGGATGCCTGCGCCCCCGCCTGAATCCGATCCTGCCAGGATCAGAACCCGTCCTCTGGGTTCGCTCATGCGACACTCCCGTCCCTGTATCATTGACGGCGCAATAGCCCTGCTCTCCTGATCGAAATCAAGTCATTGATCCTTCTCATCTACGGGGACCAATCATGCTCGGCACGGTTGTGCTGAGATTATCCAAACAGTGGTCAGATACTGCTGGATTGGAAAAATCTAGAATATTTCGTCGGTTTTTTAGCATCCAATTGCTTAGCTCTACATTAGGATGCCACGTTCACGTGCAATCCCCCCCGGATTGCATGGATAGTTGTACTTGCTTCCTCGGTTCTGAATGAAAACCTTACCTGTCAAAACCGGAATGCTGATCCGCAGGCCTGTTGACGAGGTCTATCAGGCGTTTACCGAGCCAGGTGTAACCACCTGGTTCTGGTTTACCCATGCTGACCGGCGCCTCAGCCCCGGTGCCAAGGCCACCTGGACCTGGGCCATGTTTGATCTCTCGATCAAGATCGAGGTCAAGTCGATGGAACGGGACAGGCATATCCTCATCCTGTGGGACACAGAAAACACCCCATCCGAGATTGAGTTCCGCTTTGAAGAGCGCGGCCGCGCGACCTGGGTCGAGATCATCAACAGCAGCTTCCCGACGGACGAAACCGGCCTTGAGGCCGCTCTGAAAGCCATGGAAGGCTTCACCCTGGTTCTTGCCGGGGCCAAGCTTTGGCTCGAACAGGCGATCGAACCGCGCTTCATCCGCGATAGCGACCCGGACGTCGCGGGCTGACCGGGCGCGCCCGAAGCCCGTCTCTCAGGCCGTTGTCACGGCCGCCTGGACTTTCAGCGCCTGGACGGTTTCGCGCACATCATGGACCCGCACCATGGCTGCACCCCGCATGGCCCCTTCAAGGGCCAGCGCCAGCGACCCGCCCAACCGGTCCGTCGCCTGATCGGCGGTATCGTCCACCGCCTGGATGACGCGCTTTCGGCTGGCGGCATAAAGCACCGGGAAACCCAGATCGACCAGAGCCGACAGATGACGGGTCAGCTTCAGATTATGATCCGCCGTCTTGGCAAAGCCGATACCGGGGTCCAGCCAGATTGCCTTGCGCTCCACACCCGCCGCTATCGCCGCCTCGGCCCGCGCGCGCAGGTGGGCCACCACCTCAGCCACCACATCCTCATAGTGCGGCGCATCCTGCATGGTCCTGGGCTCGCCCTTCATGTGCATCAGCACCACCTCGCAGCCCAGCTCGGCCGCCACCGACAGACTGTCCGGAGCATGGGACAGGGCAGAGACATCATTCCATATCCCAGCGCCGGCTTCGACGGCGGCTCGCGCCACCTCGGGCTTCATCGTGTCGATGCTGATCGGGCCATCCCAGCGCGACTTCAGGGCCCTGATCACCGGCACGACCCGCCCGATCTCGTCGTCCACGCTGACGGGGTCGGAGCCCGGCCGTGTGCTCTCGCCGCCGACATCCAGTACGTGGGCTCCGGCTGCCGCCATGGCCAGGCCATGGCTTACCGCCGCATCGAACGAGCCATGTTGGCCACCATCGGAAAAACTGTCCGGCGTCACGTTCAGGATTCCCATGATCAGGGGCATGGACGGCTTCATGGGCACTCCGTGATGGGGGCGGGATTTGACAAATCCGTCGCCGAGGATCAGCCTCATAGCATCATGGTGCGAAGTTTCATCCATCAGGCTCGACGCCTCTCCCACGCGGGACGCCGCGTCGAAGGCCATTAACCCGTAGCGGCCGCGTAAACGCTGTCGACCGCTACGGGGCGTTTCCGCTTCGCTTTTTTTCCGACAAACCAAAAGAGACCTCGCGCCCCGACTCGGCTCCGCGAGTGCGCGTGCCATGGACCAACTCCTGCCCCCGGCGTCCGAGCCTGCTCACAGCGCCGACATCCTGCCGTTCCGACGTCCCGACCGCGGCCCTGCCCCATCCGCGCCGACACCGACACCGGCAGACCCCACTCCAACCGACGGCGGGGACGATGACGGCCCGACAGCGGCCTGATCTCGCACCCCGCCTATCCCTGTTTCAATGAGACCCAAATGACCCTGACCAAATCACGCAGCCGCCCACCGGCCCTGCCCAACATCACCATCAGCCAAACCGATTTTGACACCCTGGACCGTCTGGTCGGCGACCTGCCCGGCAAGGGCGTAGCTGGCCTGCTGCAGCAGGAACTGGACCGCGCCAAGGTGTGCAAGACCGCAAGCCTGCCCAGGACCGTGGTGGGGCTGAACCGCTGGGTCCATTACACCGACGGTTCGTCTGACAAGGTCCGCCGCGTCCAGCTGGTCCTGCCAAACCAGGCTGACATTGATACGGGCAGGATCTCCATCCTGTCCCACGTCGGCGCGGGCCTGTTGGGCCTCAAGGAAGGCCAGACCATTCATTGGCCCGATGCCTCGGGCACCTTGCGCCAGTTGACCCCCATCCTGATCGAGGACGAGGACATCGTCGCCCAGCTGACCCACTAGACATCGTCGGTGGCGTCCCGGACCTGACCCTCGCCCAGCCACAGATGCAAAAAGCCGCTGCGGATCGCTCCGCAGCGGCTTTTCCCTGTTCAGGGCCAGGCGGCTCAGTTCACCGTCGGGACGCTCGTCGAGGCCGGAGGCGTCGGCTCCGGCTTGTCGTGATCGACCGTAGGGGTTTCAACATCAACGCCGTCCGAGACCGGCGTCACCGGCACCGAGACGGACGGACCGGACACCGGGTCCAGGGCCTCGTCCCGGTTGGGCTTGATGCCCTTTTCCAACAGATCCGTGATCTCGTGACCAGACAGGGTTTCAAACTCCAGCAGAGCCTGCGACAGGGCCTCGTGATCAGCGGCCTTTTCGGTCAGGATCTTGCGAGCTTCATCCCAACCGGACGTGACCAGCTTCTTGACCTCGCTGTCGATCAGGCGCGCGGTTTCTTCGGAAATGTTCTGGCTGCGCGCGACCGAGTGGCCCAGGAAGACCTCCTGCTCGTTCTCGCCATAGGCCACGGTGCCCAGGACGTCCGAGAAGCCCCACTGCGTCACCATGCGGCGAGCCAGCTTGGTGGCCTGCTGGATGTCCGATGACGCACCAGAGGTGATGTTTTCCTTGCCGAAGATAAGCTCTTCAGCCACGCGACCACCGGCCATGATGGCGATGCGGTC
>DLIT01000151.1:3576-5835 GCA_002483865.1 Brevundimonas sp. UBA7635
CGCGGCACGATGGTGGCCTTGTGGACCGGGTCGGCTTCCTTGACGTTGATGGCGACGATGGCGTGACCGGCCTCATGATAGGCGGTCAGGCGCTTTTCTTCTTCGTTCATGGCCATGGAGCGGCGCTCCGAGCCCATCATCACCTTGTCCTTGGCGTCCTCGAAGTCGCGGTGCGTGACCATCTTGCGGTCCTTGCGCGCGGCCATCAGGGCGGCCTCGTTGACCAGATTGGCCAGGTCGGCCCCCGAGAAGCCGGGCGTACCACGCGCAATCGTCTTGACGTTGACGTCAGCGGCAAGCGGCACATCCTTCATGTGAACGCGCAAGATGCGCTCACGACCCGAGACATCGGGGTTGGGCACCACGACCTGACGGTCGAAGCGGCCCGGACGCAGCAGGGCCGGGTCCAGCACGTCCGGACGGTTGGTCGCGGCGATCAGGATGATGTTTTCCGAGGCTTCAAAGCCGTCCATCTCGACCAGCAGCTGGTTCAGCGTCTGCTCGCGCTCATCGTTGCCGCCGCCAAGGCCTGCGCCCCGGTGACGACCCACCGCATCGATTTCATCGATGAAGATGATGCAGGGTGCGTTCTTCTTGGCCTGCTCGAACATGTCGCGCACGCGGCTGGCACCGACGCCGACGAACATTTCCACAAAGTCCGAACCCGAGATCGAGAAGAAGGGCACGCCCGCCTCACCGGCCACGGCGCGGGCCAGCAGGGTCTTACCNNCCTCCTGCAACTCATCCTTGGCCTCATCGACGCCCGCCACGTCTTCAAAGGTCTTGCGGCCCTTGTGCTCGGTCAGCAGCTTGGCCTTGGACTTGCCAAAGCCCATGGCCCCCTTTGCCCCGCCCTGCATCCTGTTCATGATGAACAGCCAGAAGGCGATGATCAGGATGACGGGCAGCAACAGGCCCAGGACCCCCGACCACCACGGCTGGTCGGTCGACTTGCCGTCCACCTCGATCCCCGCAGCCGCCATGCGGTCCACCAGTTCCGGATTGGCGATCGGAAGGATGGTCGTGAACTTGCTGTCGTTTTTATAGACGCCCTGGACCTTCTCGCCGCGCACGGTGACGGACTTGATCTCGCCGCGCTCGACCGCTGTCAGCAGCTCGGAATAGGTGATGGGATCAGGCTTGCCTGCCTGGGCACCAGCCTTGGCCCCGGGCATGTTCGGCCCGCCGTTCTGGCCGACCGCAGCGTAGAAGGCCACCAGCCCCAGCAGGATCACGCCCCAGATGGCGAAGTTGCGAAGGTTCATTCGTTCCTCGGTTTCTCAGCCCCCGCCAACGACGGCTGATCATCAGTCTTTGCGTGAAAATAGGGCAGACACGGGCGTTTCGCCATGGACTGGATCAAAGAGATCACCCTCCTGCGTCTTTTCGCCCAAGGCCAGGGCCAGGCGCTCGGCTATCAACGGCCGCATCCATCCCCGCTGTCCGGCCAGAACCACTTGATCTCGCTTAGGGTTTTCCAAGACCGGCAGACTGGCGCGCGCCGCTGGTGGCAAGGGGGCGATCAGGGCGCGTGCGGTGCGCTCCAGTCGCCCGATCCGCCCCTGTGCGGGCACCACCCGCCAGCCCGCTTCATCCACCCCGATCTCGAAGCGGCCGTCCCACACCATAGCCTGTCCGGGGATCAGCACTGGGCAGAGCCCTTGCTGACGGCGGAACTCACCCGGCTCGCGCATCAGCCGCACACGCTTACCCTCGGCCTCGATCCGTGCGCCAGCCAGGCTGGCTGTCAGGGTTTCACCGCGCGCCAGCCGGTCTTTCAGCATCGCCAGCCGATCCCCGCGCGGCAGCTGGTCCCCGCCCCCGGCGCAGACCAGGGCCACAGCCAGACTTCGTGCCGACACCTGGCGATCCACCTCGAACACCCCGGCCCAAGCCCCCTCGTCCGCCATTATCCGACTGACCTTGCCTGGCTCCGGCCTCCTGGACGGTACAGGAAGCTCGCCAGCCAGGGCGGTGCGAGCCCGGCTGCGGCCATAGCGGTCGTCGTCATTGGCCGGGTCATCGATCCAGGCCTGGCCTCGGTCTTTCAGGAAGTCGCGCAGGACCTGCCGCCGCTCGCCCAGCAAGGGACGACACAGCACCAGGTCGCGTCCCTGCGGCCATACCGGCGATGGCGACCAGTCCCGCAACTGCCCCAGGGTCGAGCCACGCGCCCGCATCCAGTCTCCCTCGCCCACGTCGTCTGCGGTATGGGCCAGCAGGATGACCCGCGCGCCCGCCGCACGAGCCGCCTCGGCC
>DLIT01000030.1 GCA_002483865.1 Brevundimonas sp. UBA7635
ATTTCAAGCGGTCGGGGCGAAATGGCACATGGGACGTAGTGGCAGACCGGGCACAGGTTCCAGTCCATACTGAAAGGCAACCTACTAACTGGGTCCGCTTTGGCAACCGACTTGTCAAAACGATGACGTCGCGTCACTTTCGAGAAATGGGACGCACAGCAGACTACAGCCGCCAAAGCTGCTCCATCGCCGCCACGCTTGAAGTGATCGGGGACCCCTGGACGCTTTTGGTCATCCGCGACGCCTTCAACGGCATCAGCCGGTTCGAGCAATGGCAGGAACGGCTGGGCGTAGCGCGCAATGTCCTGGCCGCCCGATTGAAGTCCTTGGTCCAGCACGGGGTGCTGGAACCAAGGCTGTATTCCCAGCGCCCGCCGCGCAACGAATATGTCCTCACCGCCAAGGGCAAGGATTTGTACGGGGTCTTGGTGACCCTGCACGCGTGGGGCGAAAAGCACATCTACGGCGAGGCGCACAGCGGTGTTTCGATGGTGCACACTACCTGTGGCCACAGTCTGAAACCACGCATCGCCTGTGGCTGTTGCAATGAGATCGTCAAACCGCGTGAGATCAACCTGACCTGGAACGCAGGCGGACCCACCCTGGCCGACGTCATGCCGCGCGAAGACGACGCGGCCTGATACAAATCAGGCGATCCCGGCACCGCCGGTCACGCCCCAGACCTCGCCGGTGACAAAGCTGGCCTCCTGCGAGGCGAGCAGGACATAGATGGGGGCTATCTCGACCGGCTGGCCGGGACGGCCAAACGCGCTCTTGGCCCCGAACTGTTCGACCTTTTCCTGGGGCTGTCCACCGCTGGGCTGCAGCACGGTCCAGAAGGGACCGGGCGCGACCGAGTTTACCCGCACGCCTTTCTCGATCATCTGCTTGGCCAGGGCCTTGGTGTAGGTAACTATCCCGCCCTTGGTCGTGGCGTAATCCATCAGGATGTCGGACGGCTCATAGGCCTGGATGGATGAGGTCGTGATGATGGCGGCACCGGGCGGCATATGGGGCGCGGCGGCCTGGCAGAGCCAGTGCAGGGCATAGAGGTTGGTCTTCAGCGTGGCGTCGAAATCGGCGGTCGAGACCTGGCTGACGTCCTCGCGATACTGCTGGCGGCCTGCATTGACGACCAAGATGTCCAGTCCGCCAAAAGCCTCAACCACGCGCTGGACCATGGTGGCGTTCCAGGATTCCTCGCGCACATCGCCGGGCAGGGCCAGGGCCTTGCAGCCCGCCTGTTCGATCAGGGCAATGACCTCCTGGGCGTCCTCTTCCTCGGACGGCAGATAGCTGATGGCGACATCGGCCCCTTCGCGGGCATAGGCGATGGCGGTCGCGCGCCCGATGCCGGAATCTCCGCCCGTGATCAGGGCCTTGCGTCCCTTCAGGCGACCGCACCCCTGATAGCTGTCCTCGCCATGGTCAGGGCGAGGTTCCATTTCCGTGGCCAGGCCCGGTCTGGGTTGAGGCTGGGCCTTGAACGGAGGACGCGGATATTGTTCGCGCGGGTCCTGCATGGTCAGGCGATCGGTCATGTCGAGCTCCCACAATCTGTGACAAGCCCGAACAACCAGCGCCGCGGCGGCAGGGTTCCGTGTGGCCGAGACCTTGCCCAGAGGCTTGGCTCCGCCCGGCGTCAGGCCGGAACGACCGCCGAGGTGCTCTTGATGAAGCCGCCGCCCAGCACGCGTTCGTCGTCGGCCGGATCGTACAGAGCGCAGGCCTGGCCCGGTGCAACACCTTCCTCGCCCTCGTCGAAGACGACCTTTACCGTCCCGTCTTGAAACTCCAGGCGGGCGGGGGAGGGCTGGCGGGTCGAGCGGACGCGGGCCAGGACGGGAGCCCCGTCGCGGGCGGCGTCCTCAATCGTCGGCTGGTCGCCCAGCCAGTTCATTTCCTCCAGCGTCAGGCTGGCAGTCAGCAGGGCTTCGCGCGGGCCGACGATGACCTGTCTCAGCTCGGGGTTCAGCTTGATGACGAACAGGGGCTCGCCCACCGCGACGTTCAGGCCGCGGCGCTGGCCGATGGTATAGTCGGTGATGCCCCCGTGCTGACCCAGGACGCGACCATCCATGTGAACGATCTCGCCCGCCTCGCGGCCTTGGGGACGCAGACGGTCGATCAGGGTGCGATAGTCACCCGACGGCACAAAGCAGATGTCCTGGCTGTCCGGCTTGGCTGCGATCTTCAGGCCGAGGGCTGCGGCCACGCCCCGCACCTGGGGCTTATCCAGGTCGGCGAGAGGGAAGCGCAGATAGTCCAGTTGGGCCTGGGTCGTCGCAAACAGGAAGTAGGATTGGTCGCGCGAATGGTCGATGGCCTTGCGCATCCGGGCGCGGCCGTCGGCACCCACGGCGCGGCGGACATAGTGGCCCGTCGCCATGGCCTCGGCCCCCAGGTCGCGGGCCACGTCCAGCAGGTCGCGGAACTTGACCGTCTGGTTGCACCGGATGCAGGGCACCGGTGTCTGACCCTTCAGATAGGAGTCTGCAAACTGGTCGATGACGGCGTCGCGGAAGCGGCTCTCATAGTCCAGCACATAGTGCGGGATGCCGATCATGTCGGCGGCCAGACGGGCATCGTGAATGTCCTGACCGGCGCAGCAGGCTCCCTTTTTCTTCAGGGCCGCACCGTGGTCATAGAGCTGCAGGGTCACGCCGACAACGTCATAGCCCGCCTTGTGCAGCAGGGCGGCGACGACCGTCGAATCCACGCCGCCCGACATGGCGGCCACCACCCGCGATCCGACCGGCAGGCCAACGGCCTGTCGCGCGCTCTCGATCGCCGCCTCCATGTCGGCGGTGCCGGACATGGGGGTGATGGTCGGAACGGGGCAGACGGGGTCGATCACGGTCATGCGCGCCATATAGAGAAGGTCTGGCGCGATTTCGAGGCACAGGCCCAAAGGAAAAGGCCGCCCCGGTTCGGGACGGCCTGTCTTCCTTGAGGGGGACGGTTTCAGTCCCGGTAGCTCTGGATCCGCGTCGTGCGCAGGCCCTGCATGCCCCATTTGTCGATTGCCTGTTGCCAGGCAATGAACTCTTCGGCCGTCAGACGATAGCGCTCAAGCGCATCTTCCAGGCTGATCAGGCCACCCCGAACCGCCGCCACGACCTCGGCCTTGCGACGGATCACCCAGCGGTTGGTGTCAGCCGGCGGAAGATCGCGCAGGGTCAGGGGCGTGCCCGTCGGGCCGACCACATATTGTTCGCCTGTATTCGTTAGGCGTCGCTCTTGCAGCATGGGCTTAAGCCTCTTTCACCACCACCATTGACGAGCACACTAGGACGCCTGCCGCTAAGGCCACTTTAAGCGTCGTGGTGAAGGAAAACCTAAGATGTCGGCTGCCCCAGGCCCCTCGGCGGTGGTCCTTCAACGAAGGATTCATTGAGTCTAACAAGGCCTTACTCACGGAATCGTGGAGTCTGATCAGCGTTTGATATTGATCAGCTCGGCCAGCATCTCATCGGCTGTGGTGATGATCTTGGACGAGGCCGAGTAGGCGCGTTGGGTCGTGATCAGGCCGGTGAACTCGGTCGACAGGTCAACGGTCGAGGACTCCAGCTGCGAGGACGCCAGCAGGCCGGCACCGCCCGTTCCGGGGGCTTTCAGGTTGAAGGTGCCGGAGTTCTGGGACACGCGGAAGGCATTGCCCGAGACCTCGGTCAGGTTGTCGGTGCTCGGGAAGGTGGCCAGGGCGACCTGGGCGATTCGGCGCATGACGCCGTTGTCGAAGATGGCCGTTACGTAGCCGGTGTCATCGATCTTGATCTCGGTCAGGTTGCCGAAGGTGGTGCCGTTGGTGAAGGTCGCCTGGACGATGGAGGCGCTATCATACTGGGTCAGGCCACCGGCTGCGGCGTTCAGGTCAAAGCTGATGGTCTGGGCGTTGGCTCCGAAATCAGGGGCCCAGCGCACGCCGGTCCCGTCGGGGTCAGAGGCACCGATGGTCAGTTCCAACTCGCCATTGGTCATCAACGTCGAGTTGTTCGGATCGAAACGACCGTCGCGGGTGAAGGCAATGCTGCCACTGTGTATCAGGCCATTGGGGGCATCATCGACAACCCCAGGAGGCGCGATGACTTCGGCGTGCCAGGTGTTGGGACCGGCCTTGAGGAAGGCGACGGTCAGGTTACGTTGACCACCCTTGGAATCCGATACGGGGACAGTGATCTCAAAGTCCGGCTCGAAGCTGCCGTTGGCCATGTTGGCAGTGGCAGGGTCGTAGTCCGCGATGTTGTCAACCGTCGGGGTGCTGTCGCGCAGGTTGGCGTTCAGGCCGACGCGGGTGGTGGGTTCGGCGGCACCACCGACCGTGCCGACGTTGATCGAGCGCAGGCGCGTCATGTCTGACGGGTCCGAATCGATAGCCCCCTCGGCATCGACCGGCCAGCCCTGTAGATAATAGCCTGAGGTGTTCTGCAGATAGCCCAGCTTGTCGACGGTAAAAGCCCCGGCACGGGTGAACAGGCGTGCATCCGTATTGGTCAGGTCTTCAGATTTCTCGGTCACGACGAAAAAGCCCTGGCCAGCGATGGCCAAGTCAGTATTCGAGGTCGTGCGTTGAAGCAGGCCGGTCTGGCTGATGAAGTGACGGGCGGCTGCCTTGACGCCACCCGCCGAGAAGCTGGTGCCGTGTTGCTGGCTGTTAACCACCGTTGCAAACTCGGTCGAGGCGCGCTTGTAGCCCACCGTGTTCACGTTGGCGATGTTCTGGGAAATGGTCGAAAGGGCAGCGGCATTCGCGTTGAGGCCGGAAACGCCGGCCAGCATGGCACCATTGATACTCATGTCTGGGTGTCCTTACGAAATCAGTTGAAGGGGTTCAGGACCGAGGCAGCCATGGCCAGCAGGCCCTGGTCGTCGGTCGAGGGGTTGGTGGGGCTGGCCGCCTTGGCTTCATCCAGGGC